>JAVXFZ010000020.1:14190-39927 GCA_036657595.1 Odoribacter sp. | reverse complement strand
TAGCGATAAAAGGTGCAACAGTAGCTCGTAACGCACGTCTTGAAATGGAAGAAGTGCTTGGCGAGAAAGTGGTCACTTCACTCAATGCCAAATCGATACAAAAAAGTATTGAGGATAAAAACGAATAAATGAAATAGATGGGTGAATTTCTTGTAAATTCATCCATTTTTTATATCTTCGTTCTCACGAGCAAGGAACGCTACAAGCAATAGATATGCTATGCAACCAAAAGCGATCAGCAGAATACACCACGTTGCAAATTCGTTAGCACTTCACCTACGTTCTATTGTAAATATCTGACTTACAAAAGAACATAACGTATCCTGTTATAAGCAATCAGAAGAATAACAGATATATAATAAAGGTATAAAAATCTTCGGAAGAAGATACCGTATGATTTCTTGAAATCATTTTCCTTTTTTAAGCGAAAACAACTACCTTTGCAGACGAAAAAACAAAAAAATATGAACAATCTGATACTACCGGCAGCGACAACTACGACAACAATAGATACGGGAATGAGCCTATGGGATATGGTCGTCAAAGGCGGATGGCTGATGATCCCCATTTTTATTCTCTCCGTCATTGCGGTATATGTCTTTATCGAAAGATATATTCAAATCCGCAAATGCAGCCGACTGGATCGTTCATTCATAGATCAAATCAGCACTTGCCTACACAAAGGTGATCCTCTTGGCGCTATTGCAATCTGCAAAAAAGTAGATTCTCCAATGTCGCGAATGCTGATAAAAGGCATTCTACACCGTCGCCTACCCGCCAACGAAATCAGAGAAATGATTGAAAACTCCGCCAACTTAGAGGTTTCTGCCTTAGAAAAAGGACTAACAACATTAGCCACCTGTTCCGGTATGGCCCCGATGATCGGATTCTTGGGTACGGTTGTCGGTATGGTACAAGCCTTCTACGATATGGCACTCGCCGGCAATAATATCAACATCACCTTGTTATCCAGAGGTATATACACAGCAATGATTACCACCGTTGCCGGACTGATGGTCGGCATACCGGCTTATCTCGCCTACAATGTACTGACCGCTCGAATTGATGCCGTTGTCAATCAAATGAATAGCATCAGTTCGGATTTTATGGAAATCATCTACGAAGAAACAGCTGAAAAATAAAGACAATGGCGATAAAAAGATCCAGAAAAGCAGATCCCCACTTCAATATGTCGTCGATGACCGACATTGTATTTCTATTGCTGATCTTTTTTATGGTCACTTCTACGCTGATCAATCCGAATGCGCTAAAATTACTTTTACCTAAAAGCACCAATCAAACTTCCAATCCCCCGACCGTTGTCGTATCCATTGACCGAAATCAGATTTTCTACCTCAACACCAAAGTAACCCCCTTCTCCCGATTAGAAAGTCAAATCGTTGCACTATTAAAAAACAGTGACGATCCCTGCATCTCCATTGAAGCTGAAAAATCAGTCCCCATCGAACAAGTAGTCAAGGTGATGAACATTGCCAAAACATACGGTTATAAATCCATCCTCGCCACAGAGCCGGAATAAAATCCTACCCAACACCTCCGGGAAAGGATAAAAAATATACTTTCTGTTTATTTAAAACGACATACAACTAACAGACTAACAATGGATTTACCTCCATTATTAAATAAATATATGCTTTTTTTTCCTTTCTGCAACCATTTTAAAGAGTAACCGTATAATTTGAAACAATAACTAAAATTATTGTCACCACTACCACACGGTAATGTATAATAACATTTGTTAAACTAAAAACAAACTAAGTATGAAACGTTTACTATTTTTATTACTCGCCGGTTTGTTTGCGCAACTGATCGTTTCCTGTTACCCGGAAGGCGCAGATAACATTAAAGACTATGATGTAGCCATCACAAATTACGACAAGAGTGCAGATTTCGGCACATTCTCTACTTTTTCCATTCCCGACTCCATTGTTTATTTTTCAAACGACAAAGAGGCTGCTCCCAGCCATCAGTTTGATAGCATCATCATCAAACAGGTGACGAAACATTTTGCAGACAGAGGGTACACTCAAATTGACAATCCAACGAGTGAAGAGGATGAAATCCCCAGTTTTGTTGTTGCCATATCAGCTTTCTCAAATGTCAACTATTCTTATTTTGTTGACAACTGGTACAACAATTGGAACTGGTATTGGGGCAGTTGGTGGGGTAACTCCTTCAGTCCTTATTACCCGTGGTATCCTGTAAGTGTCTATTCTTACCGCACCGGTTCTGTCACCATAGAGATGATTTCTACCGCCGAACGGAGTGACGACAAATTAAATGTTGTATGGACAGGAATTGCCGACGGATTGCTTCAAGGATCTAATTCGTTCATCCTAAGCCGTATCAATAGTCAACTCGACCAATGTTTCACACAATCACCTTATCTGAAAAAATAAGGAAATACGACCGACCGAGTTCCGTTCTTTGACGAATAAACGTTCTGTTGTATGTATATTTTTTGTAAACTCCTTCCAAGAAGGCGTTTCAAACATTCAACCATTGTAATCTATTTTTGACGTCATTAAAAAAAACGAAAGTTATGAAAAAACTATTAATCATCGCGATATGCCTCTTCGGCCTGAGCCCTTTTCTAAAAGCTCAGATACTCAACCTTAATTATCAGATCAGTTTACCGATGAATAAGGTGAAAGACTTCACAGACAAGACCAGTTTTCGGGGATTCGACTTAGAATACCACTATTTTCTCGGAGATCGCTTCTCCATCGGTGCCGGCATCGGCTGGAATGTCTTCTATCAGGACAAAAATAACACCAGTGGTGATTTCACCTTTTCCGGAAACGAGAATATTTATACCATCACCGGCAACCAATATCGGTATATCAACACCGTCCCAATGCTGGCAATCGGTCGCTATTACTTCACTGACAACAACACCCGCCTGCGTCCATACGTCGGAATGGGCATCGGAACCTGTTGGACAGAAAAACGACTGGAAGTAGGACAATTTGCCTCCTCTGTTTCCCGCTGGCAATTCGCTTTAGCACCGGAAATCGGTATGTATATTCCTGTCTCCGATCAATTTGGTTTCAACATTGGAGCCAAGTATAATTACAGCACCAAAGCTGCCCACGGAAGAGTGCCTCAAGTACAATCACTCACTTTCAATATTGGTATTCTCCTGATGGGATTGCAATAAACGAAACGGGGATCCATTCCCCTGCAAAAACTGACACTTTGCTGATTCATCCATTCGTTGAACTATTTTAACGATCGAACGCATCAACAAAGTGTCTGTTTGTATTTACACATTTATCCTACACTCTCGCGTCAAGCGGCTATACACCGCCTTTTAATATCTTCAGCTTTCCCCAATAGGATATTGTTTTGAATTTTCGATTCAAATTTTATCATTTTTATCTTTTTTACTTACAAACCAGCCTAACCATAAAGTGAGAAGTAAAAACGTTATCTCTACAACGATGATATACTCAAATGGATTCATAACTCTCTGCCCTTTTTTTGGGATATAAACATTCATCATCCGATCTGTAAATCAATCACTTTTCAGTTTTTATTCACACAGATCTTTTTATTTGAATGGCTCACTACCCCAGCCTCCCCGACAGGTAAGTTTATAAAAAAGGAAGCGTGGGAACTTTAGTTTATTCACTTTGAGGTACGACCAAGCACCCACAGAAAAATAAACAGCCACCCACGCCTAACCATCTATATAAAGTTATATACACGGCAAGCGACGTTTGTACTGCTTATCCTTTCCTGTTAAAATTTGGTCGTTTTCAAAGTGAGGATAAACGAAACGCTTCAATAAAAAAAATACACGAATCGCTATGAATATTCCACAGCAACTTTGCAAATATAGTTAATTTTTAGCATCGTACAAACATACCGTGAGTGGCTGTGTGTCAAAAGTAAACATTTTTTAATATTTTCAGGATAAATTTAAAGATGAATGCGCAAAAATATCCTTGATCTTGCCACGATTGGCTGTTAAAAGCCATTCCATCGTAGCTATTTCCCCTCAACGACACTATTTTTTCCCTCCCCCCGCCCCCTAATTTTCGCTATACTCCCGTCACTTTAACTCATAGTCAAATCCTCGTTAAAGTCGGATCAAAGTCATATCAAATTCGCTCGCAAGCGAATTTGATATGACTTTGATGCCTATTTCATTCAGCCATACGCCTGCTTTAAGCAAAGGATAGTTTAGAGGAAAGATAGGTAAATGCCGAAGCACGTCCGGATCGACCGGAAATGAATAGTTCGGTATTTATTAAAATTGTGTATATTTGCTTACTTTAGTCGCAGGGGAAACACTCTGCTTTTATGATTATTAATAACTGATAAACAAATACATAACGCCATTAACACCTATTTTTTTCATACAAACGATACACAATGAAATTAAGAAATCTAACACAAGAAGAGATCACGCATCTCTCTCAACACGGTTGCAGCTCTACAGATTGGAAAAAGATTCAGGTAGCTCCCGGTTTCAGTCCGGAGTATATAGAACATACCCGTTTTTCGGGAGACATTGAGTTGGGTATTTTTGAAAAAGAATTTATCCTGTCCGGCGGATTATCGAAACATTCCGGTTTATTGAATGTCACCCTCCACAATTGCAAGATCGGCAATAATGTATTGATTGAAAATATCCCCAATTATATAGCCAATTACACAATTGGCGAAGGGTGTTTTATCCAAAATGCCAATTTAATTGTGACCGAAGGGCGCAGTTCTTTCGGCAACGGTACGTTGGTTTCCGTATTGAACGAAACGGGCGGACGGGAAGTGCCTATTTTCAACGAATTATCGGCACATTTAGCTTATATCATTGCTCTTTACCGCCATTTCCCCGTTCTGACGGAAAAATTAAAAATTCTGATAGAGCGTTATACAGAAAGTGTTTCGTCGGAACAAGGACACATCGGTAAGGAGGTACGCATTGTCAATACCGGTAGCTTACGGAATGTTCATATCGGCGATTATACGACGATAGACGGAGCTTCGCGCTTACAAAACGGCTCGATCAATAGCAATGAGGAAGCACCGGTATATATCGGTCATAATGTGATGGCGGAAGATTTCATTGTTTCATCGGGTGCCAATATCAACGATGGTGCCGCCCTGATACGTTGTTTCATCGGTCAAGCCTGTCATTTGGGGCATCTGTTTTCTGCCCACGATTCGCTGTTTTTCAGCAATTGTCAAGGGGAGAACGGCGAGGCGTGTGCGGTGTTTGCAGGTCCCTACACGGTGACGATGCACAAATCCAGTTTATTGATTGCCGGTATGTTTTCATTTTTGAATGCCGGTTCGGGTTCTAACCAGAGTAACCATTTATATAAGTTGGGACCTATCCATCAGGGTATTGTTGAGCGAGGTTCAAAAACGACGAGTGATTCGTATATTTTATGGCCGGCGAAGATCGGCGCGTTTTCTTTGATTATGGGACGTCACGTCAGCCATCCTGACACGTCGGAACTCCCCTTTTCTTATCTGATAGAACAGAATAACCAGACTTATCTGGTTCCTGCCATCAATCTACGCAGTGTCGGGACGATCCGTGATGCCCAAAAATGGCCGAAACGTGACAAACGGCAGGATTCTCATCATCTTGATTTTATCAATTTCAACCTGCTCAGTCCCTATACGATACAAAAGATGCTGGGCGGCATAGAGGTGTTGCATACGTTGCAACGGATTTCAGGGGAGACTTCCGAAGAGTATTCTTACCAAAGTGCGCATATTAAGAATGGTTCGCTGACAAAAGGGATTCATTATTATTCGATGGCGATCCATAAGTTTTTAGGAAATTCTATCATTAAGCGTTTGGAAGGTCAAACTTTTAAAAACGATGACGACATTCGGTGTCGTCTCAAACCGGATAGAACAGAAGGAAGCGGCGAGTGGGTGGATTTGTCGGGATTGCTTGCCCCGCAAAAAGAGATTTCCCATTTAATTGAACGCATAGAATCGGAAGAGATCAGTTCGGTGGAACAGATCAGGGAGATTTTTCAAGGGCTTCACGCAAATTATTACAGTTTGGAATGGTCGTGGTCGTGGGAGGTGATACAGTCGTGGTATAAGGTGTCCGCCGAGACGATTACGGCTGCCGATGTGATTCGGATTGTCAATGCTTGGAAAAAAGCGGTGGTCACGTTGGATCAGATGTTGTATGAAGATGCCCAAAAGGAGTTTTCACTGACCGCTCAAACAGGCTTTGGCGCAGACGGTAATCAGAGTCAGAAAAAGATTGATTTTGAGCAAGTGCGCGGAGCTTTTGAGAATAACCCGTTTGTAGAAACCGTAAAGAAGCATATTTTTGATAAAACAGCTTTGGGGGATGAATTAATTAAAAGATTGACGAAGTGAAGGATAGAGGGAAAGTGAAGGATTTTCAGTTCTTTATTTTTACTTTTCAATTCATTTTATTATATCTTTGCAATAAATCAAATCAATGGATCAGCTATGTCTGAATGTATAGAACACCCGGAAAACTCACCGGAATATGAAGGATTAAAAGTAAATAAAGGGATTGAGCAGCCCAATCCAATGAATCCGAATATCGCTGCCCGATTAAGGAATATTAGAAAAAAGGACTTAACGACAGACGATTATGTCGAGGGGATATTGAAGGGAAATATCAATATCCTAAGTCAGGCGATCACGTTAGTGGAGAGTGCAAAATTGGAGCATCAGGTGATCGCA
Organism: Odoribacter sp.; assembly: GCA_036657595.1. Lineage (GTDB taxonomy): Bacteria > Bacteroidota > Bacteroidia > Bacteroidales > Marinifilaceae > Odoribacter. The sequence goes on along the minus strand of JAVXFZ010000020.1, from coordinate 33,210 downwards.
CAGGAGGTCATCAGCCGTTGTCTTCCCTCTTCCGGCAGTTCGGTGCGGATAGGTATTACGGGCGTACCGGGAGCGGGGAAAAGTACTTTTATTGAAAGTTTTGGAAAATACCTGACGAAAGAAGGTCATAAAATAGCGGTCTTAGCCATCGACCCCAGCAGTGAACGTTCAAAAGGCAGTATTTTGGGCGATAAAACGCGAATGGAAGAATTGGCGTGTGATCCCAATGCTTATATCCGTCCTTCGCCCTCTGCGGGTTCGCTGGGAGGTGTGGCGCGTAAGACCCGCGAAGCGATGATTTTGTGTGAAACAGCAGGGTTTGATATTATTCTGATTGAAACGGTTGGTGTGGGACAAAGTGAAATTGCCGTTCATTCGATGGTGGATTTTTTTCTGTTGGTTCAGATCGCCGGTGCAGGGGATGAATTACAAGGTATCAAGCGGGGAATTATGGAAATGGCGGATAGTATTATTATTAATAAAGCGGATGGTAATAATATTCAGCGGGCAGAGTTGGCAAAGTCTCAATTGCAGACGGCGTTGCATTTTTTCCCTCCCCACGAGTCGGGCGTGCAGACGAAAGTGATGACTTGCTCTGCCTATGAGCGAATCGGTATTCCGGACATTTGGGAGAATATATTGCATTATTGCAGCGAGACGCAACAGAACGGTTATTTCGATCAACACCGTCACGAGCAGGCAAAATATTGGATGTATGAAACGATCAATGAGCAATTGAGGAATCGTTTTTATCAAAGTCAAAAAGAGCATATAAAAATAGCGGAAGAGCAGGTGATGAAAAATCAGGTCAGCTCTTTTACGGCTGCTTTTGAGCTGTTGGATCAATATTTCCACTCCAAAGAGGATTGATCAACGGGAAGCAGGAGATTTTCCCTCATTTAACCGATAACGGGAAAGGAGGGAAAATCTTCTATGAGTGTAAATCCCCGATCAAGACTAATGCGTCCGCAATAATGTTGTATGCCATTTGTGACAGCGACATAGGAGGCGTCGAGTGTCATATTGTAGCGAAACACCTGATCGAATACTTTTTGTGTCAGCGGTACGGAAGGTGATTTACATTCCACGACTAACCACGGTTGTCCGTCGCGAGCGTATACAACGAGGTCGAAACGCCGGCGTAATCCGTATAAGTCTATTTCTCGCTCAACGCCAATGAGGGAGGTAGGACAATTTTTGGAGTGAACCAAGTAATGAATTAGGTGTTGTCTCACCCATTCTTCAGGAGTGATGACGACATATTTTTTTCGGATGATGTCGAAGACCATCGTCGTTCCGCTTTGCTTTTTTACCTTGTAGTCAAAGGCTGGTAGTGTAAGATCCATCATTCAATGACCGCTTTGCGGCGTTATCAGATTGTTTTTGTTTTTTATTTTCAGTAAACTCCCATCGCCATAGCTCAGGAAGCGAAAGTCGTGAGACAAGGCATAATCGTATATTTTCTTCCAGTCGTCACCGACAGCCGCCGCCACAAGCAGCAATAAGGTGCTTTGCGGTTGGTGGAAATTGGTGAACATCGCATCAATTACCCGATAAATATATCCGGGAAGAATGATGATGGTGGTGCTGGCTTTCAATAGGTCGCTCCGGGTGTCGTCGAACCATCCGATCAAAGCATTCATTGATTGCCGCAAGGTGTAATGAGCAGGCAGGGTGTATGCTTCCCACTGACTGACGGTAAAAAATTCGTCGATGCCTTCGAGCCGCTTTACTCCCATCCAATATAAACTTTCTAAGGTTCGCACGGAGGTGGTGCCGACGGCTATGATTTCGTCGGCTTTATCCCTCAGTTGTTCAGCCAAATGACGGGAAACGACAAGGTGTTCGGTGTGCATATCGTGCCCCCCGATGGTGTTTGCTTTGACGGGACGGAAAGTTCCTGCCCCCACGTGCAGGGTGAGTTCTGTCACTTGTATTCCTTTGTTTTTTAATTCAGTCAAAATATTTTTTGTAAAATGCAGTCCGGCAGTTGGTGCCGCCACCGATCCTTCTTCCCGCGAATAGACTGTTTGGTAGCGTATTTCATCGGAGGCTTCCGATTCACGGTTTAGATAAGGCGGTATGGGGATGCGCCCGCATCCTTCCAAGACTTCGCTGAAGGAGATTCCTTTGTCCCAAGTGAAATGTATGATGACTTCTCCATTTTGTTGTTCTCGCTTTTCAGCTATTAAGCAGCATTCTTCCCCCTCGTGTCGGAAAGTACATTCTATCTTCCCGCCTTTCCATTTTTTTAAATTTCCCACCATACAAGTCCAATCACATTCCCCACGGGCAGAAAAGTTTTGTGCATAGTCAACGGGGAAAAAGGGTTCAAGACAAAACACTTCGATCATCGCTCCTGTCGCTTTTCGGAAAAATATCCGGGCGTGGATGACTTTTGTGTTGTTGAATATAAGGGTTTGCCCCTGACGCAAGGTGTCGGGGAGATCAAAAAAATGGCGTTCCTGTATTTTTCCCTCTTCGTATAGTAATAATTTGGACGCTTCCCGTTTTTCTAACGGGAATTTAGCAATCCTTTCATCGGGCAAATCGTAGGTGTAATCCTCGATTCTGATATTTTTAAGTTCTTCCAGTGCAAATTCCATTTTCATTTTGCCGTTTCACAATAATATTCTATTTTTATAATCTGATAGAAAGTAGACAAAGATAGGAGGAAAAGATAAAAAGTGAAAGATAAAAGTAAAGAGATTATCGAATGCCTGATGTTTCGCAAGAAAGGACAAGGAGGAAGCAGAAGAAGTAGAAGAAAAAAAAGTGTAACAGATAACGCGGTGAAGCCGCTTTGCGTATGAAAACAAAAAAAGAGATTGTTGAAAATTGGTTGCCGCGCTATACGGGACGAGAGTTGAAAGATTTTTCAAAATATATTCTGCTGACAAATTTTGAATATTATCTGGAATTATTTTCGGAGATGTATCAGGTGCCTATTGTCGGAGAAGATAAAATGATGCCGAATATTTCATTTAACGGCATTACGCTGATTAATTTTGGTATGGGCAGTCCCAATGCGGCAACGGTGATAGATTTATTGTCAGCAATAGAGGTGGAAGCCGTCCTCTTTATCGGGAAATGCGGCGGATTGAAAGATAAGCATTCGGTGGGCGATTATATTCTTCCGATCGCAGCGATCAAGGGCGAGGGGACATCGGATGATTATATGCCACACGAAGTACCGGCATTGCCGGCATTCAGTATTCAAAAAGCCTGTTCAAAAGCGATTGTTCATCACAACCGTCAATATTATACGGGGGTGGTATATACGACGAATCGCCGAGTGTGGGAGTCGGACGAGCAGTTTAAAGAATATTTGATCCGTACGCGGGCGATGGCGATCGATATGGAAACAGCTACGATCTTTACAGTCGGATTTGCCAATCGGATACCGGTCGGGGCTTTGTTGTTGGTGTCCGACCGTCCGATGATTTCAAATGGCATAAAAACGGCCGTATCAGATAAACTGGTGACACAAGATTTCGTGAAACAGCATTTGGAGATTGGCATTGAAGTAATCACGAATATTAAAGAAAAAAATTATTCGGTCAAGCATTTAATTTTCTAATCACATCCGGCAAGGTGAGAACGAACTTATTTATTACTTTTGTGATCTCTTAAAAAAAAGGAATTTCAAACTTTAAAATAGTTTTGACGTTATTAAAAAAGTAAAAAGAAGTAAAAGGTGAAAAATGACATAAAGCAAGATAAAAACGAGCAAGCCGAACGATCTGTTCAAGGTGGAAAAAATAGGCGATGGAGGATGAATATTTTCTTTTTGAGTTTTATTTTTTCACTTTTTATTTTCTGCGCTTGCCGGGATAAGCAGGCAACACAAGGAGGTTCAGCCCCTCTGACAAAAGTGGAATGGGTGAAAAAAAATTGGAATTTCGGGGAGATCACGGCAGGGGAAATCGTTAGTCATACGTTCTTTTTTAAAAATACAGGCGAAGAGAATTTTATCATAAAAAATACGGAAAGCGGATGTGGATGTACGACTGTGGCATACGATAAAAGTCCTTTATCCTCCGGTAAAGAAGGAAAAATTGAAATTACCTTTAACTCTGAAGGTCGATACGGCAAACAATACAAAGAAATCAGTATATTTGCAAACGTTCCGGAAAAAAAGATAACGCTGAGTTTTACAGCGAATGTGAAAGAATGAAAATAACAAATTAATAACCCTTTTTTAATCAACAAGTAAAATTATGAACACACTATTCATCGTATTACAGCAACAAGGCGCAAATGGTTTAATGAGTTTTTTACCCTTGATACTGATCATCATTGTCTTTTGGTTTTTTATGATTCGTCCGCAGATGAAAAGACAAAAAGAATTGAAAAATTTCCGGGAAGCCTTGAAAAAAGGTGACAAAATTGTAACTACCGGAGGCATCTATGGTAAAGTAGCTGAGATTCAGGACTTTTATATTATTATGGAAGTGGAAGGTCAAGTTCATTTGAAAATTGACAAGTCAGCTATCATCAAAGATATGACAGACGCCACACCTGCTAAATAAGTGTCACTACCGGAAACGTCAAGGAGTTAAAAGTTTATAAACATTTTGATTCTTCGACGTTTTCTGTTTCTTTGTTATTTCCGATTTTTTTAGATTTTTTTATTATGGCACATTTCAGTCTCCGGTTTATCGAACTTTTTAAAAAAAAGAATACACATTTAAACAGGAATATCATCACCTACCTGATTTGTGTTGCTATTGCTTCTATTTTATGGTTTTTAAATACCTTAAATAAAGAATATACGGCGGATTTTATCTATCCGGTAAAATATGTCAATTTCCCCGTCGGAAAATATTCGGTAGCCTCACTCCCCTCGAAATTACAATTGGAAGTGAAAGCCAAAGGATTTTCTTTGCTTGGCTATCGTGCTCGTACATCGTTTTCTCCTATTTCATTCAATGTCGGTGCTTATATGAATCACATGCAGAAAAAGAATAATCTGCTGGAATATACGTTGCATACCAATGATATTAAGGAGAAACTGAGCGATCAATTGAGTTCGGATGTGAAGTTATTGAATATATACCCGGAAGAAATTTTATTCAAATTTGCCTATTCAAAAAGTAAAAAGGTGGCGATCCGTCCGGTCGTCAATTATACGCTGAAAAGACAGTATATTCTGAGCAAGATGAGTGTTACGCCGGACAGTATCACCGTCAGCGGTCCCGCAACACAGATTGATACGCTTCAATCCATACCAACAGTCCGCTTGCATTTGAAAGATATTGGTAAAAATATCAGCCGCACGACAGAATTGGCAGAGATGTCCAATTATACATTTGAAAATATTCCGGTGGAAATCACTCTTCAGGTAGAGCAATTTACGGAAGTTAAAAAGACGATGCAAATTATCCCCCTGAATGTACCGGATTCGATGAATATCCGACTGTTTCCGGCAAATGTCAATATCAGCTATGAGGTCGGACTGAGTAAATACGATCAGATTTCAGGGAATGACTTTCTGTTTTCTGTTGAATATCCTTCGTCAACGGGTGTGTCTTATTTGGAAATAAAGGTGGATAAAGCTCCCGGATTTATAAACAACCTGTCCTATTCCCCTCGAAAAGTTGAATATATTTTAGAAAAGAAGTAAGAATGCGGAGAGTTGGCTTAACAGGTGGAATCGGTTCGGGCAAAAGTACGATTGCTCAAATCTTGAAACAAATGGGCTATCCGGTTTATATCGCTGATAAACAGGCTGCCCGATTGATGAATGAAGATCCCGGTGTACGGAAAAAAATGATCTGCAAATTCGGTGCCTCTATTTATACGGAAAAAAATGTATTGGATAGACAAAGGTTAGCAAGTATTATATTTGACAATAAAGAAGCGTTGGTGGCGGTAAACAGTATTGTGCATCCCCGTGTGATGGAAGATTTCAGGCAATGGTGTCAAAAGCAGAATGCCCGATTGGTGTTTTTTGAATCGGCTATTTTGTATGAAGCCGGATTGGAAGATTTCTTTGAATCGGTTGTTTGTGTTTCCGCTCCACCGGCAATCAGAATAGAAAGAGTGGTCGCCCGCGATCATACAAGCAGCGAGCAGGTGAAAGAACGGATGGCAAATCAATTGGACGATCGTGAAAAATGTAGACAATCCGATTTTGTGATTCTGAACGATGAGGAACATCCTGTTATTGAGCAGGTGCTCAGGATGGTGGATCAATTAGAAGTGTGTTGAGAAGAGGCAATGGGCAAGGCGGCAAAAGCAAAAGGTTGAAATGATTATAACATAATTTATAACGCGGCAATGCCGCAGAAAGAAGATGGCAAAATACGGAAAATGGATAGGAGCAGGCTTAGGCTTTGCTATGGGCGGACCACTGGGTGCTCTTTTAGGTCTGTTTGTCGGTTCAATGTTTGACAATATCAAGACGATTACGGTGAATCCTTTGGAAGGTGGCATTCCTCCATCGGGTGGCGGACGGGGCGATTTTATGTTCAGTCTGACGGTCTTGGCTACCGCGATGATGAAAGCTGACGGGCATATCACGCGCTCGGAATTGGATTATGTGAAAGAATTTCTGAAAAGGAATTTCGGTGTAGAAGCGACACGCGAGGCTCTTGCGATGATAAAGGAATTGAGCACGAAGGATATTCCGTTGGCAGAAGTATGTAATCAAATCCGCTGTAATATGGCAGCGGCGGCCCGTACCCAATTGCTTTATTTTCTCTTTGGGATAGCAAAATCGGATAGTAGTGTGAGCGATAGCGAAATTCGCCTATTGGAAGATATTTCTAATATGTTAGGAATTGACAGTTCGACTTTTATGTCTGTTAAATCAATGTATTACGACGATTTGGAATCGGCTTATCGCACACTGGGAACAAGTAGTTCGGCAAGCAATGAGGAAATTAAAAAGGCTTATCGAAAGATGGCTATTGAAAATCATCCGGATAAGTTGGGGCATTTAGGGGAAGATATACGAAAAGCTGCTGAGGAAAAATTTACCCAAATTAATGTAGCTTACGAAAAAATTAAAAAGCAAAGGAATATCGTTTAGTGGGTTAGCAGTATTCAACGAACTTTTTTAATTTTCAATTTTCAATTTTCAATTAATTACCGTAATTTTGCAGTTCATTTTTATAAAACTTCAAATAACGAATTATGTTAAAAGAGATTTTATCTATATCCGGGAAACCCGGTTTACAAAAGTTGATCAGTAATTCATCCAATGCCATTATTGTCGAATCACTCCTTGACGGGAAACGGTTTCCGGCTTATTCCAATTCAAAAATTATTGCGTTGGAAGATATTTCCATTTATACGGAAGGCGAAGATATGCCCCTGAAGGAAGTGTTCAAACGTATATATACTAAGGAAAACGGCAAGGAAGCATTGAGTCATAAAGAGCCGACAGAAAAGATCATTGCTTATTTTAGCGAGATGGTTCCGGAATATGATAAAGACCGGGTCTATGTTTCAGATATGAAAAAAATCATCCAGTGGTATAATCTGCTCACTCAAAAAGGTCTTTTGAATCTGGAAGAAAAAGAAGAACAGAAAGAAGAAGAGAAAAAATGACCAATCGGTGTAGAAATGTACCAATGCACGAATCAAAATGTATGGATGAGTGCATCGGTACATTTTGATTTTCACGCACTCGCTGTATGTTTCAATTTAAGCAATTCACTATCCAACAAGATCGTACCCCAATGAAAGTAGGGACGGATGGAGTGTTGCTCGGAGCGTGGGCAGATCTTGAAAAAGCAGACCGACTATTAGATGTCGGTACGGGAACAGGATTGATCGCCCTGATGAGTGCCCAAAGGAATCCAACAGTTGTTGTTGATGCCCTTGAAATTGAACCGAACGCTTGCCGGCAAGCACAAGAAAATATTCAAGAAAGCGAATGGGCACAACGCATTCAGGTTATTCCAGTAGCTTTACAAGCTTATTTCCCAGCATACCAATATGATTGTATTGTATGTAATCCTCCTTTTTTTATTAATTCTACGAAACCACCTGACAACGGACGTACTTTAGCCCGCCATTGCGATACTTTATCTCACCAAGAATTAGTGGAACACGCCGCGCGTTTATTAAAACCAACAGGATGTTTTTGTGTTATTCTCCCTCCTTCCGAAGCCGATCAAATGATCCGACTGGCAAATAAATATGAATTATTCCCGGAGCATATTACTTACGTCCTCCCCAATCCCGATAAATCCCCCAAACGCTATTTAATAAAATTTGTGTTCGGAAGTGTTTCAACACTTAAAGATGAATTGGTAGTCGAGTTGAACAGGCATCAGTATAGCGAAGAATATATCCGCCTCACCCGAGCCTTTTATCTGCATTTTGAATGAAATATTGTATCATTATTAGTATTTACAATACTATTTAAGAAATAATATCTTTAAAAAGAGAACTTACTTAAATTTTTAACCATCCATTAACTAAACAATCCCACAAAGGAATATATCTTTGTAACGTCAAAACACAAAGTGAATGACACGTTTTTTTCATAAGTTTGTATGTTTAGGTTAGTAGTTAGTAATTAATAAGGGATCGGAAAGCCGATCTCTTATTTTTTTTTTACCTTTACGCATCGAATATCAAATTCATATACAAAAACAATAGATAACTAAAATGAAAAAAGAAGTTGCTTTAGGTATTGATATCGGTGGTACCAATACCGCCTTCGGTTTTATCGACAGAGAAGGAAATTATATGGCAGAAGGGAATATCCTGACAGCTAAACACGAAGACATTAACGACTATCTGAAAGAGCTTCATTTTGAAGTTGAAAAAGTTTTGGATAGCATACGCAATGAAGTCACTTTAGTCGGCATCGGCATCGGAGCTCCCAGTGGTAATTATTATAAAGGTACGATAGAATTTGCCGCCGATCTTCGGTGGCACGAAAATATTCCTTTATGCGATATGGTGAAAGAGTATTATCCCGGACTTCCTGTTTTCTTAACCAATGATGCAAATGCTGCCGCGATTGGCGAAATGGTGTACGGAGGAGCTAAAGGAATGAAAAATTTCATTTTCGTCACTTTAGGAACAGGATTAGGTAGCGGATTTGTAGCCAACGGAGAATTAATATACGGACACGACGGATTTGCCGGTGAATTGGGACATATCATCGTATCTCCCAATGGACGACAATGCGGATGCGGACGAAACGGCTGTTTGGAAACTTATGTATCAGCAACGGGCGTAAAACGCACCGCCTACAAAATGATGGCAAAATACAATTATCCGAGTGAATTACGCTCTATCCCTTTCGATGAAATGACAGCTAAAATTGTCTGTGAAGCTGCGAAAAGAGGAGATTTAATTGCTATCAATACGTTTAAATACACAGCTAAAATGCTGGGAGAGGCTTTGGCAAATATGGTTGCTATTACCAGTCCGGAAGCTATTTTCCTAATGGGAGGACTTGCTCAGGCTGGAGATATTCTTTTTGAGCCCACCAAAGACCATATGGAAATGAATCTGTTGAAATTTTTCACGAATAAAGTAAAATTACTCCCTTCCAAATTAACTAAAAATGCTGCCATTTACGGTGCAACTGCTTTGGTCTGGAATGAACTGAAAAAATAATTTCAACGATTAAAAGATAAACAGCGGTTTCTCCCATCCATAGTATGATCGAGAACCGCTGTTATTACAATTATCCGATACTCTTTATAATGAAAAACTATCAGCCTATCCTGTATTTCCTTTTGATAATGTTGACATACGGTTGTCAAAGCAACGATAAGGAAACAAAAATAACAGAATACGTCAATCCATTTATCGGAACAGGGGGACACGGACACTGTTTTCCGGGTGCCATCGTTCCTTTTGGAAGCATTCAGCTAAGTCCTGATAATCCACGCAGTGATTGGGATTGGTGTTCCGGTTATCATTATTCGGATAGTATTATTTCCTCTTTTTCGCATACACATCTCAGTGGAACGGGAATTGGCGATTTACAAGATATCCGTTTTCTACCGGTGATCACCCTCCCTGATAGTAATTTATCACCGTCAGCATATATAACAACCGGTTATGCCCGGTTTTCTCATCGCAACGAATACGCAGAACCCGGTTATTACCGTGTTGTATTTGACAATGGTATCAAAACAGAGCTTTCGGTCACCAATCGCTGTGGCATTCACTATTACCAATATCCCAGCGACAAACCCCACGCTCTGACCATTGATTTAAGCACCGCCCGCAATTGGGATCGCACAACGGAAACCAGTATCCGTAAACTCAACAACCGGACATTGGAAGGCTATCGCAAATCTCAGGGGTGGGCAAACGATCAAAGAGTATATTTCATTATCGAGTTTTCACAGGATTGTCGCGTGATGGCAGGAGATGAGAAATTCGTACCACTTGAAAACGGACAAAAATTTAGCAGTAAGGGTTGCTATATTTGGGTCGATTTTGGAAAAAAGACCGATCAGGTATTAGCAAAAGTCAGTATTTCTTCTGCCAATACGGAAGGTGCTGCCGCTAATCTCGAAAAAGAACTTTCACACTGGAGTTTCGACAAAGTAAAAAAAGATGCCAAACAAGATTGGAAACGCGAATTACAGAAGATCAAGGTGGAAAGCAAAAATGAAGAGCAGATGAAAACATTCTATACAGCACTTTATCACGCGTACACATCACCTTATATATTCTCAGATGTAAACGGCAATTATAAAGGTCCGGATGGAGAAATACATAGTGTCAATAAGCACATTCAATATACCGTATTTTCGCTCTGGGATACTTACCGGGCTGCCCAACCGCTTTTCACCATCACACAAAAGAAACGGGTTTCCGACCTGATTCGTTCTATGCTGAAACATTACGATGCATTTGGCTTATTACCGGTATGGGAATTAACCGGCAACGAAACATTCTGTATGATTGGAAATCACGCTATTCCTGTTATTGTCGAAGCTTATCTAAAAGGTATCAAAGATTTTAATGTTGAAAAAGCATACGAAGCTATCAGGAAAACAGCACTCACGGATCGTGCCGGAATGGGAGCTTATCGAAAATATCAATACATCCCGTATGAACTTGAAAACGAATCTGTATCGAAAACACTCGAATATGCTTACGATGACTGGTGTGTAGCCCAAATGGCTAAGGCATTGCAAAAAGAGGATGATTATCTTTTCTTCCTGAAAGCTTCCCGCAACTTCACCCATCTATTTGATCCGGCAACCGGATTTATGCGCGGAAAATCAGTCACAGGAGAATGGAAAACGCCTTTCTCACCGCTCTATTCAAAACATCGCGATGATGAATATACAGAAGGGAATGCTTGGCAGTATTCTTGGTTGGTACAACACGACATTGAAGGGCTGATTGCTCTACACGGAGGTTCGGCAGCTTTCAGCCACAAACTGGACAGTCTGTTTACCATTCAGTCCACTCTGGAAGGAGAAAATGCCTCTCCCGATATTAGTGGCTTTATCGGACAATATGCCCACGGCAATGAGCCGTCGCATCACATCGCTTACCTGTATAATTATGTCGGTCAGCCTTATAAAACACAATTTTACGTCCATAAGATTTTGACAGAACTTTATAACAATACCCCCGAAGGCTTATGCGGTAATGAAGACTGTGGTCAAATGTCCGCTTGGTATGTTTTTTCAGCAATGGGCTTTTATCCCGTGAATCCGGCAGAAGGCAAATACCAATTGGGGGCACCTCTCTTTGAAAAGATCACCTTAAAGGTCGGTACGGAGAAAAAATTCATCATCACCGCCAATAAAGAAAGCGATAAACATATCTACGTGAAAGAAGTCTTTCTGAACGGTCAAAAATTAGACCGCACTTGGATTACCCACGAAGAAATTATGAACGGAGGAGAACTGGATTTTGTGTTAGATACACAACCCAATAAAATATCACCACAACAATAAAACACAGACAACGCACGGTACCTTATTTTAATAAAACATACAGCGAATATTTTTAATGGTTATAATGGAAAAAAATATCGGAATCATTTTAGCCGGAGGCTCCGGTCAACGTGTAGGAGGAGATATACCTAAACAATTTCTTTTGATTGCCGGAAAGACAATTTTGGAACACACATTGTCTGTATTTCAAGAGTGCGGTTGTATAGATGAGATTTTCATCATTACACACAGTCATTATCTAAAACAGACCGAAGAGATGATACAGGGGAGCCATTTCTCTAAAGTAACTCAAATACTTCCGGGAGGAAACGAACGGTATCATTCAACATTAGCAGCTCTCAAAGCTTGCCCTGAGTCAGAATGCAATCTGATTATTCACGATGCAGTCCGTCCGTTACTCACAAGCCAGATGATCTATGATTGTGTCGAAGCTCTTCAGAAATTCACCGCCTGTACAACGGCAATACCTTCTACTGACACGCTATTAGTCTGTGACGACACACATTGTTACATTAAAGATATTCCCAATCGCAATTTTTTATATAACATACAAACTCCTCAAGCATTTCGGAAATCAATATTGATTCAAGCCTATCAATTAGCAAGCTTAGATCCTGATTTTTGTGCCACTGATGACTGTGGAGTGATCAAAAAATACCTACCGGAGATAAGAATAAAAATAATAAAAGGCAGTCCTTCTAATTTTAAAATCACCTATCCCAACGATTTGATCACCGCAAGAAAATTATTATCCAAATTAGACGAACAACCCCATTAATCTTTTTAATAAAAATGAAAATTATATTTACAGTTTTCCTATTTTTTGTTTTTACTTCAATTGCTTTTCCCCAAAGGACATTTAAATACAATGCATCTATCACAGGACAAGCAAGCAGCAAACAAAACTTACCCTTTTGGGCAACAGCCAATAAATTCGGCATCATACCCGATAGCAGGGGTGGCATTATGCAAGCGGGTGTATTTTCAGATTTTAATACCCAAAAAACAATACAATTTTCTTATGGGGTATCGGGTGCAGGCTATCTGACTCAAAACCATAAAAACATATTAATTGATGAATTATATTTCAACACTCGATGGAAAAAAATCCAACTCAATCTGGGAATGGTACATCCTGAAGTTGAATACAACGGAGTATCCTCTACGAATGGGAATATCGTATTTTCCAATAATACTCGCACCCTGCCCGGATATAATCTAAAAACAGATTACATCAAAGTTCCATTTACCGGCAATGTTTTATCCTTCAAATTCAATTTAGCTGATTATAGGATGATTGATAAACGCTATGTTGACAACGTGCAATTACACAACAAATCCTTTTTTATCAACATAAAGCCTTGGTATAAAATTGATATCATTGTAGGAGTTGAACATTGGGCGCAATGGGCAGGAACCTCCCCCATTTATGGAAAACAACCTTCTTCCTTTCACGATTATCTAAGAGTATTTTGTGCGCGAGAAGGAGGAGCAGGATCAACTTGGAGTGACAGCGTAAATGTTTTAGGCAATCACCTCGGACGGGAGCATCTGAGAATAAATTATCACACTGAAAAATTCACACTTTCATTTTATCACGACATCCCCTTCGACGATCGTTCCGGCATTGATTTTGACAATGCTCCTGATGGCGTTTACGCCCTATATTACGGTGCAAAAAACAAAAAGCAATGGGTAAGTGACTTTATCTATGAATTTTTTTACACCAAAGATCAATCTGGTCCTTTACACGATCGCCCGGCAACACCCGAAGAAAAAGCTCAACAAGATCCAAGCGTGTGGCATTATGGGAGAGTCATTCTCGGTGGAAACGATCAATATTTTAATAATGGTGAATATCAAAGCGGATGGACCTATTATGGAAAAACAATCGGCACACCCTTTATCACCCCCAAAGAAGAAAATCAGGATGGCATCACATTAGGAGTCTACAACAATCGAATTTTAGCTCATCACATTGGAGTAAAAGGTTATATTGCAAATAAAATTCCTTATAAAATGATGCTGTCATATACCCTAAACTATGGTACTTATGGAGCCTCCCTCCCCCACACTCCCCACCAATTTTCTTTTGGTCTTGAAGCAGGAGTCTTACAAAAAGAAAAATCACCATTCCATATTGATTTAGGATTATATGGCGATTTCGGTAAACTACTAAAAAACAACGTAGGAATTTCAGTCAAAATAAGCAGAAACGGAATCATCAGATAGATAACACCTCCTTCAAAAAATAAAAAACAAAAATTGTTTTGGGAGAAATATTTATTTACCTTTGTATACAATAATTTCTATTATTATGCCAACAATAAAAGCTACTCTTATTTTATCTACATATAACAGACCGGATGCGTTAGCCTTATGCTTAGAAAGCATCGCTCGACAAACGGTATTACCTGACGAGGTTATTATTGGTGATGATGGCTCGAAGGAAGCGACACTTCAAGTCATAGAATCGTATCAAAAGACCTTTCCGGTACCATTGATTCATATTTGGCAAGAAGATAAAGGCTTCCGCCTTGCAAAAGCCAGAAATAAATGCATCGCAAGAGCTCAATACGAATACATCATACAAATAGATGGTGATTTAATCCTCCATCGTGATTTTGTTAAAGACCATCTTGTTTTTGCTCGAGAAGGATGCTATATCAAAGGAGGAAGAGTAAATATCAATCTAAAATTAACACAAAAACTTTGTTCCACTTTAAATTATTTTCAGCCTAATTTCTTCACCTCAGGACTTATTAGACGTGAAAATTCCATACATTGCATTCCCATTGCCCGTTTCTTGGCACCTCGCCGTAAAACAGCTCCGGGTTTAGGATGCAATATGTCCTATTGGAAAAAAGACGTTATTGAAATCAATGGATATGATGAATTTTTTGTTGGTTGGGGAGGAGAAGATTACGATCTTGCTATGCGTCTTTTTCATTTAGGGAAAAAGAAATTAGCCTTAAAATTTGCAGCCATCGGCTTTCATTTATGGCACAACGACCTTTATATGGATAATAAAGATAAAAACTTTTCTTATTACTATAATAAAATCGACAAAAAAGCGATTCGTTGCGAGCAAGGAGTAAACCAATATTTGAAATAAAATTGTATGATTCCTAAAATTATTCACTACTGCTGGTTTGGCAAAGGAGAAATGTCTTTAGAAATACAAAAATGTATTCATAGTTGGCATTCTTATCTTCCAGACTATCAATTAATGCTATGGAATGAGGACAATCTTCCTTCCCATACACCCTTTCTAAAATTATTATTCAAATACAAAAAATGGGCACTCATTTCAGACTATATCCGACTATATGCCCTATACAATTACGGGGGAATTTATTTCGATACAGATATTGAAGTGGTACAATCTTTCGATCAATTACAAAACGAAAAATGTTTCATTGGCTTTCAACAGGAAAGTCTGATAAAACATCCACTAAACGGAGCCGTGATGGGATGTATTGCCAAGCATCATTTCATAAAGACTTGCCTCCTATATATGACTCGCAGTTTTTATAAAGATTTAAAACCGGTCATCGGACCTTGGACGGTCAGTGAAGTATGTAAACAATTCGGTTTAAAGGAATACGGCGAACAATATACTGAAGACATTAAAATTCTTACTAAAGAAGTTTTTTATCCTTACCATTGGGAAGAGTCATTCACCCCTCAATGTATTCAACCAAACACGTTGACAATTCATCGTTGGCAATATTCTTGGAAACGTCACCGGAATTTTAAAACTTTGAGAAAAAGTGCAGCCTATAAAATAGAACGTGGATGGTTTATCATAAAAGCATCCATATTCAAAACACCTATTGAATACGCTTCTTAATTATCAACAATGCGAATTTATGCGGAAAATTAAACATATCATTGTCAGGACTCCCAATTTCCTTGGCGACACAATCAATATAACCCCTTGTTTACAATTAGTTAAACAGGAATATCCGGATGCACTGATCACGATTGTCTGTCCGGAATTCATAAAAGATATCTTCAAATATGACAATCGAATTGCGCGATGTATCACTTTCCCTCATTCAAAAAGAAATAAACTGTCCACCTATTGGCGTATTTTAAAAGAAATAAAAAAAGAAAAAGGTGATCTTGGAATCATTTTTGTAAACACATTTATTTCTGTTCTTTTGTTTAAATTAGCCGGAATTCGATGTAACATTGGCTACAAATGGGAAGGAAGAGGCATCCTCTTGGATTTCAAACTACCTATGAATAGAAACAAGCATTATATAAACAGATATGCCGATCTTTTCAATGAGTTTGTTGGAAATAAATACACCTATTTACCCGATTTATACCTACCTATTAATGGTAACACAACTTTCCATTTCGATAACCCACAAAAAACAATAGGATTATATCTGGGCGGAAAAAACAAAGGTTACAGAAGTTACCCCGATACGTATGCCATAAAATTAATTCAGGAACTCGTACAACATCACTACAACATTGTAGTCATCGGAGATGAAAATGACAATATCAGACATCAACAATATGTACAGGAAGCCAATATAAACAACTGCATCAACTTATCAGGAGTCACTGATATTGAAGGATTCTTCAATACCATTTCTCATCTGGATCTTCTCATTACTATTGACTCGGCTGCAATGCACGCAGCCGCAGCCCTAAAGACACCCTTTATTGCACTATTAGGATTATCAACCAGTCCCACATCAACCATTGTTCCCAAAGTATCCTTCGGGCACATCCTGAAAATCGAAAACAACTTAATACGCGAAGAAGATTACATCAAAAACATTACCCCCGAAATAATTTTGAAAACCATCAACTCCATCATTAAACCGACAAATTAATGTTTTGATAACAACAACTATACATCTAATACCTCTCCAACAGACGAATTAAAGCAAAAAGCGATTGATCTGTTGGTTTCCATAGAAATAGAGAAAACCCAACAGGCACAAAAAAACTTTTAAAATAAAATCATTTTAGCTATTGTATTCAGGAGAAAATTCTATACAATCATTGAAGTAACTATTTAAATACGTCACCTGACAACTCATCCTTCACTACGATCAATTGTCCCGGCTGTTTGTAAGCGATAAAACTGATCTGAATATAAAAATGCCATCGAAAGCATCCATATCACAAAGGGACTCGAATCGACTAAAACAATTAAAATGCAAGTGTTATTACCAACAAATAACGCAACAATGATTGCTATCGACAGATAAGAATATTGTTTCCTTTTTCTCATCCGCACAATGGGAACAAAAAAGAAATATAAAAGAAAAAATAATCCAAAAACTCCCAACGTCAACCAAAAATCCACAAAAGTATTATGGGAATTAGACACCCAGACACCAATATAAGGAGAATGTTCATACCACTCCTTCGTCATCTCTTTTTTATAAACACCAAGACCCCATAGCCCAAATTGATCAAAATGACTAAAATTCTCCTTTATCAATCCGGCTCTCGGACCAATACTTCCTCCCTGAAAAGTACCCGCCTGAACGCTGACAATTTCCTGTTTCATATCCTTCATCCTCTGAATATAAATCGGTGATGCCAGAAAATATATACCTACTATTAAAATAATTCCTATCCCTCCTCCTATGAATTTCAATCGACGGGACATTGCTCTGAAATAAAAAAATGATAACAGCAGAAAACCACCGAGAAAAGCAAGTATTGAACCTTTTGTCACCGTAAAAGAGAGAAACAAAAGAGAAAAAATAAAAATAACCACACTGCTATACAAGACACATTTATTATCCAATGATAACATCTGTTTTAATAGAAAAAAATAAGCAATCAAAGCAGAGACACTCAAATAAATCGCCTGCGGTTCCAAATACATAAATCCTCCCCAGAAACCCATATTCCCACCAAACCGTCCAAAATAAAGCATATTCAAACTCTGAACAGGTTCTGTGAACAAAGCAAATCCTGTTAAATAAAACATTTTCACAAAATTAAAGAGCAAAATTCCCCAACAGAGAGCAAACAAAGAACGGCGGAGCAACAAAGGAGTTACAAAATTCCGGGCAGACAAAACATAAAGCGGGAGGAGAAAAAAATACAACAGCAACAATTCCATCATACCCCAAGAAGATTCATAAGGCACCGGATCACTGAATATCAACGTCCCCACATAATGAAGACACAAATAAACAACTCCGACGACAGGTAAAATCATATATTTCCATTCTTTGCGGAAATTGGCACAAAACCCTTTGAAATCACATTTCAAATTGACAAGAAAAGCACCCATCAGGAAAATATAAAATGCTATGCCATATAATCCGTTAATGCTACCCAACAAAAAAGCCACAGCAATAAACATCCAAATACGAAAATCCCGTCCCATTTTAATCCTTATTATAAATTGCAACAAAGGTAATTATTTTAACGAATTTCACTGAACAGCCATCTTAAAATCATACAACACAAATAGGCATTCTACACACTCATTATCCATTCAGAGAAATCACAGACAACATTTAAAATAAATCATTGGTTACACCACACTTTTTCAAATGAATGAATGTATCAGATGACATTTTTTCAAATGAATAAATGTAAATACTGGATTATTTTCATCCGTTTTTTTGTTATTTTTACTATCTTTATCACTGTCAAAATCATAAAAAAGAACGACTATACACTGGCTTCCGCTTTTCGGGATAAATATATTGAACTACTCAAACAATATTATTATATCGGAGGGATGCCCGAAGTGGTAAAGATGTTTATTAAAAACAATGACTTCAAACAAGCAAGAAGCATCCAAAAAGATATTTTACGTGCCTATGATAACGATTTTTCAAAACATCCGCCACTTGAAATTATTCCCCGATTAAAAATGGTATGGAACAGCATCCCATCGCAACTCTCTCGTGAGAATAAAAAATTCATCTACGGTGCTATTAAAAAAGGCACACGGGCAAAAGATTTTGAATTGGCAATCACTTGGTTAAAAGATGCCGGTGTCATAAACAAAATCACCAGAATCAACAATGCCACCCTACCTCTAAAAGGATTTGAAGATATAGGTACATTCAAACTGTATACAGTAAATATTGGACTTTTATGTGCTATGTCAGGACTG
>JAVXFZ010000020.1:0-14090 GCA_036657595.1 Odoribacter sp. | reverse complement strand
GTGCATTAACCGAGCAATTTGTATTACAACAGCTACTGAATATAAAAGACATTGCTATCCATTACTGGACGCCGGACACAGGAATGGCAGAAGTCGATTTTGTTGTACAGATAGCAAGCGACATCATTCCCATCGAAGTAAAAACGGAGGAAAATCTGAAAGCCAAATCGCTAAAAAGCTATTGCGAAAAGTATAAACCAAAAGAAGCAATCAGAACCTCTATGTCCAACTATCGAAAAGAAGAGAATTTCATCAATCTACCATTATATGCTATTTTTATGCTAAATAAAATGCCTGATTAAAGAAAAATCAAAAAACGATCGAAGAATTTCATTCATTTTCTATACCTACAAACAGTAAAAAAACAAGTATATTCTTTTTGATTTCGAGCCCAGAACGAATAAAAGATACAAACATTTCTTTTCCTGCACAATATTTTATTACTTTTGCAAAATGATGGCATATAAATGCCCAATAGATATGGAATTAATTGTACTAATATGGAAAAAAAAATCACATACTTAGACCGAAATGAATATAATTATGGACCCTGTCCTGCAGTTGGCGAGGTACTCAAAAATTTTGATCCGAATAATCTTTGTTTCTATACCCGCATATACGATGAAGGGAAAAAAAGCATCTTTTCAGATTACCTCTCTTCTATTTACAACATTCCTGAAAAACAAATCATTCTCGGTTACGGTGGTGAAGATATTTTAAAACAAGTGGTACATTGCTTCTTGTCGGGAAAAGAAAAACAAAAGACACTACTGATTCCCAAATTTTCCTGGTGGTACTACAAATCCATTGCCGACGAAGTAGAGGGACGAAGCGTACTTTACCCTTTATACGAAACCGACCATACCTTTAAATACGATTTTGAAGCAATGAAAGAAACCATTCGCCGCGAAAATCCGGAGATGGTACTCATCGCTTCTCCCAATAATCCCACAGGAAATTCATTAACACCTCAGGAATTAGACGACATTCTTTCATTTATAGACCCGAAGACAGTAGTAGTCATTGACGAAGCATACGCCTCCTTTGCCAATAAAGATACCACCTATATAAAGCCCTTACTCGAAAAATTTCCGAATTTATTGATCGTAAGAACCTTATCAAAATTTTATGGACTGCCCGGATTACGTTTGGGATTTGCTTTTATGGGCGCATCATTAACCCGATTCCAAAATTACAGCACCAAATATTTAGGCTACAATCGTCTTTCTGAAGAATTAGGGATAGCTGTCCTCAAATCCACAGAATACTACCAGCAAGTAGCCGACCAAATGTCGGCCGACCGCCAAATGTATATGGAGGAACTGAAAACACTGACAGACTTTAAAGTTTATCAATCAAATGCCAACTTCATATTAATAAAATACCCGATTGCCTTAAAGGAAAAGCTCCAGACAGCCCTGAAAGCCAAAGGATATTTAATCAAATTTATGAACGAACCGGATATCAATACCCATATGCGCATTACGCTTGGCACCCATCGCCAAAATGTAGAAGTCATTGCAACCATTAAAGAAGCTGTTTCACGATGAAAGCTGTCATTCTTGCTGCCGGCATCGCATCACGTCTGAGACCTCTGACAGACCATCAACCCAAATGTCTACTGGAAATAGGGGGCAAATGTCTATTGGAAAGAGCCATCAGCGGCTTGCTTGCAAATGGAATACACGAAATCATAATCGTAACCGGGTATTTACAGGAACAAATCGTTTCCTTCGTCAATACCCGGTTCCCTCATTTACATCCGGAGTTTATTTTCAATGAAAAATACGCTTCCACCAACAACATCTATTCCTTGTGGTTGGCAAAAGAAAAAATGCAGGGAAACGAAATCCTTTTACTTGACAGCGACATCCTCTTCGATCCCCACCTTGTCAAAGCATTACTGGATTCTCCTGCTGCAAACTGTCTGGCATTAAACAACCATCCGCTTTCCGAAGAAGAAATCAAAGTCATTCCCGACAACGACGGATGGGTAAAAGAAATCAGCAAGACCTGCTCCATTCAAAATGCCATCGGCGAATCCATCGGACTGGAAAAGATGTCGCCCTCCTACATAACAGCCCTACTGAAAGAATTAGATCAAATGATTCTAAAAGAAAAATTGGTCAATATTTTTTACGAAGCAGCCTTCGAAAGACTCATCGCAAAAAATCAGAAATTCGGTATTGTAGACACAACGACCCTCTTTTCTATCGAACTGGATACAGTAGAAGATTTCAATATGGCTGTCGAACGGATCCCACAACATCTACTCTAAAGAAACATTTACTGTACTGAACGTACTTTATTTTCGATACTTTAAAACCAATCGGACACATTCATTCTGATCGAAATGACGGGCAAGTCCATATTCTTGGGCGAGCAAGCGAAACATATCCTCCGATCCCCATAAACGGGCAAAGTTTCTACATCCTTTGACCATATTCACCTTCCGAAACTCCATCCGGTTAATGTCAACCAGACAGAACTCCCATTGTCCGTTAATCTCATCAAACAAAATATTACCGGGAGAATAATCCTTATGATAAACCCCCAAATGATGCAAATGAGCCGTATATTTGGCAAGCGCAGTAATAACAGAAGAAATTGCCGGAAGAGAGGCATCTTTAAACTCATAACACCTACGTGGATAGGCAACTTGAACACTAATAAAATAACAATATTCAAGCATCCCGCCGCTGCTTCGAACAATATAAGCAATCGGCTCCGGTGTATTTACATTCATCCCCCGAAGCTTCAGGGCATACTCATAAGCCCGTTCCGCCTTTGTCGGTCTAAATCGATTATACACAAGACGATTCAAGAAAAAAGGAATCCGATACCTTTTTACATTCACGGTTAAACCCTGCGTTACAAATTTCTTAATCTTATTTCTACCGTCGTGGATATACTCTCCCGACTGCAAAAAATCATCCGGCAACTGCTCTATAAACCGGCGTAAATACTCGTATTTAGGATGAATTATAATAGTTGTGTGCATACCTTCCTATGAAATTATTTAGAATAAAGCTCCTGATAAATATGATGCATTTGACTGGTCAATCGGTGAGGATCAAACTGACGATGAGCAAATACATACCCTTCCTCTCTCATTTCTTCCTGTTTCTGGGGATTTGAAAGAATCTCTACCATACATTCCGCCATTGCGACATCATCCATCGGTGCGACATAACAACTAAAATCGCCTCCTGCTTCCGGCAAAGAAGAAACATTTGAAGTAATCACAGGTGTTTTACACAACAAAGCCTCTGCCACAGGCAATCCAAAACCTTCATAAATCGAGGGGAAAATAAAAATACTCGCCCGCTGATAAAAAGCCTGTAAAGTTCTATTTTCATTGACACTATCCAACCAAATAAGCCGATTGGACAACTGATTTCGTTCCGCATACAACTGTACCTCTTTCTTATATGCTCCCCCCTTGCCGATGACCACTAACGGAACCAGTAAATCCGATGGAAGGTGGCGGAGAGCTTTCACAACACTCAATAAATTCTTTCGAGAATTAATCGAGCCCACATACAGCATATAATCACAAGGAAGATGATACGGCTTCAAACGCTGTTCCACCTCCTCCTCTGATTGCATCTGATAAAACGTATCATTAATTGCCTGATAAACAACCTCTATCTTATCCTCCGGCGTTCCGAAATACCGGATAATATCCCGCTTTGTACTTTCGCTAATAGCAACCACTTTATCAGCATACTTACAACTATACCGGAACTTAAAATCATAGATACAACGATCTATTGCACTAAACATATCGGGATAAGTCTTATATATAATATCGTGAATAGTCACAACAGAGCGAACATTTGTCTTATGTATATTCAAAGGAATCTCGTGACTCAATCCGTGAAATACATCTATTTGATCCTGATACAAATTCTTTTTAATCGAACAACCCCGCCAATACGCCTTCACCATAGCCGGAGATACAAACGTCGTATGACCGGGAACATTATCAAACAAATCAATTGTCGGACAATGATGTACACTTGGCGTATAAAGAAAATATTCATCATCCGGATAAAACAACTCCAAATCACGCACTAACGTCCGACTATAATTGCCCAGTCCTGTGAAATTATTATACAACCTCTTTGCATCAAATCCTATTCTCATTACAACGTCTTCTCTTGTGAATTACGATAAGGTGTATTCAAATCCAAAAAGTAAAAATTATGCTGCCTCTGGTGCTCTTTATCCGGAATTTGCATATAATCGCCATACTTATTAGAAAGATAAGTATGATAATCCTGAACGCCCGAAAACTCTTTCCCCTCAAAAACAATAGAAGTCGGTTCGCCAACCACTCGTTTAGGCAAAATTCCCTTTATTCCATCGTCATAATCGCAAATATACTCAGAGGCATCAAAATCAAATTTCGTCATCATCCGCTTCAACTTCCTCTGAACACCCTGACGAGAGAAAAAAGTCCTCGCAAGTCGTGGAATCCACGAACTTGTCCCCTTTCCATACTTATAGGGATCGCGATAAATAAAATACAACAACTTATTATAAAACGCAAATCGCGTAAAATGCAACACCTGCGACAAACGATGAGTCGGCACACCATCCAAAGGAAAAACATCTATATAAATACCACCCGTATACTTCAAATGCTTCCTCTCAATCAAAGTAGTCCTTGCATCTTGAATTTTCGCAAACGACAAAGGATAATCCGGATCATTTTCAGCACAAACCATCTCCAAATAAGAAGGCAAAAACTCCTTACATTTTTGTGTAAAAATCTCATAATCAGCTCGTGGCATACCTATATCCAAATCATCATCCCAAGGTATAAAACCTTTATGCCTTACTGCACCCAGTAATGTTCCCGCCATTATATAATACCTTAAACGATGAATTTGGCAAGCCTTATCCACTTCACTCAAAATATCCAAAACCCTCAATTGCAAGTCTCGAACGTTCGCTATTTCTTTCATTTCCTAAATATCAGCAAATACAGATCCATACTACAACTTACGTTGATAATCTATAAATGTATAATTATACTCATTCTTCTCATCAGCTTCATAACCCTCCTGACAAATCAAATCCCATTCATCCAAATCAATATTGGGGATAAAAGTATCTCCTTCCGGGCTTGTATGCACCTTTGTCAAATACAACCGGCTCACTTTATTCCAAAACTCCCGATAAATAGAGCCTCCTCCGATAATAAATACCTTCCCCTCCCCCTCCAACAATTCCATCGCCTCCGAAATTCCGGCAACCACCTCTACACCTTCAACAACAAAATCCGGATTCTTTGAAATGACCACATTCCGGCGATTGGGCAAAGCTCGTCCGATAGATTGAAAAGTCTTACGCCCCATCAACACCGTATGCCCTGTTGTTAAAGCCTTAAATCTTTTCAAATCGGCAGATAAATGCCATATCAGACCATTATCCCGACCAATCACATTATTCTCAGCAGCAGCAACGATAATTGATAATTCCATTCCTCTTTATTTTAAGTAACATCCCTTCATAAGGGCAATATTTCAGCATTTAAATAGCTTATTCCAGACAATTTGTAAAAGAAAGCAAACAGTCAATAAACTTACTTTGCACAAAAGTAAAATTTTTAGCACATAAAGACAAAAGAACTTCCGGAAATATTCAACCTTCCATCCTCCATCCGCAAATTGCACATACAATGTTGGCAACTTAAAAAAAGTATTCTACCAAGTGACCGGACAAGCCTAACCAACTGAAGCTATAAAACAAGCATCAAACCGCTATATCTCCCTTGATATGCGGGTATGGATTATAATCGGTCAATTCAAAATCCTCATACTGAAAATCAAAAATACTCTTAACGGAAGCATTAATGTGCATTTGTGGCAAAGCGCGAGGCTCACGGGTCAACTGCAACTTCACCTGTTCCAAGTGGTTCAAATAAATATGTGCATCACCGAACGTATGCACAAATTCACCGGGCTGCAAACCGCATACTTGCGCCATCATCATCGTCAACAAAGCATAAGAAGCAATGTTAAAAGGGACACCTAAAAAAGTATCGGCACTTCGCTGATAAAGTTGGCAAGACAATCGACCGTTCACCACATAAAATTGAAACAAAGCGTGACAGGGTGCCAAAGCCATATTCTCAATATCACCGGCATTCCACGCACTGACAATCAGGCGACGCGAATCGGGCGTGTGTTGAATATCGTGGACCACTTGTGCGATCTGATCCAAATGAGTGCCGTCGGGACGTGGCCACGAACGCCATTGATAACCATAAATATGTCCCAAATCACCATTTGCATCCGCCCATTCATTCCAAATTTTCACCCCCTTATCCTGCAAATACTGCGCATTTGTATCCCCCTGCAAAAACCACAACAACTCATATATAATAGATTTCAAATGCAACTTCTTCGTCGTCAACAAAGGAAATCCCGCCTGTAAATCAAACCGCATCTGATGACCGAACACACTCCTCGTCCCCGTACCCGTACGGTCGGTCTTTTCTGCTCCCTCCTTTAAAATCCGGTCTAACAGCTCTAAATATTGCTTCATAATCATCAAAAATTGAAAATTGAAACGGCACCCATTGTCCCCTTCCAATCGGTTATTTGGCAAAGTTACTATTTTTTACGAATCAACATCAATCCGTGACGAAGCGGAAGCAAAATATTTTCCACCCGAACGTCTGCCTGCACCCATTCATTAAATTCAAGAATCCCCTGTGTCTGGGCATCCCGGCAATTATCCACCACCTTCCCTTCCCACAACACATCATCCGCCACAATGATCCCTCCCCGGCGGACTTTATCAAACACCAAGCGATAATACTCCGTATACTGTCGTTTATCGGCATCAATAAACACCAAATCAAACTCCTCCTCCAACTGCGGAATAATCTCACGCGCATCCCCAATGTGAAACCGAATCCGTTTCTCCAAACCGCTGCGGGCGATATACCCACGCGTAAAATCTTCTATCTCATCGTTCACATCAATCGTATGCAACACCCCCCCGTCCTCCAAACCCATCGCCATCGCAATGGCAGCATATCCCGTAAACGTACCGATTTCCAATACCCTCTCTGCCCGATTCATCCGACACAACATCTGAAGGAATTGCCCTTGCAAATGTCCCGACAACATTCGGGGACGCAACATCTTCTGATAAGTGGCACGCGACAACTGCTCCAAAATCTCCGGTTCCTGCTCCGAATGCAACTCAATATACCGTTCTAAATCCGATTCCAATTCCAGCATTTCTCCCTCCTTTTACTTATAAATCAACACCGACTGCTTGTCAGCGGCAAAGATCTCATTCGCCACCTGCCGCAACAACTCCCCCTCTATTTCTGCCGTCTTCCCGTAAACATATTCCCAATCGTCCACCTTCCCATACACCAAAAAACTCTTTCCGATAGAAAGCATCACATTCTCATAATTCTCCGACGACAACGTCATTTGTCCAATCATCTGATTCTTAGCCTTTCGCAACTGCACCTCGCCCAACGGTTCCTCACAGAGCAACGCCATCTCCTTGCGGCACAACCTCATACATTTCTTCAAATTCTCTGCATCACAGGCAAAATAAACCGTAAACACACCCGTATCCGAATAAGGAGTATAAGAAGCCTCCACATTATAAGCCAATCCGTACTTCTCCCGGATATTCAGATTCAAGCGCGAATTCATACCGTTTCCGCCCAATATATTCACCAGCAAAGACAAAGCCAAACGCTTGTCCTGCGTATAATCGTAAGCCACATTTCCAATCGCACAATGATTCTGATACGTCTCCATCTCCACCACCCGATTCTGTGGCACATAAACCTCCGGACGTATCCGCTCCAACACCGTCGAATCACCCGGCAAATCTCCAAAATACCTTTCAACAAGCCGGATTAACTTCTCAAAGTTCAAGTCGCCGATCGAACTAATCACCATCCTACCCGGCTGATAATTCCGCTTCACAAAAGCAAAAATACCTTCCCGTGTCAAGGCTTTCACCGCCTGCTCGCTCCCCAAAATATTCCGTCCAATCGGATACCCCTTATAAATCAACTCTTCAAAATCATCGTAAATCAATTCCCCCGGACTATCCTTATAAGAATTAATCTCGTCGATCACCACCTCTTTTTCCTTCTCAATCTCTTTCTCCGGAAAGACAGAATGAAACACAATATCGGAAAATAATTCCAACGTGCGTTCATAATCCTTTGGCAAAAAAGAGGCATAAATACACGTATCTTCCTTCGTCGTATAAGCATTCAACTCCCCTCCCACATCCTCCATCCGGCTCAGGATATGATACACCTTACGCTTCTCCGTCCCCTTAAAAATAACGTGTTCGATAAAATGAGCAATCCCCTCTTCCTCCTCTCGCTCATCCCGACTTCCCACACCAATAATCAATCCACACCAAGCCGCCTTATTCGGCACCTGCTGGTGGATCACCTTCAAACCATTCTTTAAAATATACGTCTGATACATATCGTTTGCAGACCTTTCACTTGTTTATTTGAATCCTCATCGTATAAAAAAAGCCCTGCATAGCAAGGCTTTTTTACATATATTACACTATTCCTTTATTTCTGGAATAATTTTTCAAAATCAGCCATCGCAATTTCCTGTTCTTCCAACTTCACATTCTCGCGCACCACATCAAAAACTTTATTATCCATTGCTTTTTCATACAAATGCTGACGTTGTTTCTCATCCTCCAACAACTTAGCGGCAAAACCGTCCAACTGCTCGTCGGTCAAACCATACAAACCGTACTGTTGCAATTGAGCTGAAGCAATCTGACGAGCCTCTTTTTTCATATCTTCCGATTCGATCTTCACCCCAAATTCCTTCACGATAGCCGATTTCACCAACTGCCATTTAAACTCATCGCGATAGCCCTCAAAATCTTTTTCAATCTCTTCAGCCGTCAATTTTTCATTCACCGCCAAAATCCATCTCTTCAAAAAGGCTTCCGGCAACACCACATCTTCATTCTTCTTAATCAATTTCTCTTTTGCATCCACCGTAAAACGGTATTCTGAATGCCCCTTCAATTGACCTTCAATATCCGACTTCACACGAGCCCGAAATTCCTCTACATCCTTCACCGCTCCCTCGCCATATACCTTTGTGAACAATTCCTCATTCACCTCAGCATCTACATATCGTTTAATCTCTTTAATAATAAAGCAATACTCCTCGCCGGCTTTCTCCGCCTCTTCCTTTGAAACACCCAACATCGCAGCATAATCCGTCTTGTTCGGGAATGCTTTTGCAGCATTGAATTTCACTTCTTTTCCCACTTTTTTGCCCTTAAATGCTTTCACCGCATCGTCGTCCTTCATGTGGAAAACCGACACAGAAGCGTCGTCGTTATGGATTCCGCCTTCTTTTGCTTTTCCGTCCGCATCCAATTCAATCAACTCACCTTTCAGATACTCCGTCCCTTCAATCACATCCACAACGATCATCGTACCGTTGTTTTTACACATATTTTCAATCTGCTTGCCGATCATCTCCTCGTCCACCTGAATGGTATAGAAAGGAACTTTCTCTCTCTTGCTCATCTTGACATTCACTTCCGGAGAAAGAGCAATGTCATAGAAAAATTCAAGATGTTCGTCTTCCAAATCCAACTCCTTCTGATCCGTTTCGTTCGGAAGCGGTTCGCCCAAAATCTGCAAATCGTTTTCTTTGATATAATTATTCAGAGCCTCGCCCAATACCTTGTTGATCTCATCCACCAACATAGATTTCCCGTACATCTTTTTCACCATTCCCATCGGAGTTTTGCCGGGACGGAAACCCTTTACAACTACTTTTTTCTGATAATCTTTCAACGCCTTGTCTACACGTTCGGCGTAATCATCCTTACCTAACTCAACCTTAATAGTCGCATTAAGATCATCGATCTGATTTTTCGTTATATTCATAATATTACTTTGTTTCAGCGGTTGTACATAGCGACAACTATCACAACATTCAATTACATATTATTATTCCAATCTCTTACATTAAAAAAAAGCCACCTCGGATAAGGCGGCTCCCCTGCTTAGTACGGGCGAAGGGACTCGAACCCCCAAGTCTTGCGACACTAGATCCTAAGTCTAGCGTGTCTACCAATTCCACCACGCCCGCGTGTCAATTTTCAACGCTGCAAAAGTAATATTAAATTCCAAATACTCAAACCATCAGACAAAAAAAAATTTACTCTTCTCATAAATACACAACTTCATCCTCCCCAAAACCTTCCCCCACCCACAGATCTACACCACATCACCATTTTGCTTTCCCCTGCATAAAGCCGTTCTAAAATAGTTCTAAAATCGCTATAAGCTGCAAAGAGAAGCATTCTGTCAGCTATTTAGAAAATTTCGGCATCCTTTTTATATTCTTGCGACCATCTTCTTGACAGGGATATAAATACACTTCTCCCACGAGGTGAATTTAAGGGGAAATAAGAAAAAACCCTCCCTCAGTAAGCGTAGAGCCTCTTTTTCATCCGTTCCATACAGATAAAAATAGCAAGGAAGAAAATCATAAAGGATAATTACCTATCTTTACAACGGAATTAAAACAAGAAAATACAATCATTTCAACAAAGATAGGCTTAAAACATAATGATCGAGTGCAGAAACATTCAGAAAAGTTACGGCACCTTACAAGTATTAAAAGGTATTAGCCTAACCATCCCCGAAAAGAAAATAATCTCTATTGTCGGAGCCAGCGGAGCCGGGAAAAGCACCTTATTGCATATCTTAGGCACATTGGACGCACCGGATAACGGAGAATTATGGTATGACGGGGAAAACATCGCTACTTATTCTTCCAACAAACTGGCAACATTCAGAAACGACAACATCGGTTTCGTATTTCAATTCCATCATTTACTACCGGAATTTACGGCACTTGAAAATGTATGTGTACCGGCTTGGATCAAAGGAGTGGGGCGAAAAGAGGCAGAAAAGAAAGCTACGCAATTGCTTGAACACCTTGGATTAAAAGAACGGATGATGCACAAACCATCGGAACTATCGGGTGGAGAACAACAACGGGTATCGGTCGCCCGGGCATTAATCAATTCACCTAAAGTGATATTGGCAGATGAGCCTTCAGGCAATTTAGATACTCACACCAAAAATGAGTTGCATAAATTATTTTTTACCCTACGGGATGAACTGGGACAAACTTTCGTCATTGTCACCCACGATATGGAATTGGCTGAACTATCAGATCAAAAGATCTCTTTGAGTGACGGTCTGATTCAAGAAGATGAATCACTAAAAGCCTTAAAATAAATAAAATATAAATCAAAAAGCCAAAATTAGCAGATAAAAGTATTAAATATTGAAACATATTGAGTTCTTTCACGGTAAACTTTTAGTTTTTAGTTTTTATCTTTTACTTTTTCATTTATCTTTGCACAATTAAAAAATTTAATAAGAAAATAATGAAATATTCAAACGAAATTGACCGGATCAGTTATTGTCTGGGACTAAGTATCGCGAGCAACCTGATCTCATCGGGAGTTAAAACAATCAATGCAGAGGCTTTTAACGATGCGATGAGTACAGTATTTGCAGGAAAAATGCCTGAGATTATGCCCGATGAAGCAAATAATATATTACAAGATTATTTTGATAAAATGCAAAAACAACAAGGTAGCGTAGCCGAAGAAGCCGGTAAAAAATTTTTGGAAGAGAATAAAAAACAAGCCGGAGTGATTGAGCTTGCCAGCGGATTACAGTATAAAGTATTGAAAGAAGGTGACGGTAAGAAACCGAAAGCATCGGAAACCGTAAAATGTCATTACGAAGGACGATTGATCAACGGAACAGTATTTGATTCCTCCATCAAAAGAAACGAACCGGCTGAATTTCCGGTGAGCGGTGTGATTGCCGGCTGGGTAGAGGCCTTACAGTTGATGAAAGTAGGTTCAAAATGGCAACTTTACATTCCGTCAGAACTGGCTTATGGAGCGCACGGAGCAGGTCAAGCGATCGGTCCGAATGAAACATTAATCTTTGACGTTGAACTGTTAGCCATCGTATAATACAAAAGTGGTGATAGTATTGCAATAAAAAAAGAATAAATTCAATCCAATAAAATTAGAACAATGAAAGCAAAAAATTTATTATTAACTTTAGCGGTAGGTGCAATGGCAGTCGGCTGTAACAGCGGCTCTATGACCCAAACTTCCGCACCATTGAAGACAACTGCCGACACTGCCAGTTTTTACATTGGTTATATGTACGGCTCAGGAATGCAACGTATGGGGATGAAAGATCCGAATATGGCAGCTATTGTTGCCGGTCTGAACTCTGCTTTACAGAAAAAAGAAATCAAAACCGATCCTCAGGCAATGGAAATGTATTTGAACAATTATTTCCAAGAATTGTCTATGAAGAGGGCTGAAGAAAATGCAGACAAAGGAAAGAAATTCTTAGAAGAGAATGCTAAGAAATCCGGTGTAGATACATTAGCTAACGGCATTCAATACAAAGTCATTAAAGAAGGAAACGGTCAGAAACCGGTTGAAACCGACGTTGTGAAAGTTCATTACAAAGGAACATTGATTGACGGTACAGAGTTTGATTCTTCTATCAAAAGAGGCGAACCGACAGAATTTCAGTTGAACCGCGTAATCCCGGGATGGACAACAGCTCTGAAAGCTATGCCCGTTGGTTCTAAATGGGAAATCTTTATTCCGGCAGATCAGGCTTACGGCACAAGAGGTGGTGGTCCGATCGGTCCGAACGAAACATTGATTTTCGAAGTCGAACTGTTAGAAATTGTAGCACCGGCAGCTCCTGCTACTGAACAACAATAATTACCCTACGGGGACCAGATAACAAGTCCGGGGCGATTCCCCGGACTTTGTTTTATAAGGCTAAATTATCATTTCAATTAATCATTGTATGAATTACGAAATAAGCGGCAAGCTAATATTTAAAGAAGACACTCAACACATCAGTGATAAGTTTCAAAAGAGAGAATTTGTCATCGAAGTGGAGAATGAAAAAAATTCACAATGGAATGATTTTGTGAAAGTACAATTGATACAAGATCGGTGTGACCTTCTTGAAACAATTGCCTTGGACGAAGAGATTAAAGTATATTTCAATATCAAGGGAAGAAAATGGGAAAATAAGGGACAGACCTCTTATTTTACGAATCTCGAAGGCTGGAGAATTGAGAAATTACAACCACAAAATCCGGAGAATATCCCGGTTCCGGAATATCGCATCGAGGATATACCGCCCGCACCGGAAGCAGACGACCTCCCCTTTTAAGAGTAGGCACGACATTGCGTTCCAACTTTTGTAAGGCGGATCGAAAGAGGCTCTCCACATAAGACTTGCGTTTGGTTTATTTGTTTGTTTGTTGAGTGATTCAACCGACCGACCGAATAAACAAAACGTCAGTTTATGCAAAATAACATCTCACTTTCTGATCGTTCCGTCTCTTTTCAACTGTTATTTCTATGTCCACTCGCTGAAGGATCTGTGAAACACATTCCCATCTCTTCAAACATTTGCTGATATACTTCGGCTTTTGCCTGCAATGGTTTTGGATAAGCCCGTGACGACGAGGGCATCCGATAGAGCCGTAATGATCGACCGGCATAGGTAAATTCCATAAAAGTTCCCACCTTAGGGGGCTCGATGCCGATGATTTCTACCAGCGTATCCGTTGCTTTTTGTCCGGTTGTCACGATAGCACAGCAGTGGGGCAATTGTTCCAATACCTCCTTTAAAGGAATGGTTTTTACGATCTGTAAAAATTGATCCGATGCATTCCCCCGTTGTCTGACGACCTCACGCGCAGTGTCCGATAAAGCGATTCCTTTTTGTTTCAAGAATAAACGGATGCGCTGCTCATTGTATGATTTCTTATCTTCTGCCAAAAAATACTCCTTGCTTTTAAAAAATACGATTCCAAATATGCGCCACATATCATTTTGGAGGTTCGGATAGTAAAAGTCCATCACCCAACGGACACGAGGAGGCGGGAAGCTTCCGAGCATCAACACCCGCGCATTCTCCGGCAGGAAGGGCGGTAAGGGATGTGATTCTTTTATCA
>JAVXFZ010000019.1:0-43542 GCA_036657595.1 Odoribacter sp. | reverse complement strand
GACGGTTATTATACATTCTGAAAAGTCCCGTCCCGGTAGCCACCACATATCCTGCAACGCACAAAAAACAAACAAAAAAAACAATTGTTCTCATTCGCTTCTATTTGAATTTATTGACACCTCTAAAAAAATATGCTGATATGCCAATCAATCAGCACATCAGCATATTTATATACCGAAACGTTCAAGTCCGTTATTCAATCTTATCCGTTTTCCTTTTACTTGCTTCCGCCGGTTTAGCGATCGACTCCCTCATCAAGGTGTCCGCTTCTATATTCTTCATTTTATAATAATCCATAATACCCAAATTACCGGAACGGAAAGCCTCTGCCATAGCCGTCGGGATATTCGCTTCCGCCTCAATCACTTTCGCTTTCATTTCCTGAGCCAATGCCTTCATCTCCTGTTCCAACGCCACAGCCATAGCCCTTCTCTCCTCCGCCTTTGCTTGAGCGATCTTTAAATCCGCTTCCGCTTGGTCAATCTGCAATCCGGCACCAATATTCTTGCCCACATCAATATCAGCAATATCAATAGAAAGAATTTCAAAAGCCGTTCCCGAATCCAACCCCTTTTCCAATACCTTCTTAGAGATAAAATCAGGATTTTCCATCACCGCTTTATGCGATTCTGACGAACCGATAGAGGACACAATCCCTTCACCAACACGTGCCAACACCGTTTCTTCACCGGCACCCCCCACCAAACGTTTGATGTTTGCCCGAACAGTCACCCTCGCTTTAGCCACCAACTGAATACCGTCCTTTGCCACTGCCGTCACAGGAGGCGTATTGATCACCTTTGGATTCACACTCATTTGCACCGCTTCAAACACATCACGTCCTGCCAAATCCACTGCTGTCGCAATCTGAAAAGTCAATTCAATATTAGCCTTCGATGCCGACACCAAAGCGTGCACCACCTGTGCCACGTGACCACCGGCTAAATAATGAGCTTCCAACATATCACGGTATAATTCAATGCCGGCTTTCTTCCCTTCAATCATTGCCCCTACAATAATCGTAGGCGGCACTTTCCTCCAACGCATCAACACCAATTGCAACAACGACACTTTCACATCGCAAACCAACGCCTGAAACCACAAACCGATTGGAATAAAATATAAAATGATCCAAAGCAGAAATATACCGCCTGCTATCGCAGCTACTAACATCACAAGACTACTTTCCATATTAAACTGTTTTTAATTTTACAACGATCTTATTTTTATAAACTTTTATCACGACCACTTCCCGATTCTCATCAATATATCCGGACTGCGATTCCGCCTCCACCACCATATCTCTCACCATCACATTCCCCATCGGAGCCAAACGTCCGAGCGTTTTCCCCAAATCCCCTTCTTCGACCGAAACATCCACCCCTTCCACTGTTCCCTCCAATCTCGTATGCAAGCTCAATTTCTTCCAAGTATTCGTACGCAACACATACCACGTCACCCCTCCCCCAAAAACAGCCGTCGCCAACAAAATAAAATGACCGGCTATATGACCATAATATGAATAACCAAAATATATTCCGGCAATGATACAAATAAAGCCCAACAATCCCACCACATTCACCCCCGGAAAAACCAAAAACTCCAACAACACCAACACCGCCCCAATCACAATCAACATCAAAACAATTAACCACTCCATAGACACACCCAATTTAAATTTACACTCCTAAGTCCATTGATCCATCCCCTCCCATTTATGCAAACATCTTTCAATAAACTGCTTAAAACATTCAAATATCACTATCATTATTTGACGTTACATCTGTGCATAAAGATATATCTTTTCTCGTAATTTCCCGCAAATCCAACAAGTATTTTTAAGAGAAATAAATTCCGTAACCTATCTATTCTCCTCCTTATAATCACTCTTTAATCGGTCGAGTTCCTTTTTCAAAGCAGCTAACACTTTTGTATATTTTGCATTCTGAATCAAATTATTCATCTCCTTCGGATCTTTTTTCAAATCAAAAAGTTGCCAATCGTCTATACCATCATAGAAATGAATTAATTTATAGCGATCCGTACGAACACCGTAATGCTTGTGTACAGCGTGTTCATCCTGACTTTCATAAAAATGATAATACAACGACTTCCGCCATTTCTTTGCCGTTCCGTCCAATAGCGGCAACCAAGAACATCCCTGCATATCCGCCGGAACTTGAACACCCGCCAACTCCAATATCGTAGGAGCCAAGTCGATATTCTGAACCAACTCCTTCACCTCGTTCTTCTGTTTCATCGAGTGAGGCAAACGCACCAACAAGGGGGTGCGAAACGATTCCTCATACATAAATCGTTTATCAAACCAACCGTGTTCCCCCATATAAAACCCTTGATCCGAACTGTAAATCACCACCGTATTTTCCAGCATACCGTTCTCTTCCAGATAGGCTAAAACACGTCCGACATTCTCATCAACAGACTTGATACAAGACAAATAATCCTTCATATAGCGTTGATACTTCCACTCAGCCAATTCCTTCCCCGAAAGTTTTTTCTCTTTAAAATCATTGATAATCGGATCATAATAAGCATCCCACACCTTGCGTTGTTGCGGATTCATCCCCTCCAACATCTCCCTGCCGCTTTTATCCAAATACGATCCCGTTTTAATAACCCCTTCTTTATCCGCCATCTTCAAATCATACACCTCATTCATATCCTTAGCGACACTCATTCGTTGCTCGGCAGCCGCCTTACGTCCTGCATAATCATCATAAAAATTCTCCGGTAAATCAAATTGCTGACCATCATACGCCCCTAAATCACAAGTATCCGGCATCCAAGTGCGATGCGGAGCCTTGTGATGCAGCAACAAACAGAAAGGCTTTTCTTTCTTCTTTCTGTTTTTCATCCAATCAATCGCTATATCCGTCGTCACATTCGTGGCATACCCCTCCATTTTCTTCACTTTACCCATTTCATTAAACGGCGGATTATAATAAATGCCCTGTCCCAATAAAATATTCCAATAATCAAAGCCCGTCGGATCAGATGCCAAGTGCCATTTCCCAACAATCGCTGTTTCATAGCCGGCTTGTTGTAACAACTTAGGAAATGTTTGTTGCGATCCGTCAAACTTATCGGAATTAGTTTTAAATCCATTCAAATGGCTGAACTTCCCCGTCAACAAAACAGCCCGACAGGGACCACTGATAGAATTGGTGACAAAACTATTTCTAAAAACAGTTCCTTCCAGACCGATCCGATCAATATGGGGAGTTTCGTTACATCGACTACCATACGCACTAATTGTTTGATACGAATGATCGTCCGTCATAATATAAATGATATTAGGACTTTTCCTCTCTTGATTTTGTGCCCAACCGGATACCGCCGACATCGCCAACAAGCATCCCACTGTTATTTTCTGATTATTCATACAAAATTAGTTTTAAGCATACAGATTCGCTCAATCCCCCATTTCACACTGACACAAAGTAAACTTGTCTGTTTTTACCATTAAGAAGTTGTCTGACAAAAGTAAATAAAATAAGGAAAACGAAGAAATGGAGAGGTTGGAAAAATAAATACAGTTTGCCATAGCATTTCATAGATCTAAATCTATGAAAAACAAACTCTTTGTATCTTTTCACCAAAACACATTGAAAGGAAATGGAGAATGATGTATATACTTTCTTTATACAAATAATTTTCCAAACTCATTGTGAAAATAAACAACTTAAATTAAATATATTGTTTTTATGGCAAAAAAACAATTAAGTCAACATTATCACCGCCATTCGCTATATTCAGAGTCTTTTCATCTTATCGTCACCCTTACATCAACTCCCATTTACCTCCTATTCAACTCCCATTCAACACCTATTCCAATATGGGTTGAAAAGGGAATAAAGAGAGGAGAAAAAGGTGGCTAAGATGTTTTGACGATAGGCGGCGGAGAAGGAGAAAAGAGGTGGATCTATGGTGATCTTGCTGAAAAACGACCGAAAAAGATGGTTGAACGGCTGCTTTTCGGCTTTGGGGAGAGGCACTGGGACATATTTTATTGATCAGGTGAGGCGTTTCGATCGTTAAATGTTGAAACGTGTGGCTGTTTTAAGAGATACAAAATTTTTATATAGAATTTTTTGTATTTACTTTGCATACTTTTTCAAGCTAAAATAATAAATTTGAAATGGATTTAACAACGGATATGGAAGAAACGTTCTATCATAAAGACGAGTATTTTGACTCGGAGCGAACGGAAAAATTAAGTTATCATTATAGCGAGATCATTAAATTACTCGGCGAAGATATAGAACGGGAAGGTTTACTGAAAACTCCTCTTCGAGTAGCGAAGTCTATGCAGTATATGACACAAGGTTATCAGCAAAATCCGGAGGAAATCCTAAAATCAGCATTGTTTAAAGAGGATTATCGTCAAATGGTGATTGTCAAAGATATTGAATTGTATTCTCTTTGCGAGCATCACATGTTGCCTTTTATCGGACGTGCTCACGTGGCTTATATTCCCAACGGATATATCACAGGATTGAGCAAAATCGCCCGGGTGGTGGAGATCTATTCCAGACGTCTGCAAGTGCAGGAAAGATTGACGCAACAGATTAAGAATTGCATTCAGACGACGTTGCATCCGCTGGGAGTGGCGGTGGTCATTGAAGCACAGCATATGTGTATGATGATGCGGGGGGTGCAAAAACAAAATTCGGTCACGACGACTTCTGATTTTAGCGGAGCTTTTGAAAGGCTCGCCACGCGGGATGAGTTTATCCGCCTGATTAGCACAAAGCTGCATTAAATAAGAAGCGATAGGATCAAATGTATGCCCGGAGGGGATAAGAGAAAATAACGCGATAAAATCGCATTTAATAATAAGTAGTATGAAAAAAGCATTTGTATTTCCCGGTCAAGGAGCACAATTTGTAGGGATGGGTAAAGAGTTGTATGAAACATCTCCCAGAGCCAAAGAATTATTTGAAAAAGCTAATGATATTTTAGGCTTCCGCATCACAGACCTTATGTTTGCAGGTACGGATGAAGATTTAAAACAGACGAAAGTAACGCAACCGGCTATTTTCCTGCATTCGGTGATTCTCGCCGATAGTCTGACGGAGCAGCCGGATATGGTCGCCGGACATTCCTTAGGTGAATTTTCGGCATTGGTGGCGGCTAAGGCTCTTTCGTTTGAAGACGGACTGCGCTTGGTGCACGCCCGTGCGCTGGCGATGCAAAAAGCCTGTGAGGCAAATCCATCGACGATGGCTGCCGTCATCGGTATGGCGGACGAAACGGTTGAAGCAATTTGCAAGGATATAGCAGAGGTCGTCGTGCCTGCCAATTATAACTGTCCGGGACAAATTGTTATTTCAGGCAGTAATAAAGGCATCGAGATCGCTTGTCAGAAGTTAACGGAAGCCGGTGCAAA
This sequence comes from Odoribacter sp., assembly GCA_036657595.1. Classification (GTDB taxonomy): domain Bacteria; phylum Bacteroidota; class Bacteroidia; order Bacteroidales; family Marinifilaceae; genus Odoribacter. The sequence continues at coordinate 38,131 of JAVXFZ010000019.1, read as the reverse complement.
AAGGGTGCTTCCGCTGAAAGTAGGCGGTGCGTTCCATTCTCCGCTGATGGAACCGGCACGGCAGGAGTTGGCGGCAGCGATTAAAGCAACGCATTTTTCTACGCCTGTTTGCGCGATTTATCAGAATGTAGACGCACAACCTTATACTGATCCTGCCAAAATTCAAGAAAACTTGATCGCTCAATTGACCGCTTCGGTGAGGTGGACGCAAATTATGAAAAATATGATTGCCGACGGTGGCGGTTCTTTCCTCGAAATCGGTCCCGGCAAGGTGTTGCAAGGGCTGCTAAAGAAAGTCAACACTGAGATAGAAACAAACGGTATCCAATAAATAAAGGAGTTCCCTGAAAATGGGAACTTTTTTATTTATAACAATTTTTTATTGTTTCTAAGTTTTCAGCTAATAATTTTATACCTTTAGCCCTAATATAATTGATTTTTTGTGTATTTATATTATGCCTGATAAAAAAGTACAGCGTCGTCTTAATGTCTTATTCAGAATAGCAATTATTCTGGTTATTTGCGTCATCACCGTCTATTTGTTTCCAAAGGTCGGCAGTTTTCAATATGAGTATCAAAAAGGAATGCCTTGGAGGTATGAAACGCTGAATGCACCCTTTGATTTTCCCATTTACAAAACGGATGAAGAACTTCTGATCGACCGAGAGAAGACGAGTGAAGAACAGAGTCCGATTTTTAATTTGAATAGCCATACGGCTCCTTTTCAAATGGGTAAATTTAAAACAGCCCTGCATCCTTTTGAAAATGAATTGACCACCGGGACGCTTGATAAGATAGAGAATAAACTTCAGGAAATATACGGCGCGGGGATTTTACAACTTCCTGAACAATTGGACGCACAAAAGTTGCAAAGTGTGATCATCGTGGAAAACAATGTCGGACGATCCACCGATTTTGAGCAGGTTTATACACTGAAACGAGCTTATAGTGCGCTGTACGAACAAATTGAGAAATCGGGTTTACCCAAGTCGATACGGGAAAAGGTGTTGAGCCTGAACTTGAATAATTATTTGCAACCCAATTTGGAGTTTGACGCGACGAAGACACAATCGGAACATATTAGTCACCTGAAAAGTGTGAGTTTGACGGAAGGGATGGTGCAACAAGGCGATATTGTCATTGCCAAAAGGGAGTTGGTGACCCCCGAGAAAGTGAAGGTTTTAAATTCGTTGAAAACGGAATACCAGCATAATATGGGAACGACGGAAACATATATGCGTATCATTGCCGGACAATCTATATTGGTTTTGGTTTCTCTTATGGTTTTCACGGTCTTTTTTTATTATTCCAAAAAACGGATTTTTTACAATAATCGGGAGTTCGTTTTTCTTTACGGTTTGTTTTTAGCAACGATCTTGCTCGGAAGCGTTGGATACCATCAGAATATCAATATTTTTGCTATCCCGGTGTTGTTTTTTGTTGTGATTATAAATATTTTGATCGGTAGCCGCTCGGCTCTTTATCTGTTGCTGAGCAGTACGCTGCTGATTTCTTACTATGCTCCGAATAATTATATGTATACTTTTATGCAGGTCACAGCAGGGATTGTCGCTATTTTCAGTCTGTCGCATCTGCAACGCCGCAGTCAGTTGATTGTGTCTATTTTTCTCATATTTTTGACTTATTCATTTGTCTATGTCGCCTTTATCCTGTCACAGGAAGGAGAAATCAGGATCACTCATTTGTTCGGTGTATTCTGGTTGTTGTTGAACTGTTTGCTGTTGACTTTAACATACCCGGTGATCTATATTTTTGAGCGTATTTTCGGTTATACGTCCGAGATCACTTTGATTGAGTTATCGAATCCGAATCATCCCGCTTTACGCAATTTAACGAAAAAGGCTCCGGGCACGTTTCAACATTCGATGATGGTGGCAAATCTGGCAGAGGAAGCAATCTATCGGATTGGAGGAAATCCGCTGCTCACACGGACGGGAGCCTTGTATCACGATATCGGCAAAACGTATGATCCTATTTTCTTCATTGAAAATCAAACGGGAGGATTGAATCCTCACGATCAGTGTGAGTTTGACGTGAGTGCTCAACATATTATCAATCACGTCACGCACGGGGTTGAAATGGCTAAAAAATATAATTTACCGAAGACTATTGTCAATTTTATCCGCACTCATCACGGCAAAAGTAAGGTGAAGTTTTTTTATAATTCATTTAAAAATAAGTTCCCGGATCAGGAAATTGATGAATCCTTGTTCACTTACGCGGGTCCGGATCCTGTCAGCCGCGAATGTTCGGTGGTGATGATGGCTGACGCGGTGGAGGCTGTTTCGAGGACTTTGACCAATAAAACGGAGGAGAATATCACGAAGCTGGTCAATGAGATTATCGACGGACAGGTGCAAGAGGGACGTTTTGCCAATGCTGACATTACGTTTAAAGATATTGCGATGGTGAAAAAAATATTTGTTGAGATGCTCACGAATATTTACCATTCCAGGATTGCTTATCCTAAATTAGAGAAAAAAGAATAGAACGATTATAAAAACTTAGGAATATGGCACAAAAAGCTATTACGATTAAAGATTTAGCAGAAATACTAAAAATATCTGTATCAACGGTTTCGAGAGCACTGAAAGACAATCCTGAGATCAGCCAACAGACCCGACAGAAAGTCCAAGCATTGGCGAAAGAGATGGGATATAAACCCAATCCGATTGCCGTTGCGCTGAAGACGCATAAGAGTAATACTATCGGAATTGTTGTCCCTCAGATCGTAAATACTTTTTTTGCTAACGTTGTCAAAAAAATTGAGGAGATAGCAGATAAATACGGCTATAATGTGTTGGTGAGTTCTTCAAATGAAAGTTTTGAGAAGGAAAAGAAGAATATTGATATATTACTCGCAAACCGTTGCGATGGGATTATCCTGTCGATTGCCAAAACGACAACCTCTTATGAGCATATCAAAGAGATCCAGAATATGGATGTCCCTTTGGTGCTTTTTGACCGCACAACGAAAGAATTGGATGTGTCGAAGGTCGTGGCAGACGATGCCGATGCAGCTTTTAAAGTGGTGCAACACCTGATACACGGCGGAGCGAAGAAAATTGCCATTCTAACCGGTCCGGAGCAACTCTCTATCGGTAAAAACAGAATGAAAGGATATATGAAAGCGATGACACAAAATAAATTGGAAATCAACGCGGAGTATGTCGTGAGGTGTGAAGATTTTTCTGTCAAAGCCGCAAAAGAGGCAACGTTGCATTTATTAAATATGAAAAATATTCCGGATGCTATTTTCGGAATTAACGATGATATGGCGATCGGGGCAATTGAAGCAATCAAGGAGAGAGGGTTAATGATACCGCAAGAGGTGGCTGTTTTCGGTTTTTCAAACAGTAAACGTTCCCGCTATATGACCCCTTCGGTCAGCACGATTAATCAGTTCCCTGAAAAAATCGGAGAGACAGCCGCAGAATTGTTGTTTGAACAAATTTTGGATAAGCGGCACGCTCATATCCGAGAAGAGGTCATTAACTGTGAGTTGATCATCCGGGAATCTTCCGATAAGTCGAATTTATCATAAGAGAAAATCAAGGGGGCGAAAAGAGAATGTTTACAGCCGACGCAGAAGTGAACGCTTTGTTTATTTGTTGAATCGCCGGATCGCTGAAAATGAACGATAGGATCAACTTGTTGGGGTAGATTGAAGAGGAAGGTGTTGGTTTTTTTGTTTTGTTTTTTTTACGTTTTCTATTTTACCTTATTACTCTTTAACAAGGCGGTTAAAGATTGTTAAACCCATATACATTAGCCACTTCCTGATTATATTTGTCAACATATAAATCCTTTGATTTATTTCGTGTTTGGGGTGTCGCTGAATCATCAGACGATTTCAAATGATAGGTGTTAATAAATAATCTGGATTACTAAAAAATAACGGTATGGATGTCGTGGTAGAGAACTTGACAAAGTCGTTCGGTTTGCAAAAAGCAATTGATGCTGTCAGTTTTAATGTTAGGAAAGGAGAGATTTTAGGTTTTCTGGGACCTAACGGAGCCGGTAAAACAACAACGATGAAAATTATGTCGTGTTTCCTTTATCCCGATTATGGGAATATTTATATCGGTAAGTATTCTATCCATAAACACTCTAATAAAATTAAACAGCTTATCGGCTATTTGCCGGAACACAATCCCCTCTATGAGGAGATGAATGTCATTGATTTTTTGGATTTCATCGCCCGCCTTCACAATATCCCCCATTATAAAATTATTCCCCGCGTGATGGATATGATTAGAATGTGCGGATTGGACAATGAGAAGCATAAAGACATTCGGGAGTTGTCGAAGGGGTATCGCCAACGAGTGGGACTTGCACAAGCGTTGATACACGATCCGGAGGTGTTGATTCTTGACGAACCGACAACAGGACTTGATCCCAATCAGATTATTGAAATTCGGGAGTTGATTAAAAATATCGGACAGGAAAAGACTGTCATTATGAGTTCGCATATTTTGGCTGAAATTGAAGCAACGTGCGAGCGGGTGTTGATTATCAATAAAGGAAAAATTGTCGCCAATGGGACTTCAGCCGAATTGCAACGGATGTCTAATCAAGATAAAATACTGAAAGTGAACATCCGCGGTGGAGAGAATGATTCTATTTTCAACGAGTTGGTGGTGGTGCCGGGGATTATGAATATCACGCCCATCGAAGATCATTATTTTGAAATTCAATGTGAAGAAGAGGGGGAAATTGAAAAAATGATTTTTGATTTGTGTTGCCGGAATCATTGGTATATAGAGGAAATGTCGCCTGTTAAAACTCGGTTGGAAGATATTTTCCGGGAAGTGACACAAAATTAAATATTGAAAATATCTGAAAATCACATAAGTTAAACAAACGATTCCAGTCTATAAGATAGTATCTATGAATACAATAAAAATACTGATTGATAAGGAATTAAGCAATAGCTTGCATTCGTGGAGTACGTATATCGGTTTTGTCCTTTTTTTCTGTATATGCGGTTATTTCACTTGGCTGTCTTCAGACAATCTGTTCTATTTAGGACAAGCTAATATGATCCCGGTGTTTACGGTTATTAACTGGACTCAGTTTTTTTTAATCCCCGCTTTAACGATGAAAAGTATTGCCGATGAAAAAAGGAATGGTACGATTGAATTAATGCTCACGAAACCAATCAAAACGACGGAATTAATCAGTGGTAAATTTTTCGCTTGTCTGATTCTTACCGCTATTGCACTGGCATTGACACTCCCTTATTATCTGACATTATCCCTGTTAGGACACGTTGATCACGGTTCTGTCATTTTGGGCTATTACGGATTGATTTCAATGAGTGCCTGTTTTATCAGTATTGGTATATTTTCCTCTGCCCTTTCACGCACTCCTATCACTGCATTTTTTATCAGTTTTGGCATCGGATTGTGTTTTCAGTTGTTATTCGGTATGCTGTCACAACAAATCGGTAGCGGATTTTGGGCAGGCTTATTCGGCTATCTGTCTATGGAAGAACATTTTGATTCTCTTTCCAGAGGGATCTTGGATTTTCGAGATCTGGTTTATTTTAGTTCCATTATTACTATATTTTTGGCGTTGTCAAAGTTTTTTATCTGCAAGAGCAGATTATGAAGCATTTGATCAAATCACAAGACCATTATGAGAAAAATTCTGAAAAATATTTTATATACTCTAATAGCAGTCCTACTACTTAATATCTTTTCGTATTTTGTATTTTTCCGCTGCGATTTTACTGTCAATAAACGCTATTCACTCAGCAATGTCAGTAAGAACAGTATCCGCAATAATACAGAAGCGATTGTGGTGGATTTTTATGTCACAGAAGATTTACCACAAGATGTTCAAAAAATAGCCAAAGAATTTCGGGCATTACTAAAGGAATATAAATCAATGAGTAATGTGGATTTTACGATCAATACGATCTATCCGGATAGTTATGAAAAAGAATTTAAGGCAACTGAAGCCGGTATACAGCCTATATTTAAGGAAATTCGAGAAAAGGATCTGGAAAAAATTCAAAAGATTTTTATTGGTGCGGTCTTTCGAATCGGAAATAAGCAATCTGTTATTCCCTTTATCAATTACAACACTCCTCTGGAATACGAGATCACTCGATTGTTAAGACAATCTGCCGATTCCCTGAAACCACATATCGGATTCGTACGAGGACACAGTGAAGCTACTTTTAATCAGATTCCACAATTAGTTACTGAATTATCACACCTGACGGAAATGTCCATTGTCGATCTCCATTCAGAAACACTGAATAAATGTAATGTCGTTTGTATCATTGATCCGAAAGAAACATTCCCCGTCGATGATATTAAACGATTGGAAGAATATTTGAATCAGGGCGGACGTTTGTTTATTGCTCTGAATCACGCCATCGGACAACTTTCAGGAAATCGAAATAACGGATTCGTCAATCGTACCGGTATAGAAGATTTGTTGGAAAAGAATGGATTAAAGATAAAATATGACTTTATCATAGATAATAATTGCGGAACAATTGCCATCAATCAGCAATACGGTTTTATTAATTTTCAAAGTAATGTCAATTTTCCCTATCTACCCATCATCACTAATTTCAGCAGACATACTATTACTTATGGTCTGAAATCAATGCTACTGCCATTCGCAAGCAGTATGGAACGGGTGAAAACACAAAGTACTTATATCTTTACCCCCTTAGCTACTACTTCTGCTATCTCTGGCGTACAACAAGCTCCTGTGTTTTTTGATTTACAAAAAAAATGGACACAAAACGATTTTAATCATCCCCATAATATCGTGGCTGCTCTGCTGACTAATGACGATAATAATAGTTCTATCGTGGCGATTACAGACGCTGATTTTATCAGTGATCATATTGTGACTTCAGGACATACGGATAATGTGAATTTTGCCATTAATTCGATAGAATGGCTGGCAGATCATTCGGGATTAATACAATTAAGAAATAAGTTTACAACTTTTTCTTCTTTGGAACCGACAGACGAACATACCCGAGAATTTTTGAAATACCTGAATTTCTTGTTGCCGATTTTGATTGTCATTACTTTTTCACTCATCCATTATCGAAAACATCAACGAAAACGTGCCAATCGCTCAAGACCGGGATATATTGATTAAAAAAAGGCTTGTTGAATGTGGAATCTTTAAGGTTAATACACGAAACAAGGTTTTATTTTTTAACGATGAAAAAATGGGAAAAAGCCTTTCTATTGGCGTGAGAATACTCAACGCTGCCAATCAGTAGGGCTTTTAACATACTCACTCAAAGAGAAGAATCAAAGAAAATTACTTAAACCTGAAAAGGTCGGATGAGTTCTTTGATACGAGCATATAAAATTTCATTGACCGGTGTTAACGGTAATCTCAATGTATTATGACGAATGAGACCGGCAGCGTGTAGTGCCGCTTTCACTCCGGCAGGATTTCCTTCTTCAAATAAAGCTCTACCTATTTCTGATAATTGGATATGAAGATTTTGTGCCGTCGCATAATCTCCTTTCTTTACGCTATTAACCAAAGCGGAAAATTCTCGGGGTAATATGTTGGCAGCAACGGATATAACACCACAAAAACCCAATGACATCAAGGGAAGTAGTATCGCGTCATCACCCGATAAAGCTGAAAAATCAGGTCGTTTCATTTTTAAAATATCGGTCGCCTGAGCAAAATCACCGGACGCTTCTTTCACCGCAATGATATTCGGACAATCGTACGATAAACGTGCAACGGTTTCAGCTTTCATATTCACGCCGGTTCTTCCCGGTACATTATATAAACACAAAGGTAAAGGTGATACTTCGGAAATAGCTTTAAAATGCTCGTACAGCCCCATCTGGGTCGGCTTGTTGTAGAAAGGAGTGATGCTTAATATACCATCACACAGCTTCAACCAAGCGGTTTGTCGAATCTCACGAATCACCTCAGTGGTATTATTTCCACCAATTCCAGCGATCAAGGGCAAGCGTCCGCGATTGACTTCCGCTACAATTTTTATAACTTCCGCTTTTTCTTCTGCCGTCAGTGTCGCACATTCTCCTGTCGTTCCCAATACAACCAAAAAATCTACCCCTCCAAGTATGACGTATTCTACCAAACGACACAATGATTCCCTGTCTATACGCAAATATTCATCAAAAGGAGTTATCAAGGCAACTCCTGTACCAGTCAATCGATCCATATTAATATTTATTTACTTTGACTAATATTTCTGCCAATTTATCAATAAATTCAAGCTGTCCGGATACACTATCAATCGTTATGTCTGCACGGGCACCTTCTTTTTTCATTCCGACAATACATTTTGCCTGCGAATTTAGTAACACATAGTCGATCATTGCGTTTGACACTGTCGTCAAATCAACGAATAAGTCATACCTTTCTTTCAACATAGCAAGCAATGAGTCATTTTGAATTTTTCCTCCAAAGCCAAGGTCTTCATTGTGCATAACCACTATATCATCTGTCACTAACATCTCAACTCCACTGGATATAAAGCATAGTTTGTTTATTTTTACATTCGGAAAATGCTGAATGAATTGCCTCAACCATTCATTTTGATTTGCATCCGCTACCCAAAAGATCAAACAAGTCTTTATATCTTTTAAACTTTGATATTCAACAATCCGCTCAACCGCTTCATTCCGTTTAGACAAGGAATCTTCCTTGAAACGATGCAATATGTTATTTATTATTTTCTTCATATCCCTCATATTCTTTCGACAAAAATAATAATAAAAAAATGATTCCCATTCCTTTGTTATATCTTCTACAAAAAATCACTTTATCATAAAAAAAACAACAAAATAGTTGCTCCGTTTAATTTTTGTCTATATCTTTGCACCGCTTTCGAGATAAAAACGGACTCGTAGCTTAATTGGATAGAGCACTTGGTTACGGCCCAAGAGGTTGTGGGTTCGACTCCCGCCGAGTTCACTAAGAAAGCAAAACACTCCCCTGTAAAACAATTTTTTACGGGGGAGCTTTTTTATACGGGGAAAATGATAAAACAAAAGCGAAATTCTGTGAAGGATTTCGCTTTTGTTTCTTAAGAAGTATTTTACACTAAATACTCTGATTCTAAAATAGATGGATTCATTAATTCAACACAATTTCGTCTACAAATAAAAAACCGGTTTTACCTTTACCACCGTGCCAAGCCGGAATAGTATGTTCCGACAGTGCTATAACTTTCACATAACGTGCTTTCACTGCATCAAAAGTCAATTCGTGATGATAAATACCATTTCGATCCTCTTGCTGCATCATCGGATATTCTTCTGATGCAAGCTTTGTATAGTTGACGCCATCATCCGATACCTCCACAGAAAATCCTCTAACATCAAATATCCAGTCGCCTTTTTCTACACAAGTAGAAATCTTAGCTTTCGTCATTTCCGTTGGTTGTTGCAGATCAATAACCGCCTCCAAATCATTCCCATAAAAAGCAATCCAACGCCCCGTCTTATAGTTTTCATCTCCCTGTAATCCATCAACTAAAGTGGAAGCACCCTTAAACTTATATTGTTCATTAACAGGTTGATTTAACGTGATCGGTTTTATACTGGCTTTATTAAAGACTATTTTTTCAGAAAAAATCCGACTGTTTCCGGTGGGACGGATCACTACTGCCTGTATTATACAATTTTCTTTCACCTTCAATACTCCCGCATATTTCAGCGAAGCCACGGTCGGTTCTGTACCATCCAAAGTATAATAAATATCAGCACTATCAATCGTCGAAAAGGTTATATCTAATGTTCCGTCAGCCGGATTAGGTGTACACTCTGCCTTGATGTCAAACAGATGTTTCGCATAATTATATCCTTCTAAATTATAAATATCAAACAAATGAGGAATACGCTGAATGAAATCCTGATAATTTTTTTGTTCCGGCTGGGTCCATTGAATTTCAGATAAGGCTGCAATACGCGGCATCACCATATATTCTACTTGTTCAAAATTTGGTATATACTCCGTCCAAAGATTCGCCTGTACACCAATAATATATTTCCTTTCCTCCGGTTTTAATATCTCAGGAATAGGTTCCAGGCTATACACTTTTTCAATTGGTACATACCCACCAATAGCCATTGGTTCATTCTCTCTATTGTTGGTCTGATAATAATCAAAATACAAAAAAGTAGTCGGAGTCATTATTGCATTGTGTTGCTGTCCAGCAGCTTCTATTCCCCCATTCATTCCCCTCCAAGACATCACTGTTGCTCCGGGAGCCAATCCTCCTTCTAATATTTCATCCCATCCAATTATTTTACGTCCACGCTCATTCAAAAAACTTGCAGCGTGTGCAATCACATAACTCTGTAAACGATCTTCAGCAGAATGCCGACCATCCGCTTTCAATCCGAGAGCCTTGATTTTTGCTTGACATTTCGGACAATTTTTCCAACGAACTTTAGGACATTCATCTCCACCTACGTGAATGTATTCGGAAGGAAATATTTCTATCAGCTCACCCAATATATCATCAATAAACGTTAATGTCTTATCATTTCCGGCACAAAGCACATCTTCTGATACCCCCCACATTGTCCAAACCTCATACGGACCTCCTGTACATCCCAATTCAGGATAAGCAGACAGGGCTCCTTGCATATGTCCCGGCATATCAATCTCCGGAATCACTGTAATATAACGATCTTGAGCGTAAGCTACAACTTCTTTTGCCTCTTCTTGGGTGTAAAAACCTCCATAAGGAATTCCATCATATTTCTCGGAATTATGTCCAATCACTGTTTCTTTACGTTGCGAACCGATAGATGTTAATTCCGGATGTTTTTTCATTTCTATTCTCCATCCCTGATCATCTGTCAGATGCCAATGAAAACGGTTAATGTTATGCAAAGCCAAAATGTCTATGTATTTTTTGATACATTCCACCGGAAAAAAATGCCTTCCAACGTCCAACATCATACCCCGATAACCAAAACGCGGAGCATCATTGATCTCTACTGCCGGTAATACAATCCCGACATTTTTTACAACAGGTAACGATTTACGCAAAGTCTGAATACCATAAAATACACCTGCTTCCGTAGGTGCAGCAATTGTCACTGTTTTATCAGTCACCTTTAATTGATAAGCCTCCGGATTCGTAACTTCTAAACCTAAAGACAAAATGATAGCCCCCTCCCCTTCTGTTCCTGCCTTCACAACATAATTTTTACCAGTTATCTCTTTCATATAAGCAGCCAAAAACTCTGCATTCTTTTGCATCTTCTCGTTTCCTTCCGGATAAAGAATCGTCAATCCATCATTTATAACAAACGGCTGTCCTTCTATGGTAGCAATTTTCTGCGGCAAAGGAATCACCCGATAGTTAGCACTCTTTTGCACCTGCATACACGATACAAGTAGTCCTGTTAAAGCCGCCATCCCTATTATTCTAAAAACTTTTCTCATAAAATTTTATTAAAATTATTATCAAATTAATTCATATTACCCATCGTTTCTGCCAAATGTCTGACTCTTATATTCACCTTTCCATCCTTTTTCAACAAAGGCGAAGAAATCGTTATTTTGCGTTTTTCACCGGGAAGCAAATCAAAAAAATTATCACTAAAGCGTACTCCTTGCTCCGCTATTTCAATAAACACATCTTTCGCCAATTTATCAGCTGTTAAGGTCATTTCCCATACACCATCCCGTTGTTTTAGGCGATAACGGAGAGTCGGATTCGGTAAATTTAAATCCTTCGGTGGATTAAAAAAATAAGTCTCTTCCGTCAACTTCTGTCCTGATCTATTTTTCAATGTCAAGAGTAAATAACAAATAGGCTTTTGTTCCGGTTTTACCCACGATTGCATTTCTTCTCGATACACTTGCAAAGAAGTATTAGCGGGAATTCTGACAGCTAAACGCTTATGCTTTATTATTTTCCCATTAAAATCAGTTAATTGCATCTCTAAAATCTGATTTTCCAATGTATCCAAGCGATCCGATAAAAGACAAATACTCAAACTATCTTTATCTGTAACACAGCTAATCACAACCGGAGCAAAAGCTCGCTTTACCTGATAATGCAAGGCTTTCCAATTTCCATAGTAATCAATCCCCGACCAAGAGACCACAGGCCAACTGTCATTCAATTGCCAATACATAGATCCCATACAATAAGGGCGATTACGGCGGTGAGCCTCCAATCCACGTCGCATTCCACGCCCTTGCATCACAAGACCGACATATACGAAATCATCGAATTGATCCGGAACAATATAATCACGTTCCATATATTTACGAATCAATGCATTACCGATACTACTCTTTTGATGAGCATTCATTACTTCCGATTCAAGCCGATAATCTTTTGGTGAAGCAAAAGAAGCGATCGTCTTCATTTCAGGGAATGATTGAAAACCAAATTCACTCATAAAGCGCGGTATATCCACATCAAGACTCTCGAAAGGTTTCTCACCATACCATACCCCCCAATTATGGCTATCGCCAATGCACCACGAATCAGGTCGTCCCCAATTAGCAAAGGAAGGCGAACCGTGAATATAAAAGCGTCCACTATCTAACTGTTCCACTTTAGAAGGCAATAAACGGCGAAATAACAGATCATACCCACGACACATCGCTTTATAATCTTTCGGTTCATAACGTCGCTGCCAGCCCCAATATTTCAATCCTTCCAAAATTTCATTATTTCCACACCACATACTTAGACAAGGATGATTACGCAAACGACGAATATTATATTCCGCTTCTTCTTCCACTCGCTGAAGAAATAGCGGATCACTCGGATAGGACGTACAAGCAAACATAAAATCCTGCCATACTAAAATACCATTTTCATCCGCCAAGTCATAAAAGCGATCGGTCTCATACGTACCGCCTCCCCAAACTCTGATAATATTCATATTCGCCTCTTGGATATTTTGAAACAAAGTACGATAACGCTCTTCGGTCATTGTTGGTAGCATTGCGTCACTCGGAATATAATTAGCTCCTTTGGCAAACATTGGGATTTCATTCACTTCAAAATAAAACGACTCGCCTTTTTCATCTTTTTCGTTCACCAAACGAATCGTACGCAATCCAATGCGTTGATGCCGCTCGGCAATCAACTTGCCTTCACAACGGACATACGCCGTCAAATCGTACAATACCGGTTTACCCCATCCGTTGGGCATCCAACGCTCCGGATGAACAATTTCAAGCGGAATCACCATTCTGTTTTCGCCCGGTAATAATATAACATCCTTCTTTACCGTCGTTACTTTCTCTCCCCGCAATGTACACGAAATCGACACCTCTGCCTTCCCCAACCAATCCTGAATCACGTTCAATGTCAATTCATTCGATAGCTTTGCCACGCTATCCGTCAACGACAACTGTCGCACATAAAAATCATCCACACAAGCAATATCATAAAATGAAAGGGCTGCTGGACGCCATATACCACTTGTCACCAAACGAATCCCCCAATCCCAACCATAACTGTAAGGAGCCTTACGACTAAATACACTTAGGTGGTGATCCCAATGGTCATTATCCGCCGGATACTCAAAACCGTTAGACATTCCTTGTGGTAAAGTCTGCTTAATCGGTGAATGGAAATAAATATATAAGTAATTTTCACCTTCTCTCAACAGTTCTTTGACAGGGATCTTATACCCCACAAACATATTATCCCCCTTCATCACCAATGCACCATTCAAATAAACATCCGCATACGTATCCAATCCTTCAAACGTCAAGCAGGCAGCATCTCTTTCCAATTGTTCCTTGCTGACACGAAAACAAATCCGGTATTCCCAATCCTCTCGTTCCACCCATTGCACTTTCCCCTCATTCATACCATAAAATGGATCAGGTAACAGACTATGCCGGATTAAATCCTGCTGGACAGTCCCCGGAACAATCGCCGGCAACCACTTCTGACTTCCGCCACGCGCAAATTCCCATCCATTATTCAACGTCATCACCTCCACGCTTTGTTCACCTTGTCCGTATAATACACCGCAATAACACAACAGTACACACAAGAATAATCTAATCATAGCTTATATTTTCAATTTCTACACAGGAGTATTCTATTTTATTGGGTAAATATACAAATTATATTTTTTTACATATAAGGATTATAATTCTATTTTGCTGATAAGTTTATCAAACAAATAAAAAAAAACGATCTATTCATCAATATTTTCAATTTGATTAAATCATTTTCTTTATTTAAATTTGAAGACAATATACCAAATGAATTCATTTACGTATAGAAATAGAATACATTTTATGACAATACTAAATCTTTTAATAACAACAATGATGATGACAACAGTAACATTCGTCGGAACGAAAGTAAATCTAAACGGGACATTCCCGAAAGTGGGAAGTCAAGCAAGTGAATTTAAACTGGTTAAAAGTGATTTAAAAGAACTTTCACTCAGTGATCTCAAAGGGAAAAAAGTTGTATTGAATATTTTCCCAAGTCTTGACACAAAAGTATGTGCTATGTCCGTGAGAAATTTCAACCGTATCGCATCAGAAATGAAAAATACAATCGTGTTAGCCATTTCTAAAGACCTACCTTTTGCCCACGCCCGCTTCTGTACAACAGAAGGTATCGAAAATCTAACTGGATTATCTGCATTCAGAAATTTGTCATTCGGAGAAGAATATGGTGTTGACATAGTCGACGGACCTTTAGCTGGGTTATTGGCCCGTGCCGTCATCATCCTCGACGAACAGGGAAAGATAATCTATACAGAATTAGTTCCTGAAATCACTCACGAACCTAATTATGAAGCGGCTCTCAAAATACTAAAATAGAAATTATTCACGGAGGCATTTAATGTTGAGGGCTCCCACAAGTTAATGCTTTGTTTATTCGTTTATTTATTAAATCGCTTAAACGAATAAACAAAGCGTTAATTTATATACTATTCTTAAACACGAAACATTCAACCAACACCTCTTATTCTTCAATGACCAAGCGGAAACCAGATCCGTGTACGTTTTCTATTCTTATTTTGTCATCGTCTTTAAAATACTTCCTCAATTTGGTGACATACACATCCATACTACGTGCCGTAAAATAATCATTCGTCCCCCAGATTTCCGTTAAAGCTTTTTCTCGAGGCAATAATCCATCCCTATAATTATAGAGCAATTCCAATAAACTCGCTTCCTTCGGCGTCAATTTTATTTGTTCATCATTCTTGCCGATAATGCGCAATTCCGTATTAAAAAGATACTCCCCAATCGTGATAAACTTAGGTTTCGGCTCCACCTCTTCGTGCTTACTCCGACTAAGAATAGCCTTTATTTTTAGAATCAGCACCTCTGAATCAAATGGCTTCACGATATAATCGTCAGCACCAATCTCATACCCCTGCTTCATATCTTCCTTCATACTTTTAGCCGTAATATATACGAACGGCACAGAAGCATCCACTTCTCGAATTTTCTTGCCCAATGTAAAGCCGTCCATTTCAGGCATCATCACATCCAACAAACAAATATCATATTTATCTTTTCGAAAAGCATCCAAGCCTTCCGCCCCATTCACACATAATACCACCTCATAATCAGATAATTCCAAATAGGATTTCAAAACTGAACCAAAGCAAGGATCATCTTCTACTAACAATATTTTCTGTGCCATACATCCTGATTTTTAGTTTTTATTCATAATTCACGCCCAAACAAACTTAACGTTGCTTCGTTATTCTTTTTTTAATATAATTTCCACTAAGGTACCTTTATTTTTCTTAGAAGATAAACGGATCATTCCCCCGTGTAATTCCACAATCGACTTTACATAGCTCAATCCCAATCCGAATCCTTTTACATTATGCAAATTACCGCTGGGTACACGATAAAAACGTTTGAACACTTTTTTTTGTGCATCTTTAGAAATTCCAATGCCGTGATCCTGCACGCCAATAATAAAAGTTTCCGCACTCTCTTGTGTATAGACCACAATATCAGGAGTCCCTCCCGAATATTTAATAGCATTATCTACCAAATTACACACTGCATTCATTAGATGTACTTCATCCACTTTCAGAACAAAATGCTCCGCTTCAAGTTTACATTTTAATATTCCTCCTGCATCCTGCACCAACAACATAAAATGTCCGGCAGCTTCTCTGACCATCTCATTTAAATCGACCTCTAATTTATTCATTTGCAACTCCCTTCTATCCAACTTTGCTTGCTGTAATATGCGTTCCACATATTTATTCATCCGGTCGTTCTCACTTCTGATCATAGCATTGAATTTCAATATTTGCTCTCTGTCATTCAACACTTTATCTTTCGTAATCGCGGAAGTTGCCAAAGAAATGGTCGCAATAGGAGTCTTAAACTCGTGTGTCATATTATTAATAAAGTCATTCTTTATCACCGATAATTTCTGCTGGCGCATAATGATAAAGATAGTAATAATAAAAACAAACATCAAACCAAACATACAGAATCCTGATGCAAGAAATAACCAACCCATATTTTCCAACAACACGGACTGTACTGATTCAAAACGAACCCCCAAATAATAGCCTTTTTTCACCAAATCTTGTTGAAAAAGATCCACATAATACAGATTCTTTGTCCTACCTGCCTTCACGTAATCCAACAAATCCTGCTTCGTCATAATCTCATAAGTGAAAGGAAGATGTATATTATATGCCTGGAAATAAGTGACCAGTAAATTATATAAATCAATATTCTCCAAGCGTTGCCATACCGACACATTCTCCGGATCTTTCTCTTTCACCAAACGAAGCATAAATTCTTTCATTACCTCATTGATCCGACCATAATAAGCAGCCCGTGAGGTAGTATCTTTACGAGAGACACCGATCGAACGAATCGTCTGCATAATAAATTCCTGATTGACAATCTTACCAACACCGGAACGTGCATAAGGAATACCGGGAGAAGAAAGGTAAGAACGCTCACCATTTAAACGGCTAATATCATTATTCAGAAAATTAAACAAATAACTGGAATACCATTCCGAAGAAGAATTTCCCTGTTGCGAAGCAATCATATCATTATAATCCCGAATCTCCCCCAATTGCTTATTCACCTCGCTCAAATATTTAATATAATTCACTTCATCCACCCGATTCACCACCCGGTTCAGTACATCATACACCTGTGAAGTAAATTTATTCTCTCGTTCCCGTATCGCATATTTTATCCACAGCCATTGCACGACAACCACTGCCGTAAAAGCAGACAGCATTACGACCAACAGAATCCTGATTATTATTTTCTTTATCATACATCGGGAATATTACCTGTAAAAATAGTATTTATTATAAAACAATCAAAATTCAATTGAATCAAAAATAAAAGGGGTACCGGATGGTACCCCTAAAAACAACTAAGTAATAAAAACGGGAAAACAAAACCATCTAATGGTTTTACCTTTATTGCAATTTTCCTGCAAGAGTCTTATAAACGTTACTTTCTTTATTTTCGATTGCCATCTGCTTAAAAAGCTTTTTTTGAAGATCCAAGCTATCCCGCAATTCATCCTGCAACAAAAACAGTGATAACTCTCTGGTAGGATTTGCCTCAATCAACGTTTTTGCATAATTAGCACGAGCTTTCACATAACGCACCCGCTGCCATTGATATACCCCTAACATCACTTCATCATCTTTTGATCGCTGTGGCTTATCCATAATTTTCTGTATAGATTTATCTATGGGTTCCAGCGGACCTTCATATTTCTCTTTAAATAACTTCTTTAATTTATCGTATTCAATATCTAAACCAGATCCTTTCACTTCAATTTCCTCCGGAAATTTTGCTTTTCCTTGAATCCAAATCTGATCTTTCGTATCCAAAATAAACTCTAAAGTATTCTTACCTGCCACATCAACCCATACCCTTGCCGGAATAGTCAATGCATCCGTCTTTAAATTAATCTCTCCATCTGTAATCTCCTCTTGAGCTACAATAACCATACCTTGTTGCCCCGGCATTTCTGCTAAAAGCTTCACTGTTCCCTGTAAATCAACAACTTTACCTCTTACTTTTACTGTATTAGGATTACAAGCACCTAATACAACAATAAAAGCAAGTAGAAAAAAATAAATCCTTTTCATTTGTTATACTTTTTGTAAATTTCATCCTACTTTTCAGTACAAAGATATAAAAAAACTAAAATATCAAAGAAAAAAACAGTATTTGTTTCCACATTAACAATTGAAAAAATAAATCTTACTTTTTATTTCTTTCCTTAGATGATCATTATGCTATTTTAATGCTTTATACCACTGATATAAACGCAACGATTACAAGCCGATACTCTTTATTTTTAAATATCCAATGTTTCCAATAATTGCCTAATTTGTCCGGAAGGACGAGGTGCATTAGAATTCATAATTGTTCCATCAGGAGCAATCAAAATGAAACGTGGCACACTAATGATCATATAATCCTCACTGAATTTCCCTTTACTATCTACAAAAGAATGAATTCCGGTATGTGGATTATTTTTCAAAAACTCACGCCAATGATTTTTATTGGTAGCCTCATCAATTGCCACCGTTAGAAATTTAATATTTTTTCCATAATACTCTTTTTGCAAAAGATCCAAGTAAGGTAACTCTGCTTTACAAGGCACACACCACGTTGCCCACACTGCGATATAAAGATAAGATCCCTTATATTCTTTCAAAGAAATAACTCGTTCATTGGAATCAGTCACAACAAAGTCCGGCGCTTGACTTCCCGGCAAAATTTTTTCCCACATCTTCACAACCTCATCCATATAAGCGATTTTACTCTGATCGGTACATTCTTTATGAAATACAGACAATAAATATCTCGCTCCATTCAATCCATTATTTTCCCATATATGCCGATAAACAATCTCTGTTAATAAAAAATTCTTAATAATAGGATTACTTACCGTCGATAAAATATAATCGGCAATACCATCGGAATAATTTTCCCCTGTTCCATTTCCACGACTTCCCTGTAAATAGACATAATTGAGTAAAAAAGTACGATAATCCTTCGTATTTAGCAAAGCTTCATTATTCAATGAAAAAGAAGAGAGAAAATCCGAAAAAACAGCTCCCTGTCGATAATCTTGATCGGGATGCATCCTTTTCCGATAAATAGGATAAAAAGACACCCTTTCCGCCACGGAATATCGGATACGCTCTTTTTCCAATGCCGTAAACGATTCGTCAAAATTCTTTGCTTCCAACAATTTTGTTTTTTCATCAATCAATGCCTTCATCTTCGCTACAAAATCCCCTTCTTCCAAAGCATAATAATCTTTATCGAAAAAAACAGCCACTTCCTGCTCCTTCAAATAACTGTTTATTCCTCCAAGACTGCCTCGAAAATACAGGGAACCTGAAAAATTAAGTGCATTGACATAAATTTCCAAATCTTCTCCGGGATTCAAATACAAATTCAATGAATTATCCAACAAGGTCGCATATCCGCTATGTTCCATTTGAATCCGTCCGGAGAAAAAATCATTTTCATCCAAAGAAAAAGTATAAATACTATCTTCTACCCAAATATTAACAATAGAATCTCCATTTTCTATTCGCCCGCTAATTTGCACCATATTATTACGGGAACAAGCGAACAAACCCACCATTGATATAATTAAAACAATTATTTTTCCCATTTTTCCGTTTATTTTGCGCAATGATCCGGCAACTTCTCTCTATTGAACAAATATAAGACAACCTAAAGGGAATATATGTTAAAGAAAAGCGAAAAGAAAGACCTCGAAAGAGTTAAAAGATTCAGATAAAAAAAAGCATTGATACAAAAAAGGCTGTAAGTTTTCACTTACAGCCTTTTTTAGCTTTTAGCTTAGCTTAAGCTTATTTTACAATGGCTTTAAAATCAGCATTGTCAAATAATTTAGCAAACTCCATATCGGTAGCAGCCAATTTTTTCATTTCACTGTCTTTTCCACAAGCGACTTTCAAATTTGAAAGAACGGCATTGTTGTCATTGTTACGCGCAGCAACAACAGCTTTCAGATAAGAAGACAGAGCTGATTCATTTTTCTCATTATTCAATTTCTTAGCAGCCTCGCTGTTATTTCCAGCTAACAAGTTTGCTAAAGCAGCATTCTCGCAATTGCATTTGCCGAAATAATCAACAGCAGCTTTATAATCGCCCTTTAAGATAGCAATGATACCTTTGTTGTAATTCACTTCTTCACCAACACCGGTAGCAGCACCAAATAATACTTCAGCTTCTTTAATATTGCCGTTTTTCAATTCAACAGCACCTAAGTTATTCTTAATCGTCTTATTATTTGCAGATAATGCGTCAGCTTTTTCAAAATCAGTTTTTGCCTGAGCAACTTTTCCCATTTCAAACAACACCATACCGGCATCATTGAAACCTCTCCAATCTTTCGGGAATTGAGCCATTGCACTTTCGTAAACAGCCAATTTATCAGCATTATTGTCAAACAAAGTGGCAGCATACAATAATTCTTCCACATTCAATTCAGAAGAATTTGATTTTGCCAAAGTTTTGATTTGTTCATCTGATTTACCAATACGTTCAGCATTCACAACAAATTTAGAACGTCTTAATTTCGGCAGAATCTGATCGGCAACAGCTGAATAAGCAGAAGCGATATTTTTCATTTCTCTCTCTCTCACTTCAGGATCTGAATGCATAGCCAATACACGAAGAATTAATTCTTTATCGCGGATATTAGATTCTTCCATTGCTTTCTTAAAGCCATCCCAGTCTTCAGCTACCACATATTGTTTGAAGAAATCCAGATTTTTATACTCATCCACCTTATTTTTCTTCATATTGTCTTTTACAAACTTATCAGCAGCACCTTCACGATTTTTTGACAATTTTTCATTCAAAGACACAGGACCATCCGGCGAAGCGTATGACTGAATCTGAATATCTTTCAAATTCATATCTTTAGCAGCTTTTGAATCTTTGATGAATTTTTCCATTGCCTTCATATCGGCAGAGTTCATCTCTTTCGTACGAATCTGAGCAGAATTAATTAAATAAAAAATAGCAGCTTCTTGCTCTTCTTTCGTGATACGCTCAAATTTATCATTACCAATCACAGTTGCCGGAGCATTATTCACCAATGTAGCAGTTGCCAATACACCGTCAGCGATCTTACGAGATTCGTAATCTACCGATTTTGTACCTTGACTTCCTACAAATTTAACATATAATCCGGAGATTCTCATTCCTTCTTCAAAAGGAACCTGTCCGCTGTAAGAAACAGTTTTTTCTGTCTTAAACGGAACAACCGTATTATTTCCTTGTACTTTTTCTCCTTGGAAAGTTTTTGCTTCAAAAGCCTTCTCTCCACCATTTTGGAACTTCAACACCGGAGTAGCCACCAATGTTGCTTTTTTATTAAAATATTTAGGAGGAATCGTTGCGTCGATTTTCACATCAACCAGTCCGCCTTTCATTTCCAAAACTTCGGGGGTTACCTTATAGGCAATGTTCTTCTCCATTTTTTTCATCTTATTCAAAGAAGAACAAGACGCAATAACAAACCCTGCTAACACAATAGTAGCGATAGTCCTAAATGTCCTTTTCATAATCACTTTCAAATTTATTCTTAATATTCGGATTGATTTTTAATTTTAGCAAAGCAAAAGTATAAAAAAATATTAAAACATACACATTTACAGAAAAATATTAAAAAATTAATCTGCATTTATTTTATACATAATCAGCTTCTCTGCCCTCTCTGTTGCCTTTTCCACCCCATTCGGATCAGCACCTCCTGCCATAGCAAAAAATGCTTGTCCCCCACCGCTTCCTTTTATTTCCGCTGCTGCTTCCCGAACAATCTGTCCCGCATTCAATCCAAAATCCTCTGCAATACAATTGCTCATCATCACACACAAATAAGGTTTATCATCATACACACCCCCGGCGATAAATACCACTTTATCAAATTCACCTTTCAACTGAAAAGCGACATCTTTCAACTGCGCTTGAGGTATCGACAAATGAGTCACGATCATATTTATATTCCGATACACCGACTTTTGATTCTTCAGCCGCTCCTTCATCAATCGCAAACTCTCTTTAGTAAACTTCTCTGTTTCTTTCTTCAATCCGTCATTTTCCTCCAATACAGTCTTCACACATTCCATCAAATTCTTATTGGATTTAAACATCTTCTCCATCTCGCGGACAAGCGAAAACGAATTAGTTATAAATTCTTCCGCTTTATCTGCCGTAATCGCTTCAATACGGCGTACACCGGCAGAAACCGAGCTTTCCGACAAAATCTTAAAAAATCCGATCTGTCCGGTAGCCGGCACGTGCGTACCTCCACACAATTCAACCGACTCGCCATATTTAATCACCCTCACCAAATCCCCATACTTCTCTCCAAACATAGCCAATGCGCCCATTTCCTTAGCATTTGCCATCGGGACATTCCGGCGTTCTTCCAATAATATATTCTGACGGATCAGGCGATTGACAATTTTAGCCACTTCAGCCAACTCCTCATCGGTCACTTTTTGGAAATGTGAAAAGTCAAACCGCAAATGCTCATCACTTACATACGAGCCCTTCTGCTCCACGTGCTTTCCAAGAACTTTCCGCAAAGCATAATCCAACAAATGCGTAGCCGAGTGATTATTTGCAATCAACACCCTCTTATGCTCATCCACTTTTGCAACAAAAGTTTCAGTCACATCTGCCGGCAATTTCTCCACCAAATGAATCGTCAGACCATTTTCCTTTTTTGTATCAATAATCCGAATTGACTCATTCCCGGCTATCAACATTCCGCTATCACCGACCTGTCCGCCTCCCTCTCCATAAAACGGCGTGATATTAAACACCAAATGATAAAGTTTCCGATTCTTTGTAACCACTTTCCGATAACGGCTAATTTTCACTTCCACTTCCGTATAATCATACCCCACAAATTCTTGTTCCTCATCATTTATCAACTCAATCCAATCATCCGTATCCACCGATGATGCCGAACGGGAACGCTCCTTCTGTGCCTCCATCGCTGCCTTAAACTCCCGGCGATTAACCACCAAACCCTGTTCTCGGAGGATTAATTCGGTTAAATCAAGCGGGAAACCGTAAGTATCATATAATTCAAAAGCCACATTTCCCGGAATAGTCAAAAAATCTTCCGCTTTTGTTTTCTCAATAATCTTATCCAACAACCGAATCCCCTTATCCAGTGTCCGCAAGAAAGAATTTTCTTCTTCCCGGATCACCTTCTCAATCATATCCTGTTGAGCCACTAATTCCGGATAATGCTGCCCCATCACCTCTATCAACACCGGCACCAACCGATACATAAAAGCCTCTTTCTGATCTAAATAAGTATAAGCATACCTCACCGCCCGGCGTAAAATTCGACGTATCACATACCCCGCCTTCACATTTGAAGGCAACTGTCCATCCGTAATAGCAAACGAAATTGTACGCAAATGATCAGCAATCACCCGCATCGCGACATCAGCCTCGTGCGATTCGCCATATTTCAAACGACTCAATCCGGCAATCCGATCAATAATCGGTGTAAACACATCCGTATCATAATTCGACGTCTTTCCCTGCACAGCCATACACAACCGCTCAAATCCCATACCGGTATCCACGTGATGATTCGGTAGATTCTCCAAGCTACTGTCAGCCTTACGATTATACTGCATAAACACCAGATTCCAAATCTCTATCACCAAAGGATGATCCTTATTGACAAAATCCCGTCCCGACTTCACCTTCCGTTCCTCTTCCGAGCGTAAGTCGATATGTATTTCCGAACAAGGACCACAGGGACCCATATCCCCCATTTCCCAAAAATTATCCTTTTTATTCCCGAACAGAATCCGATCCTCCGGCAAATAATTCATCCACATTTTCCGAGCCTCAATGTCCGCCTCCAACCCATCGTCCTTACTGCCCTCAAAAACAGTCGCATACAATCGGTTTTTATCCAACTTCATCACTTCGGTCAAAAACTCCCACGCAAAAGCAATAGCATCCTCTTTAAAATAATCTCCAAACGACCAATTCCCCAACATCTCAAACATCGTATGATGATACGTATCGTGACCAACCTCCTCCAAATCATTATGCTTCCCCGACACACGAAGACATTTCTGTGAATCCGCCAAACGCCGATGCTTGGGACTTATATTCCCTAAAATAATATCCTTAAACTGATTCATTCCCGCGTTGGTAAACATCAACGTAGGATCATCCTTAATCACCATCGGTGCGGAGGGTACAACCAAATGCCCCTTACTTTCAAAAAAATCCAGAAACTTTTGTCTGATCTCTGCTGATTTCATATTCTGTAAAAATATAGATTGATGTGTTTAAAATTTCTTAAATTATGACACCTTATAAACGACTGACATAAATCGGAATTGCAAAATTAGATTATTTCTTTAACTTTGCATCGAAAACACTCAATTTTATATCTAAAAATGGCGAAAACAGGTTATCGTTTCAATCCCGAGACGCTGTCTTACGACAAAATACATACTCCTCTCAAGAAAAAATTATGGTCTTGGGCAGGAAAACTTTTTTCCAGTCTCTCTTTAGGCATCGTTATCTTCTTATTCGTTTCCTTTATTATAGATTCTCCAAAAGAAAAAACCTTAAAACGAGAAAAAGAAGAAATTTTAGCACAATACCACCTACTCAACAACGAGCTCGAACGCTTGGATGAGGTATTAAAAAACTTAGAAACCAGAGATGACAACATCTATCGGGTTGTTTTTGAATCCGAACCCATAGATGAATCCATCCGTCGGGCAGGATCAGGCGGCGTAAACAAATACGAATCCCTCAAAAACTTAGCCAACTCCGATCTCATCATCAACACCAGCCGTAAATTAGATGAAATTTCAAAAGCCATCTACATCCAAAGCAAATCATACGACGAAATCGAAAGCTTGGCAAAAAACAAAATTGATATGTTAGCCTCCATTCCGGCCATTCTTCCGGTATCGCTAAAGAAAAAAAGTACCCGTTTTTCCTCCTCCTTCGGTTATCGCATACATCCTATATATAAAACCGTCAAACTACACGCGGGGATGGACTTCTCAGGTGCAGTAGGCACCCCCATCTATGCCACGGGAAACGGGAGAATAGCATCAACCGAAATAGAACAGGGATACGGAAAATGCATTGAAATCAACCACGGTTTCAATTACAAAACACGATATGCCCACCTCAGTGCCTACAACGTCAGAAACGGACAAACCGTAAAACGAGGTGATATCATCGGATATATGGGCAACACCGGTATGTCTACCGGACCGCACATTCACTACGAAGTAAGAAGAAACGGAATACCGGTGGATCCTATCAATTATTATTTCAATGATTTAACTGCCGACGAATACGACCACCTCGTAACCGAAGCTAACAACAACGGACAAACAATGGATTAACTATGGAACAAGAGAAACAATCTTTAAAAGTATACTATTCTATCGGTGAAGTAGCTAATATGTTTAATGTGAACACCTCTTTAATCCGATTTTGGGAAAAAGAATTTGATATTATAAAGCCACACAAAAACAAAAAAGGCAACCGACAATTCACCAAAGCCGACATCGACAACTTTCACTTGATCTACCACCTCGTCAAAGAAAAAGGAATGACACTCAAAGGTGCTCAAATGAAATTACAAGAAAACAAAAACGAAACCGAAACCGACTTTGAAATTGTAAAACGCTTAAAAGCCATCAAAGAAGAACTGATCCAAATTAAAACACAATTAGGATAGATTCCCTACACCCACTCGTTTATCTGTTTATTCATTCAACACACAACGAGCAAACAAATAAACATTCCGACTATGTTGGTAAAAGACATCACTGCACTCATTGAAGAATTTGCTCCGCTTTGTTTACAGGAAGACTATGACAATGCCGGACTCATCTGCGGAGATCCGAACGCCGAAGTGCGCTCAATCCTGCTCACCACCGACATCACAGAAGCCGTCATCGACGAAGCCATCGCCGGTGGACACAACCTCATCATCTCCCATCATCCCCTAACCCTTCAAGGCATAAAAAACCTAATTCCGGATCACTATATAAAACGCTGCTTCATCAAAGCCATCCGCCACCACCTCAACCTCTATTCCGCCCACACAAATATGGACAGTGTAGCCAACGGTGTCAGCGGACGAATGGCTGATAAACTCGGGCTTATCAACCGTCAAGTCCTACAACCCAACGGAAAACTGTATTGCTTGACCTTCTATACCCCCATCGACGAGGCAGAAAAAGTCAGAAATGCCATATTCAATTGCGGAGCCGGACATATCGGTCATTACAGCCACTGCTCCTTTAACAACAACGGACAAGGCACCTTCAAAGCAGAAAACGGAGCAAACCCCTACGTAGGAAAAGTCGGGACATTACATACAGAAAACGAAATAAAAACAGAAATCACCCTACCCGCCTACCTATTAAATAAAAGCATCCAAGCCTTAAAAGCCGTTCACCCTTACGAAGAACCGGTATGGGACATCGTTTGCTTAGACAACGAAAATCCTACCACCGGCTTCGGAATCATTGGAGAACTTCCGTCACCCGTCAACACAATGACATTTCTCGAAAAAGTCAAACAAACCTTTCACTGCAAAACCATCCGCCATACCGCCATCTGCAAAACAGAAATACAAAAAATCGCCGTATGCGGAGGTTCCGGAGCCTTTCTCACAAAGCTTGCGATCCGGCAAAAAGCAGACCTCTACATCACCGGCGATTACAAATACCACGACTTTTTCAATACCGAAAATCAGCTAATCATTGCCGACATCGGACACTATGAAAGCGAACAGTTCACAAAAGATATTTTTTATGAGTTAGTTACAAAAAAAATATCTAACTTTGCGATTCAGTTTTCGAGGGTTCAAACAAACCCGATAAATTACTTATAAAACAATTGGTTTTATACATAGTTTTTATTGTCGGTTACTGACAATAAGGTGATTACAAAGAAAATGTATCAATAAATAAATTAGAGTTATTTAACGAATATGGCAACAAAAAACAACGAAAAACTGCAGGAACTATCTGTTGAAGAGAAATTGCAGCATCTTTACGAATTACAACGCATTGATACCGAAATAGATAAAATCAAGACACTGAGAGGCGAACTGCCGCTGGAAGTGCAAGATTTAGAAGACGAACTTGCCGGCTTGGAAACTCGTTTGGAAAACCTAAAAAACGAAATCAGCGAAGCCGAAAAAAACGTATCTACCAAAAAACAAGAAATCAGCAAATCGGAAGAACTGATTAAAAAATATAGCGAACAGCTGGAAAACGTTCGGAACAATCGCGAATACGACGCTCTGAGCAAAGAAGTTGAATTTCAAAAACTCGAAATCGAATTACAGCAAAAGAAAATCAGAGAAGCACAAAAAATCAAAACTGATAAAGAAGTAAATCTCGAAATTTCCAACAAACAATACGAAGAAAAGAAAGTCGATTTAGAAGCAAAGAAAGCCGAATTGGATGACATCATCGCCGAAACACACAAAGACGAAGAAACCTTAGAACACAAATCGGAAACACTGTCGAAAAACATCGAAGAACGCTTAGTCTCTGCCTACCACAAAATTCGGGACAACGCCCGCAACGGATTAGCTGTTGTCACCGTCGATCGTGACTCTTGCGGAGGATGCTTCAACAAAATACCGCCACAGCGTCAATTAGACATCCGTTCTCGGAAAAAAATCATCGTCTGCGAATATTGCGGTCGTATCCTGATTGATAAATACATCTGTGATTATGACGGTAGCATCCAACAGGCAGACATCGAAACAGCTTTGGAAGGTCAGAAGAAAAAGGGGAAAAGAACTAAAAAATCTGAGGAATAATTTAAAAGCTGCTTAAAGCAGCTTTTTTTAATTAGCTCATTCAACTATAACAATATGATTGCGACAAATTACAATCCGAAAGAAAGCGAAGAAAAATGGTATAAATACTGGATGGAAAACAACTACTTCCATTCAGAAGTAGATCACAGCAGAGAATCATACTGCATCGTCATCCCGCCCCCCAACGTCACCGGCATCCTCCACATGGGACACATGCTCAACAACACCATACAGGATGCTTTAGTGCGTCGTGCCCGTCTGTTAGGCAAAAATGCCTGCTGGGTACCGGGGACAGACCACGCCTCTATCGCCACGGAAGCAAAAGTCGTAGCCAAACTGAAAAGCGAAGGCATCCATAAAACCGATCTCACGCGCGAAGAATTTCTGCAACACGCTTGGGACTGGACAGAAAAACACGGAGGCATCATCCTCCAACAACTAAAACGCCTCGGTGCCTCCTGCGATTGGGAGCGTACCAGCTTCACAATGGACACCGTACGTTCGGAAAGTGTCATCAAAGTATTCATTGACTTATACAACAAAGGGCTGATATACAAAGGCATCCGAATGGTCAATTGGGACCCGGCAGCCCAAACCGCCATCTCGGACGAAGAAGTCATCTACAAAGAAGAAAAAAGCAAACTCTACTTCCTCCGCTACAAAATCGTTGGAGAAGACAACTACATCACCATCGCCACCACCCGTCCCGAAACCATACTCGGCGACTCGGCAGTATGCGTCAATCCCCAAGACCAACGTTACAGCCATTTGGCAGGTAAAAAATGCATCGTCCCATTAGTCAACCGTGAAATTCCTATCATCCAAGACACATACGTCGATATGGAATTTGGTACCGGTGCCCTCAAAATCACTCCTGCCCACGACATCAACGACTACGAAATCGGCTACAAACACCACCTCCCCACCATCGACATCTTCAACGCCGATGGAACAATGAGCGAGGCGGCACAATTTTTTGTTGGCAAAGACCGATTTGACGTCCGCAAAGAAATCATTCCGGAACTGGAAAAGGCAGGCAATCTCGTCAAAATAGAAGACTACGACAACAAAGTAGGCTACTCCGAACGCACCAACGTCGTCATCGAACCTAAACTCTCAATGCAGTGGTTCCTGAAAATGCAAGAACTTGCCAAACCGGCACTCGATGCGGTGATGAACGACCAAGTGACACTGACCCCCGCCAAATACAAAAACACCTATCGCTATTGGATGGAAAACGTCAAAGACTGGTGCATCAGCCGTCAACTGTGGTGGGGACATCAGATACCCGTCTATTACCTCCCTCACAGCAATGACTTTGTCGTTGCCGCCAATGCCGATGAAGCCGTTCAACTCATCCGTGAAAAATATCATCAAACAATCTCTGCCGCTGAATTGCGACAAGACGAAGACTGCTTAGACACGTGGTTCTCCTCGTGGCTGTGGCCCATCTCCATTTTCGATGGCATCAACCATCCCGACAATGAAGAAATCAACTACTACTACCCCACCAACGACTTAGTATCGGCACCCGATATTCTCTTTTTCTGGATAGCCCGGATGATCATCGCCGGCTATGAATACCGAAACGAGAAACCTTTCAAAAACGTTTACCTCACCGGTATCGTACGCGACAAGCTACACCGAAAAATGTCTAAATCACTCGGTAATTCCCCCGACCCCATTGAATTAATTGAGAAATACGGTGCCGACGGCGTACGTGTCGGTATGCTCCTCTGCGCACCCGCCGGTGGAGACTTACTGTTTGACGAAAACTTACCGGAACAGGGACGTAATTTTACCACCAAAATCTGGAATGCCTATCGCTTGGTTTGCTCTTGGAAAGTCGCCGACATAGATCAACCACTGCATTCACAATT
The DNA here is from genome assembly GCA_036657595.1 of Odoribacter sp. Lineage (GTDB taxonomy): Bacteria > Bacteroidota > Bacteroidia > Bacteroidales > Marinifilaceae > Odoribacter. The sequence goes on along the minus strand of JAVXFZ010000019.1, from coordinate 8,356 downwards.
AGCACTCACGTGGTTTGAAAACAAACTCAACCAGACGGTCGAAACGCTCAACACCCAATTCGACCAATACCGGCTTTCTGAAGCCCTGATGACCGTGTATACCGGATTCCGTGACGAATTTTCATCTTGGCTATTAGAAATCATCAAGCCCGGCTACGAACAACCCATCGACCGTCGTACCTACGATAAAACCATCGACTTATTCGAACAATTGCTACAATTGCTCCACCCCTTTATGCCCTTCATCACAGAAGACATTTGGCAGAGCATACGCAACCGGAAAGCCGGCGAAAGCATTATGATCACAACAATGTCGCAACCGGAAAGCTACGATGCCGACCTATTATACCATTTTGAATACGTGAAAGAAATCATCGTAGGCGTCCGCAACATTCGTAAACAAAACAACATCGCCTTCAAAGAACCGCTGGAACTGAAAATCAAAAGAAACAATCGTTACCCCGCCGCTTTTGAAAGCATCATTTGCAAAATGGGCAACCTCTGTAGCCTTGAAATCGTAGACGAACCCGTAAAAGGAGCTTGGAGTTTCATCACCGACACCGTAGAATACTTCATCCCCGCCGTAGGTAAAGTCGATGCCGCTGAAGCCAAAGCCAAACTGGAAGAAGAACTGACCTATACCCGTGGTTTTCTCGCCTCCGTGATGAAAAAACTCAACAACGAAAAATTTGTCAGCGGAGCCCCCGAACAAGTGATTACCAACGAACGCAAAAAACAAGCTGATGCCGAAGCAAAAATAGCCGCTATCGTAGCACAGCTGGCAGAATTATAAGCAACTACACCTTATTATCGTGCAGTTTATTTAGAAATTATTAAATATTGAACCTACACAAGCAAACGCTTTATTCATTTGTTACCTCATTGAATCGTTAAAAAAATCAACGAATCAATTCACCGACAAATGAATAAAGCGTTTGATTTTATATACAAAATCGACACCTTTTACCATCTTCAAACCACCATCACCCTATCATCCTCCTTACATCAACACCCATTCAACTCCTATTCACTTCCTATCCAACACCCATTCCAATGAGTGAAAGATAAAGGTAGCAAGCAGCAAGCAAAAATGATTCTGTTTCGATAAAGTAAAAACGAAATACATATTACCTCCATATATATCAAATCATTACAGGTGTATTCCTTTCTGATTCTTATCTCATCTCTACAAATAACCACAAATTCATAAGAATTACTAACTTTGCGGAAATAAATAAAGTCGTTATGAAGTTAGTTGTCTTAACAGGAGCAGGAATGAGCGCAGAAAGCGGGATCAAAACTTTCCGCGACAGTGACGGTTTATGGGAAAACTATCGGATCGAAGACGTTTGTACGCCCGAAGCGTTGGAACGCGATCCGGAAGTAGTGATTAATTTTTACAACGAGCGGCGGAAACAACTCTACGAGGCACAGCCGAATGCCGGACATCGGGGATTGGCGGAATTGGAAAAGCAATTTGATGTACAGATTATCACCCAGAACATTGACGATCTGCACGAACGGGCAGGCAGCAAACAGGTATTACACCTGCACGGAGAGCTGAAAAAAGTACGCAGTAGCCGCAATCCTAACTTGATCTATGACCTCGACGGCTGGGAATTGAAACCGGGTAGCCGTTGTGAAGACGGTTCACTATTACGTCCGCACATTGTATTTTTCGGAGAATCGGTGCCTAACATTGAGCCGGCAACCGAATTAGTGCGGCAAGCCGATCTTTTTGTCGTGATCGGCACCTCGTTGGCTGTCTATCCGGCAGCCAGTTTGTTACATTACGCACCGGAAGGGATTCCTGTATTCGTGATTGATCCAAAAATTCCGCAACAAGCCAAACAATACGGCTTTCATTTGATTGAAAAAGGTGCGTCGGAAGGTGTCGCTGAGCTGATGAAACTGTTGAGTGTCGGATATTGACTCACAAACAGAAAGAAAAGAAACAAAGATTCAGACGATCAAATAAATAAACGATTCAATAAATAAACGTTTTATGGCAAGAGCGAAGAAACCATTATTAGAAAAAATAGAGATACAAAAAATAGCGGCAGAAGGGAAATCCATAGCCTACGTAGACGATAAAGTGTTGTTTGTCCCCAATACAATTCCGGGGGATATTGTCGATGTACAGGTGACACGGAAACGGAAAAGTTTTCAGGAAGGTGTTGTCGTAAAAACACACCAACTCTCGGAGTTACGCATTGAAGCGGCGTGTAGCCATTTCGGTGTGTGCGGGGGATGTAAATGGCAAAATCTTCCGTACGAAAAGCAACTGGAATTTAAGCAACAGGAAATCACGGACAATCTGCAACGCATCGGAAAAGTGAAATTGCAAAATGTTTGTCCGATCATCGGTTCTGAAAAACAACTGTATTACCGGAATAAGTTGGAATTTACATTTTCCGCACAACGTTTTCTCACCAAAGAGGAGATAGAGCAAAAAGAAGAAATTTTACGAACTCCCGCGGTAGGCTTTCACGTACCCGGACTTTTCGATAAAGTCGTTGATATAGAGCATTGTTATCTGCAAGGCGAACCCTCGAATGAAATACGGAATTTTATCCGGCAAATTGCTTTTGATCGGGGGCTGAGTTTCTATCATCTTCGCGAGCAGCAGGGATTTTTGCGTACGCTCACCATCCGAACGGCTTCGACGGGCGAAGTGATGGTGATTGTCGCTTTCGGACACGAAGAAACGGAGGAACGGGAAAATTTGTTAGAAGCCTTGTCTACGCATTTCCCGCAGATCACGTCGTTGATGTACGTGATCAATGAAAAAATGAACGATAACCTCACGGATCAGGAGATTATTTGCTATCGGGGACGGGATCATATTTTTGAAGAAATGGAAGGGTTGAAATTTAAAATCGGTCCGAAATCATTCTATCAAACCAATTCAGAACAGGCTTACCATTTGTATAGTAAAACTGCCGAATTAGCGGGACTGACCGGACAGGAAACGGTGTATGACTTGTACACCGGGACGGGAACGATTGCTAATTTTATCGCCCGCAAAGCCAAACAGGTAGTGGGTATTGAGTATGTGCCGGAAGCAATTGAAGATGCAAAAGTAAATTCGGAGTTGAACGCGATTTACAACACCCGGTTTTATGCCGGTGATATGAAAGATGTGTTGAATGCTGATTTTATTGCCCACCACGGTCACCCGGATGTCATCATCACGGATCCGCCCCGTGCCGGTATGCACCCGGCAGTGGTGCAAACGATCCTCAATGCGTCTCCCGAACGGATTGTCTATGTCAGTTGTAATTCAGCCACCCAAGCCCGCGACCTTCAAATGATGGACGCGGCATACGAAGTGAAGACGGTGCAGCCGGTCGATATGTTTCCACAAACGCACCACGTAGAGAATATTGTGCTGCTAACAAAAAGGAACTGTCCAAAAATGGAAGATTAAATAAGTGCGCGTCCCACATCCAATAAGCTTTTGTTGGATGAGTGGCGCGCACCTTTTTTATTTCATCGTTCGTTATTTCTTCAATAAATTTATTTTTCCAAGTAGGCACGGATCATCCAAGCAATTTTTTCTTTTTTCTCAATCATATCTTCCAGAAAATTGATCGTGCCGGCATCTTCACTTCCCTCTTTTTCCAACTGTTCGATGTCTTTACGGATCTCCCGAATAGTCGTGTCATTGTCTTGACTTAATATCGCCAACATTTGCTTCGCTTCGGGAAGAGATTGCGATTCGCAATGTTCCTTGAGCCGGTTGTGTTCCAAAAAGCCAGCCAACGAAGCGATAGGACGTTCATCTAAGGCACGTACGCGCTCGGCAATGGCATCAATGTCCAGAATTAACCCATTATACAATTCTTCCATAAAAACGTGATAGGAATGGAAACTTACGCCTTTAACATTCCAATGGTAATTCCACGTTTTTGTCAATAATACAAAATGATCAGCCAGTAGATTGTTTAATACAGTCTTGCTGGATTTGATCATCACTTCATTTAATCCAATATTTACAGCCATCATCAAATAATTTAAGAGTTAAACCTCATTCGAGAGGTATGGCTATAAACGTAAGATTGCTACTTTAGTTACGCTTTTACTCTATTTTTTTCAACCATTTTGCCAATAGATTTGTCCATTGCGGATAGTATTCAAAATGGTTCCACAATCCCCAACCGTGTCCTCCCTGTGGGAATATGTATAATACCGCCGGAACTTTATGTTGTTTTAATGCCTGATAATAAGCAATACTGTTTAAAGAAGAAACGGTGGCATCATCATCACAATGGATGATGAAAGTCGGAGGGGTATGTGCCGTGATATGCCGTTCGTTTGAATAAAGATGAATCAATTGGGCGGATGGATTTTTACCGAGAAGAGCCTTTTTTGAACCGGAATGTGTCAGCCCGTTGGTCATAGAAATCACCGGATAAAAAAGCAAAACGAAATCAGGACGACAGCTCAATCTTTCCAACCGGTCTGTATCGCGTGAATCGCCGCCATTGAAATGTGTCGCCAGCGTTGAGGCCAAATGTCCACCTGCCGAGAATCCGGCTATCCCGATTTTATTCGGTTTCAAATCCCATTCTTCCGTCCTGCTCCTCACCCATCGAAGCGCGCGAGCGGCATCCGTCAATGGAATTTTTGAATGTCCATTCGGCATCCGATATTGCAAAACAAAAGCGGTAATGCCACGTTCGGTCAGCCAACGCGCAAATAATTCGCCCTCTTGCTTCATCGACAATTGTGTATATCCACCGCCGGGACAGATGAGAACAGACATTCCCGTATTGTTTCCCTCTGCCGGATGGTAAACAAATAATTCCGCCTCGCTATTATTCCTCAGACAGCCCTCGTCGTTCATCGTAACCGAATCTTTCAGTCGGTTACTTTCTTTGGGACCCTGTGGCCACAAAGGGAATTTCTCTTGTGCCCGAATATTCATCCCATATCCAAGCAGCACACATAATATCAATGATTTGAATAAATTTCTCTTCATATTTGTTTTATTTTCAAGTTCACGTAACAGAGATAATAAACACGATCCCGCCGAAGCCCTTTAACGGTGGTCTATGGGTAGGTTTATTATTCTTAAAATGAGCTATTTAAAATATTAAATTATGACAAACACTATTGGCTGTTATAAAATAAAGGTTTAAATATAAACAATTTTTATTTTACATTCTTCATTTAATTATTTTACTTTGTAGAAAAATCACCAGATGTTACAAAATATTTTATTAGTAGGTATCGGCTCTATGTTAGGAGGTATTTCGCGTTACTTGATCTCTGATTGGCTAAAACACTTGTTTCCAATGTCTTTCCCACTGGGGACCTTTACCGTCAATATCATCGGATGTTTTTTGATCGGGATGTTGAGTGGTGTTTTTGCCTCTAAAGGCTCACAGGTACATCATTTGTTATTTGCTGTCGGTTTTTGCGGTAGTTTTACTACTTTTTCGACCTTTTCATTGGAAAATCTACAATTGTTGAGTATGAAAGCTTATGCGATATTTTCGCTGAATGTCGGGTTAAGTGTCATCTTTGGTATAATTATTGCAGGCTTAGGATATATGCTGATTACAAAATAATAAAATATGGATTTTACTTTATTGGATAAAGAGACAGAAAGTACATTTCAAGAAATTATCAGACGTATCCGCCGACTTCAAAGTGGGGGTACGATAGACAGCCTCCGTGAAATAGGAGCAAATATTGAAAAACAAATAGGAGCCAGTTATGTTTCGTTGAAAAATTTGGCAGCAGCTTATGAACCCAATGAATCGTTGGCTTTCTTATTGTGGAATGAACAAAGAAGAGAAGAACAAATCATTGCCTGTTTTTTATTGCCCAGTACTATAAATAAAGAAAAAATTACGCAATTGATTCTTTCTTGCCTCAATTTTGAAATTGCCGGTTATTTCGGCTCACTTTATCTTTATAGATCTCTCCATTTGTCAACAACAGCCAATGAATGGCTGGATTCTAATATTCCTTTTCTTCAGTTAGCAACTCTATCTGCTTTAACAAGGTATCTGATTTTGAACAAAGAAGAGAATCCTATCTTTAGAGATCTTTTTCAAAAAGCCGTTGACAGAAAATACGAAGATAAATATGTCCAAATGGTAGCCAAACGCTATCGTTTTAACATCTAATAAATGTTAAATAGGACATTTCAAAGGTATTGGAAGTGCTTTGATAAGAAAACTTTCTTAATTTTGTAGAACGATTACGGAAAAAACACACTAATTAATCATATAACATAAATTTATTACTATGTCGACATTAGATTTAAGCAAGTACGGAATTACCGGCGTAAAAGAAGTGGTTTACAATCCTTCCTACGACACCTTGTACAAGGCGGAAACTGATCCTTCATTGAGCGGTTATGAAAAAGGACAATTGACCGAGATGGGAGCCGTCAATGTAATGACAGGCGTTTACACGGGACGCTCTCCTAAAGATAAGTTTTTTGTACTGGATGAAACCACTAAAAATACTATTTGGTGGACTTCCGATGCATACAAAAATGACAATAAGCCGCTTTCTGTTGAAAATTGGAAAGCATTGAAAAAGTTAGCTACCCAAGAGTTATCAAATAAAAAACTGTATGTGGTAGATACTTTTTGCGGCGCAAATGCCAATAGTCGCCTGAAGATCCGTTTTATTATGGAAGTAGCATGGCAAGCTCATTTTGTAAAAAATATGTTCATCCGCCCAAGCGCAGAAGAATTAGCTCATTACGGTGAGCCTGATTTCGTCGTAATGAACGCCTCAAAAGCAAAGGTGGACAATTTTAAAGAATTGGGACTTAATTCAGAAACAGCCGTTGTGTTCAACTTGACTGAGAAGGTACAGGTGATTCTCAATACGTGGTATGGCGGAGAAATGAAAAAAGGGATGTTCTCTTATATGAATTATCTGCTTCCGCTAAAAGGGATCGCTGCGATGCACTGCTCAGCAAATGCAGGGAAATCGGGAGATACGGCTATTTTCTTTGGTCTATCCGGAACAGGGAAAACAACTCTGTCAACAGATCCGAAACGCGCATTGATAGGAGATGACGAACACGGTTGGGACGACGAGGGTGTGTTTAACTTTGAAGGCGGTTGTTATGCAAAAGTGATCGACTTGAGCAAGGAAAACGAACCGGACATTTGGAATGCCATCACTCGCGATGCCTTATTAGAGAATGTGACCGTAGATGCAAAAGGAAAAATTAATTTTGCTGATAAATCTGTCACTGAGAATACGCGGGTATCTTATCCTATTTATCACATTCAGAATATCGTTAAACCGGTATCTAAAGCAGGCTCTGCAAAAAAAGTCATATTCCTGACGGCAGATGCCTTCGGTGTGCTGCCACCGGTATCAAAGTTAAGCCCGGAACAGACACAATATTATTTTTTGAGTGGTTTCACTGCTAAATTAGCCGGAACTGAAAGAGGTATCACGGAACCTACTCCTACCTTCTCCGCTTGCTTCGGTGCAGCTTTCTTGTCGCTACACCCGACGAAATACGGTCAGGAATTAGTGAAAAGGATGGAGTTATCAGGAGCCACTGCTTATTTGGTCAATACCGGATGGAACGGAACAGGAAAGCGTATTTCCATTAAAGATACACGCGGCATTATTGATGCGATTTTAGATGGCTCTATGGATAAGGCTCAAACGTCAAGTATTCCTTATTTTGATTTAGCTATACCAACAGCACTGCCTTGCGTTGATACTCATATTCTTGATCCCCGTCACACTTATAGTAATGCCGCAGACTGGGATGTTAAAGCAAAAGATCTCGCCGGACGTTTTATTAAAAACTTTGAAAAATTCACCGGAAATGCACACGGTAAGTCTTTAGTGGCTGCCGGTCCGCAACTCTAATAGATAAAAATAGCTGTGTTCTTTCGGACACAGCTATTTTTTTGTTTTTTCTTCTCTATCCCTATTTTTGTTCAAGAGAAGTTTTCTTACATATATTCAAGATTTTCTTCTACATTCTCCGAATAAACAAGCGTCGATTCCACCGTATCAATACTTAATTTCATTTGGTTTCTCTTTGCTGTAATATAATTTAGTGCAGCATTTCGAGCAGAACGGAAAAACAAAGCAGGAGCTAATTGTAAAGAATGCTGACGTTCCAATATATGTACAAAAACATCCTGCACTATATCGTGAGCATCCTCATCATTCTCTACAATATTACTAACATATATTACCAAATGCGCGTAATATTTATCAAAAAAACTCTCCACATTCTGAGAATAATCCATACTGAATTTTATAATTTATCTCAAAAAAACGTTCCTTTTTTTGAGGTGAATATTACCCATCTAAAAATTAAAAATGGTTAGGATAAAACATTTTTCTTCCA
>JAVXFZ010000018.1:0-44021 GCA_036657595.1 Odoribacter sp. | reverse complement strand
AATGCAAAAGATGTGTGGATTTTTTTTAATCCACACATCTTTTGCAACTGATCCGTAATTACGCACATAATAAGCGGTATAAAATAGATAATGAGGGACAACTTAAACCCTATAGCGAAAGCGATAAAATATACCTCTCCGGTACGGACATATACGATTTTTACGCCTACTATCCTTATGATTTACACGCCTTTAATCCTAATCATTTTTATATAAATGTTCAAACGGATCAAAGTATAAAAGCAAATTATATTCAAAATGATTTTATGCTGGCACGGAATCTGACGGGGCAAAATACTGCTACAATCAATCTACAATTTCACCGGAAATTTGCTCTGATAGAAACTTATTTTGAAAAAATATCCGGAAAAATCGTGTCTAAAGCAGTACTACATTGGAAATTAAAGACTGTTACCGTTAATATAGGCGATAACACCATTACCGCCAATGATATAAGTAGCAATTTTAACATGCTGAAATATGATGAAAACGAATATTATTATACTTTCCGGGCAATCTTACCTGTTCAGGATATTGCCGCACAAGAAAGTTTATTTACATTCACTATTGATGATAAAGATGTCGTCTATAAGGGAACAACATTAACACCATTAATAGAAGGGAAAAAAAGTACCTATCTGGTAGATATGCGCTACCGTGTTTACGCTCTGACAGAAAATTTAAACGGTGGAAAAGTAACAGGAGCGGAAAAAGAAATTTTCAAGCATGGCGAAAGGGTAAATTTAATAGCAACCCCCGCCCCTGATTATACCTTTACTGGTTTTTATGACCATTTAGGAGATAAACCTATACTATTATCAAACAATCCTGTATATTCTTTCTCTGCAAGTAAAAATATGCGGATCTACGGGCATTTCATAAAAAATGATCCAACTTATACTATCAATGCAACCGGAACACAAGGGGGAAGTGCTAGCGGAGGGGGACAATATAAAAAAAATGAAAATTACACCTTAACAGCTACGGCGGAAATAGGTTACACTTTTGCAGGTTGGTATGAAAATAATAATACCCTTATCACAAATAACATAGCATTCAGCCTTACAGCTACCTCTGATCGGAGTTTTACAGCCCGATTCACGCCAAACAATAATATTATAACAGTTTGGATAGATTCTCACTTAGCTGTAACTGGACATGGTCGTTATTTTCTTACAGGGGAAACGTGTACCTTGTCTACAACATGCTATAAACATTACGGTTTCGGTGGATATTTTGATGCAGATAGTAATTTAATAACGATGAATCCTGTTTATAGTTTTGTTGTTGTTGAAAATCGGTATATCATCACCAAATATGTCGATTTAACACACTTTTTTTATAATCATGCTTATTGGTTCGTACATGGTATAGAATCAGCCTCAGAAACGACACGTATAAAAAACGATCATGAATATCAGGCTTATACAGCCACTTTGAAAGCAGGAGAAAAAGTCCGTTACGAATCTGTCCTTGTATGGAATGAATCTCCTGCGCATGGTGACAAACATAAAAACACCATGCAAATCACGGGTAAAACTTTGACTATAAAACAAAATGGGCGTATCATTGCCACCACCAACCAACCGGACAATTATATATTTACGGCTCCTACTGCTGGGAATTATGAATTTGTATACACCGGGCAGTGTCAGGTTATTATTTATGCAGGTGAGAAATGTGCGGGCTATATGCACCTGACAGCAGCATTATGGAAACAATAAAATTTATCTTATGAAAATATTGATCATAATTTTAATAGGAATCTTTCTATCCTCCTGTAATAACAATTTGGATATAAAGCAAGATTATAGTTACTGTATCAAAACACTACCTATACCTAAAAAGCTGCGAAGCGGCGAAACAACTGCCATTGAGTTTACCATTGTCAGGGAGGGACAATATAAGAATGCCACCTATTCATTCCGTTATTTTCAACTGGACGGAATAGGCACACTTACAGACGATGCGGGGAATCCCTATCCGATGAACCGATTTCATGCCATTACAAATGATGAATTTACTGTGCTATATCAGTCAAACTGTAAAGATGCCCAGACGTTGGATTTTGTCTTTCAGGATAATTTCGGACGAGAAGTGGAATATTCCGTTTCGTTTCAGAATGAATCACAGGAGGTAGGATGAATACAAAAGTAATGTTTTCCTCTGCGACGGAGGAATGGGCAACGCCACAGGACTTTTTTGACAAGCTAAATCAGGAATTTCATTAGTATGGTTGTTGTGTTTTAGATAAAAAATTTTCAAACTACTAAAAGCCCAAACTTTCATTCGGGCTTTTAGTAGCTTATACCTCTGAGAATTCTAAGCAGTAGTAAATAAATTCAACTATTTATAAGAATTTAGGCAATTGTTCGACTTGGCATTTAGTTTCAAAATGATATAAAAATATAATCATAAAAATTATGAAAATTTCATTCTGCTCTTTTATTTTGTTATTTTTGCATAAAAATACTATGATAATCCATTGGCAGAGTCAAATACACACTAACTTAACTCTGTCAATAGGTTGAAATACAATATGAACATTTAAATATATGGACAACAGGGTATATTATGGTGAGTATTCGCTTGCCTATTGGATTGAGTTGATATTGAAAAAAAATATCGAATTACCTGAATATCAGCGAAATTTTGTGTGGGAAGAAACATCATTTAAGACTCTTATAGAGTCATGGAAGAACAAACAGTTTATTCCTCCAATTACCATTGGTTCATACAAATCAGATGATGGCAACAAAAACCTAATTATAGATGGGCAGCAGCGTCTTACGAGTATTCTATTAGCTTATCTCGACCGTTTCCCAAAGAGAGAGGCAGCTACAGGTGCAGTAGAAATTCTTGCAAACGATAATGACGATGCTTCTGATGATGACGAAGAAGAAAATGAGAATATGCTTGAATGGACATTCCGAGAATTTTTAGCCAAAGGGAAAAATAAAACAGAAATACTTTTAAAATGTTCTTCTGAACATTACAAAGTACTGAACCTTAATCTTGACGAAGAGTTTTTTCAGAAAAACTACCTCGGTTTTTCCTATTTAGTACCAGCCAATTCAGATACGTCAACTCAACAAAAGTTTTTTTCAACCGTCTTTCGTAACATTAATATCCAGGGAAAATCATTATATGTTCTTGAAAGTCGTGCTTCTCTATACTTCCTTAATAGCGGGCTCAAAGCTTGGTTTAATCCCGACTTCTGCAAAGAAATTTCCAGTAGTATTGTTGATAAGTCTGTAAAGAGCCGTATGGACTTTGTTCGATATGTGTCCTTGCTTTCTCAATACAAACATACACAGAAGATAAATGTTGTAGCTTATAGATATGCCCGTAAAATGGAGGGTTTTTACGAAAAGTATATCTATTCTGTGGTGAATGATGAAGATTCTGATTTATTTGGTAAATTCACAGACATCTATATCGACAAGAATTACAGTGAACGGATGACAAGGCTCAATGAGTACATAGATCAACTTAAATTCCGAAACTATTATAGTTCTATCATTGACATGGACATATATTTCTTTGGTTTAATTTATTTTGTCTTGTTTGAAAAAAATGAGATTGACTTAACCCGAAAAGAAAACCTATTAGAAACCTTAAAATCACAAATAAAACAAATAAAGGGGGATGCAAAGCATACCAAAACCCCTTCGCTTTTGAAGTATCTTCGTGAAAGAATCACTAAGTCGATCTCAATATATCATATTTATAAACAGGCATGAATGTACACTCGAAATTCATATTGACACCCGTATCTGAAATTCTTAATGATGCAACCAAAGCGACTCGTTGTGTAGAATCAGGAATAGATATTCATCCATTGTGTGATTATGTCATGCAATCAATATTTATGAAAATGACAGGTGCACAAGAGCAAAAGATGAAATGTATATGTTGGGAACTAGCAACGGTTGACTTTGAAATCCGCCGTGACCTATATTCCAGCTGGACTCTTGGCGAATGCTCTAACTTAACAGATAAAAACAAAGTACTTACTGTAATGTTAAAAGCCATCGTAGAATTGAAGGAAGATTTTGATGTGAATAATGCCATTGATAAACAGGCTATTTTGAATGAAACCAAATGTGATGTGGAGCATTTCTTCAAACATTCCAGTATTTATGGCTTTGGAGAAAAAGAATACAATGAGTATCTTAAGATATTTAATGAGATCGAAACTGAATGTCTTTATTATATCGCAGATAGCCAGAGAGTTATGTTTAAAAAATGTGATAACTGTTCTCATAAGACTGATACAAACAAGCCCCTTACCTGCACGAATAAGAAAAGTCTGATATTCATGTATGATTGTCTGTACAAACATAGAAACCGTTGTGCACACAATCTCATGTCTTATCAGCAGAATTTACCTTCTTTGAAGACACTCAATAATGATGACTATCTGTATGAGAACTATTTTGTGCGTTTTTCATTACTCATTATCATTGACAAGATAATAATGACTCTGTATAAAATATTCGCAAACGAAGCAAATTTATAGGAAAGGTGAGAACTATTATTTGAAAATTCCATTAATAAACGCAAAAACATTGAGTGGAATAATAGAATATCAATGATGATATTTTGAACATTGAGCCGACTTCAATTCACAATCAAAAGTAAATTAATTCATTCATAAGGTTCTTTAAGTCAGGAGTAAAAGCAACTCATACAAGCAAGATTGAAAACCTTGCTCAAAAGGTTTCTTTGTTACTTTCTTACCCGCCCATGCTCATGAAAGAAAATAACGGGCGGAAATTTCCGCTCGTCCGTTATACTTGTTTAAATATTCTATCCGTTGGTGAGTTATTATTTCCTTCAATGTTTTCATGACGGCTTCTCTGCTTTCGATTGTAACCATTTGTCCCTGCGTCCCCGACATATTTCCAATGTCGGAGCAACGGTAGAAAATAATTCTCCGTCCGTGTGGCGATAATCGTATTGACAATATCGGCTCTTACGCCTTAACCTTGGCATAAGGTCAAAATAAACATACTTCTCTTGCCCTGCTTCGGTGCAGGTAGATATTCCGTTTTTATTAATACTGTTCATCGTTGCTGTTTTTTGAGGGTTAATGTTTGTTGTTCGGCACATTTTGGGCAAAGTATCATCTTCTCAATGATACACCCATCTATTATGTCGGTTATTTCACAGCAGACTACAAGTTTTCCGCAACAATAAACCGTTCTGCATTGTGATGAAAAAGATATAGTTGAACATGCTAATTGTGCGTTGTACATGTCATCTATGTTGGAATAGTATTTTCTCATAATTGTAATGGATTAGAATTTGACAATTAAAATTCTGTTGGTAAAAACTTCGGGGCACTTGTAACCCATCCTTTGATGAAGCCAAAAATGGCAACGCCCGAAACCCCATTCGAAGAAGTCGTGTGCATCGGTATCTCTCTTCAGCTGTGATAAACTCTCTCGCAAATCCTTACTTGTATCGCTATTTGCGATTGTGTTGATAATCTGTGCGTAAGCCAATCCCGTGTCGGGATAATGTATGGCTATCATACTCTCTATTGTTAATGTTTTCATCTTCTGTATGCTATTATGATTGTTATTATTAGGCTGCCATCCGCCTGCAAATGAGCCATTTATTTTTATTTACAAGTTTGATTATACGGTCGTGGTACTCCGTAATTTTATTGCAAACCCCACGAGATTGAACAACTTTTAGTGTTTTAAGTGATACTTCTACTGTCTCAATCCGTTTGCCCTCTATACACGCTGAAAAGATAAGAGAGTCGGGGCGTAAATGGTAATTGTTTTGAAAAACACAGTGGTGCATTTGGCTGGCTTCCTCGACAAAGTCGCTCACACTCTCCAATACCTTAACCTGTATCTCTCCATCGGTAAAGGCAATGCCGAAAAACTTGGCTTTCAACTCTTGGAAACGCTGTTCATCTTCCTGTGCTTTCATCCTCTGTTCATCCAATCGCTCACGCTCTTGCCATACACGTTTTTTCGCCACCATTTTATCATGTTCTGCCGGTAGATTGTCGGGGCAAACATATTTAGCACTGTTTAAGTCCTTGCCGAAGAACTGCAACAAGTCAATATAGTCGTACCACATAGAACCGTCTTCAATAGTGTAGCCGTTGCGGATACAGATGCGTATGGAGTTCCAATAAGTATCTGAAGTCTTTGACGAATAGTGAATAAAGTGGCTCAATAAACTGTGTTGCCCTGTCTTTATAAGTGTTTCCGCCTTGTTGTCGGTCAATAGGCTACGAAATAATTCAAAAGGTGCAATACCGTGAAAATCATCTTTGAAGCCGTTGCGTTTAAGTTTATCGGTAATCCGTTTTCTCGGATAGGTGCATATCGGGGCTATATCATATACACGGTGGTTTCTGCGAATTTCCATTGGGCTACACTCCTGCCACAGGTCATAATAGATGAAACTTATTCCTCTTAATCGGGCAATGGTTTCAAACTTGCCGTCGGGTGCTAACCATCTTTGGGCAACTTCTGTGATGGAATAATCGGCTGGTTGTCCAACTTGGAAACGTGCTTTGGCAAAGAAGAAGCGCACGACTTGAAACTCTTTGCAAGTGGTTATAATAGAGAAGTATTCATTCTCCTTGAATACTCTCTTTCGGGTGGTCTGTACTTTTAATTCCATTCTGCAACGGGGGCAAGTGCAACCGCAAACCATATCAATCAATGCCCCATCGCCTTGCCATTGGCATCCGCACTCAGTGCAGGTGATGATACCTTTTGCCGTTCTACGTCCGATGTGGTCAAAACAGTGACGAAAAGCGTATGTTTTCTGTGTCTCGGTAAGTTTGGGCAGTCGCTTACTTAGTGTAACGACCTCTTTTTGAAGTTTTGTTTTCGGTTTCATAAGGCTGAGTGATTAAAAATCAAATAAAGTTGCTTGGGGTTGTACTTCTATCTTCTTGGCAGTGGCTCTGTTTCTTGATTTGCTTATTCGTGCATACGCCTCGTTTTCGATTCGCTTGATAGCATCTTTGCGGGCTTGCTCTTTTTCCTCTGCGGTTAGTTCTACCGTGTGATTAACTACTATGTTGCAAGTAATAGGGTTGCCGATTTTAAGGTCAATCTCATCGTAATAGTGCAGTGCTAACGAAAATATTTCTTCGTCCATAAAGCCGTTGCAACCGCTTTTCTGTACCTCGTTCAAAATATAGGTAACACAATCTTCAATGTTTTTACAGAGATTGCGGTAAGAGTGTGCAAATGGTTCATCGTATATAGCACACTGTTCCAAATAGGATTGTATCATTTTTTTAAAATGGTCTGTTGATTTCATTACTATATGTTTTAAGAGATTAGTATCCAAAAGATTCCACCAATAATAAGGGCATAGCAAAGAATATAGAGAATGATTGCCAATGCTATCGTGAAGAGTAGGCGTATTACAAACTTGCCTACAAATACCCCTGCGAACCACCACCAAAGGCTACCACCCAAAAGAGTTGAACCTGCTACGGCAACCAGTGCCAAACCTGCTATCTTATATTTTGTTTTCATCGCTCTGTTTTTTTTATGTTTTTATGTGGATTTGAGAGGTGAGGGAGTTTAGTTTCATATAGGCTGAAAAGGTTCGGATTTAGGACGGACAAGTTTTTTGAAATAAAATACTACCCAAGCGTAGCGCAGGTGTGGAGATTTTTTTTAAAACCCGGAGGGCTTAAACTTTTCCGTCCGTCAAAATCCGGGAATACCTTTGCCTATTGAAACGGAAATGATTGATTCGACTAATAATGACTGCTTTTGAGGAAGATTAACAAGAAGAGGAACAGATAAAAAAGCTATGCTACTATTTTAAATTTCAAACAGAATAGCAATAAATAGTTGCATTTATAACAACATTCCATGTTGTTGTTATAATTTAGATGTGCGTAAAATAAAAGTTCAAAAAAGCATTGGTTGTACAAATTATTTTGTTATAAATTTGGTAGAACTATAAATAACCGGGATTATCGTGCTGTAATCCTTTTGTCAAACTTAATCTACAATGCTATGAAAACAAAAAACATTTTTAAAGGTGTGTGCAATGTGCTGATAATATCAATATTACACAATGAATACTGTTTCCTGAAAAAGTTCTGATAATGCAATAAATCCGAAATTTCGGATTTGAGTCACTCGTTCAAAAACTTGATGTTTAATACCCGCCACGACCGTGTGGCAGGGCTTGGAAACTCGGAAGGAAGCCAAAAAGCACTCCATATGCTCTTCGCTCTGCGTACCATTCAGTAGCGCACGGGCAAGGATTTGGGGGCTACGCTACTTTCGGGTACAACCATCTCCAACTCCCTAACGGAACTGTACCTGTTGTTTAAATACCTCCGTCCAAAAGAGTTGGAACGGCAGAATATCAACTGCTTTGATGCGTGGGCGGCTATCTTTGCCAAGAAGACCACCGACTTTGAATTTTCGGTGACCAACCAGATTGTGCAGAAAGAGCGGTTTCGGTATTTCGTCAAAGTGCCTGAATTGGCGGCATTCTACAATGAGATCACCGATTACCGCACAGCGGAAGATGTGGGGGTGGATCGTCCGGCAAAGAACGAGATACTGCACAATATCGCACCCACCCCACAGCAATCGGAGTTTATCGAAAAGCTGATGCAGTTTGCCCAAACGGGCGATGCCACGCTATTGGGGCGTGAAAAACTATCGGAGTCGGAAGAGAAAGCAAAAATGTTGATAGCCACCGACTATGCCCGAAAGATGGCACTCGATATGCGGATGATAGACCGAGAGAAATACGACGACCACCCCGACAACAAGGCAAGCCATTGTGCCAGGATGATTGCGGAGTATTATGATCGGTATGATGCACAAAAAGGCAGTCAATTTGTGTTCAGCGATTTAGGGACGTACAAGCCCGGCGAGTGGAACGTGTACAGCGAGATTAAACGCAAGCTGGTAGAAGACTACGGTATTCCGGCTTCCGAAGTGCGGTTTATACAGGAGTGCAAGACACAAGCGGCTCGAACGGCGGTAATAGATGCCATGAACAAGGGGAGCGTGCGGGTGTTGTTCGGCTCCACTTCGATGCTCGGAACGGGTGTAAACGCTCAACGAAGGGCGGTTGCATTGCATCATTTAGACACGCCGTGGCGACCGTCCGACCTCTCCCAGCGGGATGGGCGAGCGGTTAGAAAAGGCAACGAAATTGCGAAGTTGTATGCGGATAATAAGGTGGATGTGATTCTCTACGCCGTAGAGAAATCGTTGGACAGCTACAAGTTTAATCTGTTGCACTGCAAGCAGACCTTTATCAGTCAGCTCAAAAGCGGAGCGATGGGGGCACGTAGCATTGACGAGGGGGCAATGGACGAAAAGTCGGGCATGAATTTCTCGGAATACATGGCTATCCTATCCGGTAATACCGATTTACTGGACAATGCCAAGTTGGAAAAGAAAGTAATGGCATTGGAGAGTGAGCGTAAATCATTCAACAAAGCCAAGAGCGGTTCGGCGTGGAAATTAGAGGAGAACACCCGTGTACTGGATCACAACAACGAGCAGATTACCCGTATGAATGCCGATTACAAGGCGTTTACCTCACGGGCACAAACAGACGAAGATGGGTATTATCGCAACCCTATTCGTTTGGACGCTTTGACAGCGACCGATGCCAAGAGTATAGGGACACGATTACAGGAAATTGCTAAGAAAGCCACGACGGGTGGACGGTACACACCTATCGGTGAACTGTACGGTTTTCCTATTCTTGTCAAGACGGAAACAACGATCCGAGAGGGGATGGAAGAGAAACAGAACCGATTTTTTATTGAGGGAGCGTATAAGTACACTTACAATAATGGGCAACTTGCCATGGCTGATCACAAAGCAGCGGCTACTAATTTTCTGAACGCTCTGGAACGTATTCCGAAATTGATGGAACAGTTCAAGACACAGAATGTAGCACTCGAACGTGATTTACCCACCTTGCAGGAAGTGGTAAACGGTACATGGAAAAAGGAGGAAGAATTGAAAGAGCTTAAATCGGAAATGGCAGCATTGGAGCGGAAGATACAATTGAACCTGACTCCACCGCAACAACAACAACAACAACAACAACAACAACCCGAAAATTCCGATGAAAAAGAACACGTAATGGTTGCCCGTATTGTTGCTCCGAAACCAAGAGAAAGCAGAGGAATGAAAATGTAACCCTAAAAAGAGAAAGAGCAGCTACGAAAGTGGTTGTTTTTTTTGCATCACAGCTGATTTGTAACACTTTTAGCGGGTGTTGTTTGCTAAAAAATAAATAAAAAACATGGCCGGAATTGTAATATTCAGCATACCTTTGCTAAATAAAATGTATTCGTAATGGACGACAATACGAAAAGACATATTCAAGATGGCTGCACTCAATTAGGTTGGGTGCTCTCTTCGTTGGCGGTGGTTGAAAATAAAAGTGAGAAATCCAAAAAAAAAGTGTGCGATAATTTGGTGGTGTGCCGGAATTTATTAACACACACAAGGACGCGTAAGAATATTTTCGTTCTTATATCTTTATATGCCTATTGTGGGAAAGACCATAACAGGCAGGAATTGTTGTGTTCCCCCTCTATAACTGATCCCGATGAGTTCACAATGCTCCGGGATATCCGTTCGCCGACCGTGAACGGCATGGTCAAAGCCATTGTCCGGCTCCTTGCATATACAGATCGCCACCGACATCAGAGGTCGGTGGCACATAACAAACCAATAAAAACAAGAATATGAAAATTGAGAAAAAAGGAAGAGTACAAGCCCGTATGTGGTGCGTAGGGGTACTTCTGATTGCCGTAATGGGACTGTTTGTCGGCTACTCCAAAGATTCAGACGACGGCACGGAGCCAGGCAAGAATGTCCCCAAAATCGGCGATTACTATTACTCCGACGGTACGTGGAGCGATGGTGGGGATGTTGCTCCCGACCTCAAAAATGGCGCACGCAGGGTCATCGGCATTGTTTTTCAAACCGACCCCGGCCGTATTGGAGCTGCCGAGAAAGCGGCATTAGCCGCTAAAGGTGTCACCACCCCTCACGGTTTGGTGATGGCATTGACCAATGCCGCGGAAGGTTGTTGTTGGGGAGATTATAGAAAAAATGAACCTGATCCGTTTAGCGACGTTGCCGAGGTTAAGCTGATGTATGGAGATCTGGATGGTTATAACAAGACTAAATATATGGTAGATAAAATCACCAAGGGCGACTACGATGCTGCCACCTACGCCGCTTTCAATGCCGTATCTAAATACGGCACCGGTGAATCTGCTCAGTTTGCTGCTCCCGCCTCGAGTACGGGATGGTTTTTGCCCGGTATGGGTCAATGGTGGGATATTTTAGTGAATTTGGGAGGTGTCAGTGCCTTGAATGATAGTAAAAATCAGAATAGCGCAGAGGACTATTTAATTCTGGAAAACACCTCCCAAAGCGCAGTTGATCATTTAAACGCTCGTTTGAAGGGAGTGGCAGGAGCGACACCATTTAGTATAGATACTTACTTTTGGTCGAGTTCAGAGTATAACTACCGCAACGCCTGCCTCGTGTTTTTCGACAACAGTGGCTACCTGTACCTGGGTTGGAGCCGTAAGGGCAGCGGCGGCGACCATAGGGTGCGGTCGGTCCTCGCTTTTTGATCTATTTATCTATTTTTGAATTTATCTATTTCAACCGGATTCCAGCGAAGCGGGTCGATTTTTTTAAAAAACATGGCACTATCCGAAGACTTACCCCTTTATCGCGACACCTTGCGGTTGCTGAATCAGTTGATTCCGCTATCGCAGGGTTTTCCCCGCTTTTTTCGTTACAGCATGGGTAGTCGGATGGTCGATTTGAACCTCGATATGCTGTCGTTGATATACAAAGCCAACAGCAGTTACGAAAAGGTGGGAGTGATTACGGAGTTTCTCGACAAATACCGGATGCTTCAAATGCTGTTCCGGGTCTGTGTGGAACAACGGGTGATCACGGAGCGGCAATATGCCGGCTTTGCCCTTGTCATGGAAAAAATCGGCAAACAAGCCACCGGATGGAAACAATACAATGAAAAAGGACAAGTGAAAAATGAAGGGAAAAGGCAATAATCGTTTTTTGGCGGGATTCCGGTCGGCTACGGCTTGCCGGAGAGAGCCGGTTTAATTAAAAAAGGGCCATCGACAGGCTGCCACCATCGTGTGGCAACTTGTAAAGACAAAACTGATGGCAGATCATTTGGTCGAGTTCAGAGTATAACAACAACAACGCCTGCAACGTGAATTTCAACAGCAATGGCAACCTGAACCTGAATTGGAACAATAAGGACAACAGCAACAACAACAATAGGGTGCGGTCAATCCGGCAGGGGCTTTTTTAGTAATTTTGATTCCTGTCCTGGCCGATGGGTTAAAATTCAAATTACAATGACTACAAAATTAGCTAACATTCTTCATTGCTATGCAATGGGGATAGGAATAAAAAGTATCAGTGCTATCTTTGAGCTATCCCGCAACACAGTTCGCAGATATGTGCGTCTGTTTCAAGAGAGCGGCATACCGATGGAACAGCTTCTGTCCATGCCTGCAAGCCGTATTCAGGAGATGTTCGAAAGTAGCCGTGAACGAGAGCGGACACCTTCTCAGCGCCAAGAAGAACTTGAGGCGCTTTTGCCCGAATATGCGGCAAGGCTCAAACGCAAGGGCGTGACCGTGAAGTCTCTGTTTGAAGAGTATTCCCGGGAACATCCCGATGGATTCCGTCACGCAAGCTTCGGAGTCTACATCCAACGCTACCGACTTGTATCACGCGCGGAGGGACATGTCGAACATTACGCTGGCGACCAAATGTATATTGACTTTGCCGGTGACAAGCTGGAAGTTGTCGATGAAGTTTCAGGCGAATGCCGGAGCGTAGAGGTGTTTGTGGCGATACTTCCGTGCAGTCACTACACGTATTGTGAAGCTGTCTGGTCTCAGCGCAAGGAGGACCTGATCAAGGCCTGCGAGAACGCCCTACATTTCAATGGAGGTGTTCCGATGGCAGTCGTGCCGGACAATCTCAAGTCAGCGGTGACCCGCAGCAACCGTAACGAACCGATCATCAACGATGACTTCGCGGCCTTTGCCGAGCATTACGGCTGTGCGGTATATCCGGCACGCGTGCGGCATCCCAAAGACAAAGCTCTTGTAGAAAACGCGGTTAAACTGATGTATAAGTCTGTCTATGCCGACATAGAGGGACTTATGTTCCATGACCTTGAGTCATTGAACACAGCTATACTGAGTTCGCTGGATAAGTTCAATCGCAAACAGATGTCCAACCGCAAGGAGTCCCGCAGAGAACTGTTCAAGAAGATGGAGAAAGACTATTTGCGACCACTGCCAACCGTGCGATATCAGATGAAGGAACGTAAGTCGGTGACAGTGATGCGTAACAGCTATATTACGCTCGGTAAACATCATTACAGCGTGCCGACGGAATATATTGGCAAGCGTGTTGATATCGTATATGATGCTGACACGCTCGATATATTCTATGGACTTAGACTTGTCACCACCCATCACCGTGACGACACGCCATACGGCTACACCCGGAAGGAGGCACACAACCTTCCCGGTAGGCATGGCAGTTACGAGAAAGATCTGGACGAGGTGTTTGAACGTGCCGCACAGATAGATAACATCGTCTTGCTCTACCTTAAGGAAGTGGCATCTGAGAAGAAATATCCGCCGCTAGCGTTCCGTTCATGCCGCGGTATCCTTTCTTTGGAAAAGACCTTCGGGCTTGACCGGCTCGTGGTGGCCTGCGCATGTGCATCGCGGATGCGTGTATACGGATATCAAGATGTTATCGGCATACTCAACCGTGGTGACGACTTTGACTTCCTGCCGCAAGCTGATCAAGACACGGACAGTCCTGCATCCCTACCGCGACACAAGAACATCCGCGGACGTGAATACTTCTCTAAATCAACCCCCAAATCAATCAAAAACAATGGAAACAAATAACAAAACCGCACCCATTACTCAGGAGAAAGACCGCAATGCAGTCTCACTGGATCTGATGAACCGTATGAAAATGCACGGTATGTCAGCAGCCTTCCGCGAAAGTATTCATTCTACCATGGCCGAGGCTATGACAGCTGACAGTTTCGTCTCAATGCTTCTGGCAAGGGAATGGGATTATCGCTCAGAGGCTGCCATACAACGCTTGATATCTCAGGCAGGCTTTCGCTACAAAGCCTTCCTAGAGGAAATAGACTACTCTATCAACCGCGGTCTTGACCGCAACCAAGTAGAACGCCTTGCATCACTTGATTTTATCCGTCAGGGACAGAATCTCTTTATCACCGGGTCATCAGAGACAGGCAAAAGCTATATGGCCACAGCTATTGGCTATCAGGCCTGCAAAGAGGGAATACGAACCAACTATGCCAGCGCATCCAAGCTGATGGGAGCACTTAAGGTTGCCAAAACAAAAGGTACAATCGAGACTGAACTAAAGAAAATAGAACGGTGTCCATTGCTCATCCTCGATGACCTTTTTCTGGTTCCCCTTGATGCCAAGGAGCGTCCCATACTGCTCGACATAATCGAAGATCGTCATGAACGTAAATCCATCATCGTCACCTCGCAGCTACCAGTTGCAGACTGGTATGATGCAATTGGCGAACCGACTGTCGCGGATGCAATACTGGACCGTATCATCCACTCGGCACATCAGATTGAACTGACCGGCGAGAGCGTACGTAAGATGAAGGCAGCGAAAAATAAATAAACCAAAATAAAAATGACCCCGTCGGCCAGGATACTTAAGGGGGCAATATTAAAATAATTTCAGGGGGCAACTTCGTATTGGCGCAAGGGGTCAACGCGCGCTGGATTTTCCAACGTTCGCCTAACAGGACTGTTTTAATACAACTCATATTTTGGATTATATTGCTAAAACAAACTTGCGATGAATTAATCTTAAATAAACATCGTATTCCTTAATTGAATAAGAATCGGAGTCTTGGGACTTGCCACAATGGGCTTCTTGATTCGTTCCAATATCCATTGCCGGAACAGGTTGCAGATTTCTCCTTTTAAGCGAAAACACAATGCAAGGAGTACGTCTAAGTTATAAAACTCGACCTGACACTCCCGACCTTTGGCATCTGTGTAGCGATGAGTTTTCATGACCTCCCACTCCTTCAAATCCCTGGATTTAAAGATAGATTTCAGATTTGATGTGACTGCGGAGGTGAATACCTCAAAAAAGTCGGCAATTTGATGTTTTGTCAGCCAAACTGTTCCGTCTACCAACTCAATGTGTACACTGGCATTCCCTCCCACTGTTCTTGCTATTGCTATTTTACCTGTTTCCATGATTCTATATTTTATCTATTTTTCCGTTTGATGTTAAATCGTTATTTTCTTTTTGTCATTCATTTTCTGAACCAATACGTCCATGTCCTGACTAATCTTCAAGTCGATTATTTTTGCATAAATCTGTGTTGTACGAATACTCTTATGTCCCAACATTCGAGACACTGTTTCAATCGGAACTCCCTGTGATAGAGTGATTACTGTCGCGAATGTGTGTCTTGCGAGGTGGAATGTAATGTGTTTATTTATTCCACAAATATTTCCAATCTCTGCCAGATAATCATTCATTTTCTGATTGCTGATTATCGGAAGTAATTTACCATCCGCTTGCTTGCCTGCATATTTCTCCAAAATAGCTTTAGGAATATCCAGTAAGCGAATATTTGAATTGACATCCGTTTTCTGCCGGGTGGTTTTTATCCAAAGATGATTATCAAAAGAGGTCTGAATATTTTTCTCTCTCAGGTTACAAATATCAATGTAAGATAATCCACAGTAACAGCTAAAGATAAAAATATCACGTACTTGACTTAATCTTTTCGAGGGAAAATGTTTCTGCTCTATTGTATTCAATTCATCCTGCGTAAGAAAACCACGGTTTACTTCATTAAAATGGAATTCATATTTTGCAAATGGATCTATGGAGATCAGACCGCTATCTTTAGCTAAGGTGACGACTTTGCAAAAACGTTGAATAAACTTCATGCTTGTATTGTTCGTACATCCGTGTTTAGTTCGTATATGAAGATAAAAAGCCTCAATAAAAAACAAATCAATCTTATCGAGCCGTGTGTCAGAGATTTTATATTTTGTCATCATGAACTCTATCAAACGTTCTTTGGTCAGGAGATACCGGGAATAGGTGCGTTGTGTGGTTGTTCCCGCTGCAATTTTCAATTTGTATTCTTCATTGAATTTGGTGAAAAACTGTATTAGGGTAGTTTCCGATTTTTCTTTCTGTTCTCTTTTCTCCACCGCCTGTTCATCCTGGCCAAAATAGGCTTTACGGATTCCGTCTGCGGTGACAATCCCATCCCGTTCCAATAAGGCTTGATAATGTTGAAGTATTGTACCACGGATAGAATCAAGCATGCCATTAAATTGTATGGTCTCGACGGAACGTCCGATCGCTTTCTCTTTCGCTACGCTCCAATTTTCCGGTTTTATGATTAGTTGCGGACGGAACTCTGCGGCTTGTCCATTGACTGTGATGCGACCAACAACTGGCATTTCACCACTCTTGCGTTGGGCACTTCTTTTCAAGAAAAATGCCACTGTAAATGTACTCTTCATAATCTCATTTTTTAGTTACAAACGTAATTTTATTAGTTGTATATGAGATATTTACAGTATAGACGAATGAGGACAACGAGTGGACAAATTTGGTCAAATCGTGGCTACTTTTTGTGGCTTTCTGAGGTAGCCACGATTTAGCCACGAATTTTTGTCTTCGGTGGACTATTTTTTGGCTTTTAACATAGCCAACTACAAAAGAAAAAACCTACAATATGTTGATACTGTAGGTTTTTACTAATTTTTGTCGCCATGTGGCTTTCTTAAAAGTGATCCAGCTGGGACTTGAACCCAGGACCCCAACATTAAAAGTGTTGTGCTCTACCAACTGAGCTACTGAATCGGGGCGCAATGTTTTTCTGATTGCGGGTGCAAAGATAAATAGATTATCAGACTTTACAAATTTCCATATCATTTTTTCGTATTATTTTTCAATAAAACTAAGTGATTCAACTTGCTGGAGTCTGGATTTCAATAGAGGTAAATTTTTTCGACGGATGGATAGGAGCATTTCGCATTTTAGTTCAAAGTTACGCTCTAATATTTCAGGTTTTTCTTCTTTTATAATCTTCATTACATCATTTAGAACAAGATAATTAAAGCAGATGTGTAATTGATCATCAATAGTTTTTTCGATAATTTTGGCATTTTGAATAGCATCAGCGGCAGCTTTTCGATAGGCATTCATTAGTCCTGAAACTCCTAATTTAATACCTCCAAAATATCGGATTACGACAATCAATATATTAGTTAAATCATTGGATTGGATTTGTCCAAAAATTGGTTTCCCGCCTGTTGAGGAAGGTTCTCCATCGTCATTTACCCTAAAATGTGTTTTTGTCATTCCAAGTTTCCAAGCATAACAATGATGTCGGGCATCGTAATATTTATCTTTCAATTCCAAAACTATTTCCCGAATTTCTTCTTCTGTTGTCACGGGATAAGCAAGAGAAATAAATTTACTGCCTTTTTCTTTATATAGACCATCGGCTATGTATTCTATTGTTCTATATTCATCTTTCATATTAACAAATAATTAAGGGCTTAAAATGCAGCTCTTAAGCCAAATTCAAAGCCCTTAATTCGATCAGTTTTTATGATTTTAATTTCTGCAATATAATTTTTGCTGAATTTCATCTACTTGTGTTTTGAAATTTCGATCAGTTTCAATCATATCTGCAATGGCTTTGCAAGCATATAATACGGTGGCGTGATCTTTTTTACCAATCAGGTTACCAATATATGCCAAAGAATATTTGGTGTAGTTTTTACTGAAATACATAGCTAATTGGCGTGCTTGTACTACTTCTCGTTTACGAGTTTTAGCTTGCAAAAGCTCAACTGAAATTTTAAAATAATCACAAACGACTTCTTGTATTTTGTTGATGGTCAATTCTTCAGTATCTCTTTTCACCATTTTCTCCAAAATATCTTTCACCACATCAACGGTCAGTTCCCTTTTATTAAAAGTTGATTGTGCCAATAATGAAATCATAGCTCCTTCGAGTTCTCGCACGTTATTATCAACATATTTACAAATATATTCGATGATCTCATCAGAAAAATCAATACCATCTTTACGAGCTTTGTTAATTACAATCTCTTTTCGTGTTTCAAAATCAGGAGCCTTTACTTCAGCTGCCAATCCCCAACGGAATCTTGATAAGAGTCGATCTTCCATTCCTTCAAGTTCTGCCGGAGCCTTATCACAAGTTAATATTAACTGTTTCCCGGATTGATGGAGGTGATTAAAGATATGAAAAAAAGTATTTTGGGTACCTGTTTTTCCTGCTAATTCTTGAATATCATCCAAAATGAGCACATCAATTAGTTGATAAAAATGCAGAAAATCGTTCACCTCATTGCGTCGTACTGCTTCTGTAAATTGAGTTTGGAA
The DNA here is from genome assembly GCA_036657595.1 of Odoribacter sp. Lineage (GTDB taxonomy): Bacteria > Bacteroidota > Bacteroidia > Bacteroidales > Marinifilaceae > Odoribacter. Next base: position 25,485 of record JAVXFZ010000018.1, on the reverse strand, counting down.
AATATTGGTAGAGACATACAAAACGACCTTATCGGGGAAATTTTGTTTTACTTCTAATCCGATTGCTTGCGCAAGATGTGTTTTTCCTAAACCTGAACCTCCATATATTAATAAAGGATTGAAAGCGGTACCTCCCGGTTTTTGTGAAATAGCCATTCCGGCAGATCTTGCCAATCGGTTGCACGCTCCTTCTATATATCCATCCATTGAATAGGATGGATTTAATTGAGAATCAATCTGAATCTGATGAGATGTACGTTCAAAAGGATTTTTCAGCCCTCCATTAGCGGATGGATTCAAATAAATAGTACTGGTTGCCGGTTTTTTGGCAGGGCTTGACGCATAAACCATTGTTAATGGTTCAGAAGTTTTGCTTCTCTCCACAACGACAGAATACTCTAATTTTGCTTTTGGGCCAATCACCAATTTTAGGGCATTCTTCAGAATATCAATATACTCTCCCTCCAGTGCTTCGTATACATAAGCACTTGCCACCTGAATGGTCAAAACCTCATCTTTAAATTTTAAAGCACGAATTGGCTCAAAAAGGGTATGAAACTTTTCCGGCAATATTTGCTCTTTTATCAAAGATAAGCACTTTGACCAAATTTTTACACAATCTTTTTCCATAGTCTATTGTTAGTCAGATAGTTTTCGTTTATCACTATCTACCTTTATTCAGTATGCTAAATTCCACAAAAAAAAGGTCATAAAAAAATGGTTTTTTACTTGATTATATTCAAAAAACGTTTATCCTTTACAGATCAAACATTTAAATGCAGGATGTTGTTTAACAGGATGTTATATGAAGCATAAAGAGGAGATTTTCTTAAAATAATTTATGACTGCATTTCTACAAAATGACTTTCCAAGGGGCTTTTATTTTCATCTAATCAATTCAGCACAAAGGAAAAATCGCTCTTAAAACATTTACATAAAATATATTTTATCGACTATATTATGTCAATTATTTGTGTTGAAAACCTACTCCTTTTTAGAATGGTTCTAATCTGATGTTTAATTTACTTTAACAATAAATGATTTTTCAAACAACTTTTTAACATCTGAAATATCTTTCTCCGCTTGCTTTAAATTTTTGTAAGTATTGATTAGGTAATAGAATTTTCCATCCCGTCTAATTTCTTTCAGATTAGGGTATTTTAAATACAATTCAGAATTAGCAGATAACTGTTTCTCTGATTCGGCAATGACAATGCCATATTCATCTTGTGTTGATTTATTGGAAGTAAAATCGAAGACAGCTAAATTCACAAAGCGTTTGGGATTTTGCCGGAATTCAGCGAGTAATTTATTGAGATTCTCACTGACACTCGTCAGACTATAATATAATTCATTATCGTTCACCATTCCGCCTAACGTACCTTTCCCTCGGTTTATTTTCATTACGATAGAATCGGTTTGCATCAGAATGCTGTTTAAGCGATGGATACTCCCATTGAGATTGACAGCTCTTAATGAATCACTGATTGCGGAGATATTGTTTAAACTTTTGGAAACAGCAGTATTATTACTTTCTAAATTTTCGGTGATACTGTTGACATTTTCCAATATATTGGAAATACGACCGGATTCAGTCGATAATAATTCATTTAATACAGCAGACGCCTGTTCTACATTATCTAATGTACGGCTCACACTTTTCAGAGAACTACGGATATTACCATTGGCATTTTCACTGAAAATATCCTGTAAAGCCAGCAATACAGTGTCCAGTGATACCATAATATTTTCAGCTCTTTTCTTCAACGGTTCCAATTGTCTGTTCAGTTGTTCCATAATTCCAAGTTCCAACTGCGTTTTGAGTGTATCTCCACTTTGTGCATAAGAAGTAGCATTTCCTGGTACAAGATTGATAGATTTGGAACCCATTAAATCGGAATTTTGAATGGCAGCAACTGTATTTGAGGGGATCTCCAATTTTTTACCCACAGAAAACTCTACTAAGACTTTATCAAATCGCTGACCTGTGAAGCGAATGGAACTAACTTGTCCTACACTGTAACCACGGTAGATCACACTGCTGGATACCCTTAATCCGTCTACGCGGTCATATACACCATAAAAAACATTATTTTTATCAAATAATGCTTTTGCTTTCAAAAAATTAATTCCCCAAACCAAAATAATAACAACTGCAATGGCAGTTATTGCCAATTTGACCTCTCTTTTTATGTGAATTTGCATCATTTCTATCTACTTAAATGCTTTTAATCTAATTTTTTAGCTTCTGCAACTGAAATGATATGACCATTATATATTGCGATAATAAAACAACCTTGAACTTTATTTTTTATTTTTAGTAAATTATTTTTCACTTCATTTAAATCGTCAGATTGTCCAACATAATAACGATAACGTCCGTCAGATTCCAATTCATAAACTTCTTCTCCCTTGCATAATCTGGAAACATTTTTAATTTTTGAAACCGCAGAAGCCACTTGTACGGCATAAAATGGTCCATTATTTTTTATATCAGTTTCCGTGCCAGGATTCTCGTTTTTATTTTCTGAAGGTTGATTTTTCGATGTTGCAGACAACAATTTATTATTTTTTTCAACGCTTATTTTATATTTACTAATAGCTTGAAAGATGGAATGTGCGATTTTATCTTGTGCGCTTTCGGTATTCAGGTAGCGTTCTTCTTCCGGATTAGAGATAAAGCCGGCTTCTACCAATATAGCCGGCATTGCAGCATCTTTCAGCACCAAATAACCAGCTTGACGCACACCTCGGTCTGTACGTTTTGTTTTCCCCACCATTTCTTCCTGCACAAAAGCTGCTAAACGCAGGCTCTTTTCCAAATACAAATTTTGCATCAGGCTAAAGATAATATAAGATTCGGCTCGTGATGGATCAAAACCGGCATATTTGACAGAATAATCTTTTTCATATTTGATGACAGAGTTTTCCTTCATTGCCACCTGTAAATTCTCTTTGGAACGGTGTAGACCTAATACATAAGTTTCCAATCCGTGGGGAGTTCTTGAATCATTTGAATTAATGTGTATAGACACAAACAGATCCGCATTGTTGGTATTGGCTAATCTTCCTCGCTTGTCCAAATCAATAAAAACATCTTTATCTCTCGTATATACTACTTTTATTTCCGGATATTCATCTTTAATCAATTGACCGACTTTCAGGGAAAGATTTAACACAATATCTTTTTCATAACTTTTTAATCCACAGGCTCCCGGATCTTTACCGCCGTGTCCCGGATCGATACAAATACACTTGATTTGTCCTAAATTAGGCTGACTAATAGATTCTTTCGTGAAAAGTATAGTCAGAAATAAAAATAATATCCCAGCAGCTCCGTATCTAATTATCATGATATTTAAAACTTTTTAAAAAGAATGATAGCTATTAACAATCAATATTTCTTACATTTGCAGTCCGAATTTGGGATTTGAACTGCATTTATTCATCACAAAAATAGTATAATAAATTGCAACTAAGAGCATATATACTTCATTTTATTACAGTTTGTGTCATTTTTATAATGACTGCATGCTCTGTTGTATCTCACTCTTCCCGTGTAGAAAAAGGAATAGCGGAAACATCTCCCAAAACTCGACCTGCACACAACGCACCGTCGGATTCTTCAAAATCTCTATCCAAAACTCATCCGCTCAATCTGATGACAAACGATACAGCTGCTTTTCTACAAGATTCTACCGTTCATCGTTCTCTGATAACAGATAGCACCCGATTGGCGGATAGTGTCAATTTAGGGACATCTGCCAATCCCCCAACAGATAGTGTCGCTGTTATTTCCAAAGACAGTACAGCTGCTGCAAAGCCGATGTTCTCCGATCTGGTTGAATATAGTGCGACTGACTCTATTCTATTGTTGGTGGAGGAGAAAAAGATGTATTTATACAAGGATGCTTTCGTCAAATATTTAAAAACAGAATTAAAAGCCGATTATATCGAACTTGATATGGAAAAGAATATTGCCTACGCTTCCGGCTTACCAGATTCGGCGGGGGTGATTATCGGCAAACCTAAATTCAAAGACGGATCTCAAGAATTTGAAAGTTTGGATTTAAAATATAATTTTAAAACAGGAAAAGGTTTTGTGAAAGAAATCATTACCCAGCAGGGGGAGGGATACGTACAAGGAAAACTGACCAAAAGGATGTCCGACTCCGTATATTGCGTAAAAGACGGGAAATACACCACTTGTGATCAACACGATCATCCTCATTTCTACATTCGGATGAGTAAAGCCAAGATGATTAAAGATAAAAAAGTCATTTCCGGATTTGCCAATTTATATATAGAAGATGTTCCTCTTCCTTTGGCGATTCCTTTTGGTTTTTTCCCAATAACTAAAAAAGGTACTTCCGGAATCCTTATGCCGACATACGGAGAAGAGCGTCTGAGAGGTTTCAACCTTCGCGATGGAGGATATTATTGGTTCCTGAGTGATTACATAGACCTTGCCCTCACCGGAACTATCTACACAAATGGTTCGTGGGGAGCAAATGTAGGTACCAATTATCGAAAACGCTATAAATTCACCGGTAACTTCAATTACACGATGAGTCGAAATCACACCAGTGAAAAAGGAACGCCTGATTACACAGAATCCAATGACTGGTCGCTCCGTTGGACGCATACTCAGGACGGCAAGGCAAATCCCTACACCACCTTTTCTGCTTCCGTAGACATTTCATCTGCCAGCAATAACTATTACAACTCAACCACCATTGACGAAATAGCCAACCAACGAAAACAATCCAGTATTGCGTGGAGCAAAAAATGGCCGGACAAACCCTTTAACTTAACTGCCAGCTTCACTCACAACCAAAATAGTCGGGATACGTCTATATCGCTATCCTTTCCGAATATGAATTTCAGGGTATCACAAATTTACCCATTCCGCCGAAAAGAAAGAGTGGGGAAAATGAAATGGTATGAAAATATAGGCTTCACCTACAATGCGGAATTGCGCAACAGCATCCAAACAAAAGAATCTAAATTGGGAGAATCATTCTCCCATATTGCTCGCGACTGGGACAATGGCTTTAAACATTCTATACCATTGAGCACCAGCTTTAACCTATTTAAAGATTTATCCTTATCTCCCTCCTTCAACTACAACGGAGTGGCTTATTTGAGTTCTATCCGAAAAGGAGATTGGGTAACCGACTCCACGATGACAAGCAAAGGCTACAATCCCGTAGACACTGTATATGGCTTACATTACGCCCATAATTATAACACAAGTGCCTCTTTGGCTTACAACCCAACGATCTACGGTATGTATCAATTCAAGCCGACCAGCAAAGTTTTTGCCATTCGCCACGTCATTCGTCCGAGTGCCAGTATTTCCTATTCACCGGCTTTCGGCGTTTCAAAAAGTAAATACTACCGTTCTTATATCGGATCAGATGGCAATCAACACGAATATTCTATTTTTGAAGGCCAAGTCTACGGGACACCTGTACCCTCCAGTTCCACTCAATCGGGAAGTTTAAGTTTGAGTCTTGACAACAATGTAGAAATGAAAGTCAGGAACGACAAAGACACAACAGGAAAAGAGGAATATAAAAAAATCAAATTACTGGAAAGTTTTCGTTTATCATCCAGCTATAACTTTTTTGCGGATTCTATGCGGTGGTCTATGATCCAGTTATCTGCCCGTACAAAAGTATTCAATGGCAAAGTAAACATCAATCTTTCAGGAACTCTTGATCCCTATGCGATTGATGCCAATGCGGTGCGCTATAACAAATACAATGGTGGAATCGGGCGTTTGACACAAGTATCTGCCTCTTCCGGCATCCAATTCTCTGCGGATAATGGAAAGAAAAAAAAGGAAAAGAACGATCGGCTCAATGGACATTACGATGAATATGTAGACTTTGAAGTGCCTTGGAGCATCAACTTAGACTACACCTTCAATTATAACAAACGATATTCACGCAATCCTGCCGTGGGCGCAAAAAAACCTTTGAGTGAGAACACCATCTCTCAAATGGTACGTGTGAATGGAGATTTCTCGTTAACGGCCAAATGGAAATTCGGATATAGCCTCGGTTACGATTTTCAGCAGAAAGAGGTCACTGCGCCGAGCTTTAATATTTCCAGAGATTTACATTGCTGGGAAATGACTTTTTCTTGTATTCCGATCGGGACACACCAATCCTATAATTTCCAGATCAACGTACGTTCCAGTCTCTTACAAGATTTAAAACTACTAAAGAAAGATTCTTGGTATGATAATAGATAAAAACTATTGTTCAACAACGAGGATTGGAGCAATTAAAATAATTGCCATATAAAGTTTATAAACCAAGGAATTTAAAGGCTATGATTCAAAAGACTATTCTCTTCCTTTGTCTGCTATCGTTTTTCGATATACAAGGCGTACAAGCACAGTTTGAAAAATATTTTTTCGATAAAACGATGCGTTTTGATTACTACCATTGTGGCAACCAAAAAGAGCAAACCTATTTCTTTGATGAACTGAAAGAAGAACCCTACTGGGCAGGTTCAAAAATCTCTCTTTTAGACACCACCGGATATGGAGTGCAACTCTTCAAAATCAGGGATAAAGCCACCGGGAAAGAGATCTATTCTCGTGGATTCTGCACTTTATTTAATGAGTGGCAAACCACCGCGGAGGCGCAGACCATTCAAAAAGCAATGCCGGAAGCTGTTATTTTTCCCTATCCTAAAAATGCCGTCACCATAGAGATATACGCCCGTAATCGAGCAGGTGTCTTTGAAAAAAAATTTCAACAGGACATTCAGCCGGACTCTTATTTTATCCGACCCTTCACAGCTCAATACGAAACCTTTGAAGTGGCATACAACGGACCATCCGACCATCGGGTAGACTTGGTGCTCATTCCTGAAGGTTATTCAGACAATGAGAAAGATAAATTTGTCATAGCCTGCAAGGAATTTGCCAACGATCTTTTCCGTTATTCGCCCTACAAAGAAAATGCAACGCGATTCAATATCCGTGCCGTATGGGCACCTTCAAAAGAATCGGGTGTCACGCTTCCCGGCGAACATATTTGGCGGAATACGGCAACCCACGCACAATTCTATACCTTTGATTCAGAACGTTACCAAATGATAGAAGATTACCAAGGTTTACGGGATATTGCTGCTCATACCCCTTACGATTATATATATGTCCTTTCCAATACGCAAAAATATGGGGGAGGGGGGATCTTCAATTCATTTGGCATCAGTGCCGCTCACAATTCAGGCAATAGGGGAAAAATCTACGTCCACGAATTTGGACACGTCCTTCTGGGATTGGGCGATGAATACGTTGGCAATGTATCCTACAACGAAATGTACCCCACCGATGTCGAACCGTGGGAAGCCAACCTAACCACCTTGGTCGATTTTGATCGGAAAGATTGGAAAAAGATGATTGCCGCTCAAACCCCGATACCAACTCCCGCCACCTTCCATTCTAAAAATCAGATCGGTGTTTACGAAGGAGGAGGTTATGTCAACAAAGGAGTTTACCGTCCTTCGCCAACGTGTTTGATGAAAGAATTTAACGGTACGGATGAATTTTGTCCTGTATGTAAAAAAGCGATACAGGACTACATCCATTTCCTGTGTCGCTAAAATCAATACAATTTAATCCATTCATACGCATTGCCGGTATCATCCATATAACGGATAAAATCAGCCGTTTTCACTGCGAGAGAAGCGTGGTTGTCATTCGGATGAAAAGATAATTTACCGGCATTTTTCAATTGCTCATCCAAGAAAACATAAACGTGATGCTCCGTATCGTTCACTAACCCAAACGGGCTGACCGATCCGGGCTTCAAACCCAAATATTTTTCCATCCGTTGCTCAGAAGCAAAACTGAGTTTTCCTTGCCGCAACATCAGCTCCAAATCGTGAATCGCCAATTCCTGATCACAATGAAAAATGACCAGATAATGCCGGTTACCTTTGTGATTCCGAAAAAATAAATTTTTACAATGCGTACTATCAAGATTTTTCCAATATTGTTTCGCAATTTCAATCGTAGGAGCCTCCGGATGTTCTAAATAATCAAATTCAATGTCCAATCTCCGTAATGTTTCATAAACCTTTTCCTGTCCAATCATACTGTTCTCTGCTTATTTTTAATACTGTTTATATTCCTTACCTTGGTAAATATCCCTTTCGCGTAAGCGTTTTTCCAATTTCGCTACAAATTCAAAATTCTTGACACCCCATTTGGGAGCAATCAGATATTCTTCAGGAGCTTGATTGACAAATCGCTCTAAATAAATAGACGGACGAATATGTCCAATCACGTCAACAACAAAATCAAGATATTCCTCCAGACTATAAAGCCGGAACGCATCGGGTGTCTGCATATACTGCTCTGCCATCCGGGTGTCTTGAATAATTTGTAACTGATGCAACTTCAATACATCTATCGGCAGATCGCACAAACGAATAGCCCCTTGAAGCATTGATTCACGGCTTTCCCCCGGCAATCCGAATATCAAATGGGCTCCGATCCGAATCCCCCGTCCGGCAGTTTGACGGATCATCTCCTCCGACTCTGCAAAAAAATGTCCCCGGTTAATCCGGCACAACACCTCATCATTCGCCGATTCCACACCATATTCAATACACACATAACATTTTGCAGCCAACTCTTCTAAATAATCCAACGTTTGCTCATCCACGGCATCCGGGCGAGTCCCAATCACCAACCCGACGATCTCCGGGCAAGCCAACGCCTCCTCATATTTACGTCGCAATTCTTCCAACGGAGCATAAGTGTTCGAATATGCCTGAAAATAAGCTAAATACTTTTGTCCTGTATATTTACGTCCGAAAAAAGACTTACCTTCTTCAATTTGCTGAGTAATAGACACATTTCTCCGACAATAATCCGGATTAAAACTGCGATTATTACAAAAAGTACATCCTCCTGTTCCTTTTTGCCCATCCCGATTGGGACAAGTAAATCCACCATCAATCGACAGTTTTTGTACCCGTTCTTGAAAAATCCCCTTCAAATAAGCCGGATAATCATTATATCTTTTTTGCCTTTCCATATCACAAATTCATATTTCCTCTTTCTGCCGACAAATTTAAAAAAATTAATACCGATTCATTGCTCCCTGCAAATGAAACCGAGCCGATTCACATAAAAACCTTCTACAAATGAATAGAAAAACCAAAAACCATCCTTTCTAATTTAAAAAAATATCCTATATTTGCAATTCTGATTACACAACAGAATACAACTTCTGAAATATTGAAAATCAGTGAATTAAATAATAATAAATTCATAATAATAAACCTTCCCATTCGGGGAATAAATCAAATCTAACAGAAATATGAGTACCAAGTACGTTTACACATTCGGGGACGGAAAAGCTGAAGGCAAAGCAGATATGAAAAACCTGCTGGGCGGCAAAGGCGCAAACCTTGCAGAGATGAATCTTATCGGTCTACCTGTACCTGCAGGCTTTTCTATTACAACTGAAGTTTGCACACTTTACAACCAACAAGGCAAAGAAGCTGTTATTAAATTAATAGAAAACGACGTAAAGAACGGTATTGCGCACATGGAAAAAATTATGAGCGCGAAATTCGGTTCAAAAGGTGAGGCATTCCCGTTAATGGTATCTGTACGTTCAGGTGCACGTGTTTCTATGCCGGGAATGATGGACACCGTACTAAACCTCGGTTTAAATGACGATGCTGTTAAATTATTAGCAGAAAAATCAGGAAATGCTCGCTTCGCGTGGGATTCCTATCGCCGTTTTATCCAAATGTATGGTGATGTAGTGATGGGAGTTGCTGCCGGAAAAGGAGAACACAATCCGTTTGAAGTTGAAATCGACAAACTAAAATCGGCAAAAAATATCACCAACGACACAGACTTTAGTGTTGAAGACCTACAAATATTGGTCGGCAACTTTAAAAAAGTCGTTAAAAGCCAAACCGGTAAAGATTTCCCTACTTGTCCGTGGGAACAATTGTGGGGAGCCGTTTGTGCCGTATTCGATTCTTGGATGACCGAACGTGCTGTTCTCTATCGTCAGCTCAATCAAATCCCGGAAGAATGGGGTACAGCTGTCAACGTACAGTCAATGGTTTACGGAAATATGGGCAACAATTCAGCCACCGGTGTTGCATTCAGCCGTGATGCTGCCACAGGCGAAGACATTTTTAACGGTGAATACCTCATCAACGCACAGGGCGAAGACGTCGTAGCCGGTATCCGTACCCCTCAAGAAATCACCATCGAAGGATCACGCCGTTGGGCGAAACTTCAGGGCGTGACTGAAGCCGATCGGAAAGCTAAATACCCTTCACTCGAAGAATCTATGCCTTCTGCTTACGCTGATCTAAACGCTGTACAGGAAAAACTGGAAAACCATTTCCACGATATGCAGGATATGGAATTTACCATTCAGGACGGAAAACTATGGATGTTACAAACCCGTAACGGAAAACGTACCGGAGGTGCAATGGTAAAAATGGCTGTCGATATGCTGAGACAAGGTATGATCGATGAAAAAACAGCCTTATTACGCTTGGAATCAGCTAAATTGGATGAACTACTTCACCCCGTATTCGATAAAACTTCTCAAGCAAAAGCCAAAGTGCTCACGAAAGGACTTCCTGCTTCTCCGGGGGCTGCTACCGGACGGGTCGTATTCTTCGCTGACGAAGCAGAAGAATGGAAAGACAAAGGCGAAAAAGTCGTATTAGTTCGTTTAGAAACCTCTCCTGAAGATTTAAGAGGAATGAACGTATCCGAAGGCATTCTTACCGCTCGCGGAGGTATGACCTCTCACGCTGCTGTGGTTGCCCGCGGTATGGGTAAATGTTGTGTATCCGGAGCTGGAGATATACTTGTAGATTACCAAAAACGCTCTTTCATTGTCAATGGTACAGAAATCAAAGAAGGCGACTGGATTTCTTTAAACGGTTCAACCGGAGAAGTTTATCTCGGTAAAGTAGCCACAACGGCTGCCACCTTAACAGACGATTTCAAATCCATTATGGAATTGGCTGAAAAAAATACCCGTATGTACGTACGTTGTAATGCCGATACTCCCCACGATGCACAAGTAGCCCGTGAATTTGGAGCAAAAGGTGTAGGACTTTGCCGTACAGAACACATGTTCTTCGAAGGACATCGTATTGATGCTATGCGCGAAATGATCCTTTCTGACACGGAAGAAAAACGCCGTGCTGCTTTGGGGAAAATCCTGCCGATGCAGAGAGGTGACTTTGAAGGCATCTTTCAAGCAATGGACGGACTGGGAGTAACGGTTCGCTTGTTGGATCCGCCTTTACACGAATTTACCCCGAACGAAACCGCTTCTCAAAAAGAAATGGCTCAGAAATTGGGAATCACTGCCGAAGAAGTAAAACAAAAAGTAGAAGCACTGAAAGAAATAAACCCGATGTTAGGTCATCGTGGCTGTCGCCTTGGGGTTACTTACCCGGAAATCACCGAGATGCAAACCCGTGCGATCATCGAAGCTGCCTGCAACCTGAAACTGAAAGGCTTGAATCCGAAACCTGAAATTATGGTTCCTTTGGTAGGTACGGTGAAAGAACTAAAACAACAAGCTGCTATCATCCGTAGCACGGCTGCCGTTGTATTTGCTGAAAAGGGCATCAAAGTTGACTATCTGTTGGGAACAATGATTGAAATCCCACGTGCTGCACTGACAGCTGACCAAATCGGTGATGTGGCTGAATTTTTCTCATTCGGTACAAACGACTTGACACAAATGACTTTTGGATACTCACGCGATGATGCCGGTAAATTCTTGCCGGAATATATCCGAAAAGGGATCCTGAAAACAGATCCATTCGCTGTATTGGATCAAGAAGGTGTCGGACAATTAGTTGAAATGGGTGTGAAAAAAGGACGTTCAGTCAATGCCAATTTGAAAGTAGGAATCTGTGGTGAACACGGAGGAGAACCTTCATCGGTCATTTTCTGTGACAAAATCGGAATGAACTATGTGAGTTGCTCACCCTTCCGTGTGCCCATCGCACGTTTGGCTGCTGCGCAAGCTGCTATTATGCACTCCGGGAAATAATTTCCCCGGATAAAAGATAAAAATAATCCGATCATTACTGATCAAAGGGATTCCTCCTTGCGAGGAGTCCCTTTTTTATTGGCTTCAGACACACCACCTTTTCTTCCCGCTATCCTTTGATTATCTTTTCGTTACAGTCGATTTCTCGGTGAAGCCCAAACGTAGTTTCTTCGTTCTGAAACGACGAGGATACGAAGGGAATACGAAGGGAATACGACTGAAAGGTAGCGATACTCAAACGATAGGGTAGCGATTATATAGTGTATGATACAGGAAAAGTTGACTTTTAACACGTAAATAAATGACAATAAAATTTACAACAAACTATTTACCACATTAAAATATGATCGCAATTTTTTGCCTTGTTTATATGAGGTCTGATTTTTTAAAATAAAAAAAATAATAATATTTTTTTTCAGTTTGTTTATAATCTAAAAATCTTTTAGTTCAGCTTGAAAATTATAATCAATTCATAGAGATCATCGTTTAAACTTATTATTTTCGCATTCTATTAAGTCACAATAAATCATTGTTGCTGTTTTCAAAAGATTTAAATGCTTCATATCAATGAGATAACAAAAACGATGGAAAAGATGATGAACGTATGTACGAGGGGAAAATGTAAAAAAATATAGTTTTGGCAGGCATAGATATTTTTAAGAAACATTCTAAAAAGCAGGAAGAGGACAACTATAAAGCTCTTTTCCGGGAATATTTTGCTTCAATGTGTCTGTTTGCTGAACATTATTTGGGCGATTACGAAATGGCAAGAGATGCGGTCCACGATGTGTTTTGTCGATTGTGGGAGTCTGCCGTCTGTTTCGATGGAATCGAAAATAAAAAAGGATATCTTTATACAATTGTTCGCAATCATTGTTTGGATCTGATAAAACGTCGCAATGTTCGGGACCGTTATGCACAAAATAACGTATTGGTGGAGGAAGAGGGCGAAACTGCTTTGGAAATTGAAATGTTGCGGGAAGAAATTTATAATTTGCTTGATAAAGCAATTGCTCAATTACCGGCACGGAGCGGTGAGATTATGCGTTTGAAAATGCAGGGATGTAAGAATGAAGAGATTGCCGAGAAATTGAATATTTCTCTGAATACTGTCAATACTCTAAAAACAAATGCTTATAAATTTTTAAGAGAAATGTTACAGGATAAATACCTGATTTGTTGTGTGCTATTCTTTCCTGACCAAGTATAGATAATCTTACCAATAAACGAGTCAATAAATAAACAATCACTCCAAGAGAAGGGCTTGTGTGCAAGTTAGAAACGATGTTGCAAGGTGTTCGCCTTGTGCGAGCGTTTATGGAATAATCCTTCTTTCGGAAATATCATTTTATGCTTATTTGCATATTTTTTTGAAAAAAGATGAAATTTCATTCACAGGTTTTGAGAAGGAAGGCGTCTTATAAATAGAAATCTTAAATAAAGACATTTTTTTTGCTTGATAAATAAAATATGGAAAATTGGGAGTTATTGCAAAAAGCAAAGTTGTTTTTTAAAAAATGGACAGGAATAGCTAACGGGGAAGAGGAAGAAACGTGGAAAGAATTGTTGGCGAAAAATCCGGGCTATCAACGTTTGTGGGAGGATTTGTGCCACTGGGAGAATTATGAGGTAAGGCGGAAGAAAATAGAGGGGATAAATGTAGAAGAAGAATTGCTTCGTGTAATGAATCGGCGGAAAAAGCGATTGTTGATGCCTGCGTGGGGGCGATTGGCTATTGCTGCGACTTTCGTGTTGACAGCTGCAACGGGATTGTATTTCTTTATGAATCCGAATCGTGGAGAGATGGAAGTACAGCAGATGACAAACGCGATTAATTGTGGTGGAAAAGGGGCTGTTTTGATATTAAGCGATGGGACTTCTACTCGTTTGTCGGATTCGGTTGATTGTATTGCAGAGTTGGATGGCAGTGAGATTAAAACGAATGCCAAAGGATTGAATTATTCCGGTATTCCTTCGAGTGAAGAGAAGACTATCTATAATAAATTGATTGTTGGGCGAGGGTATGAATATATGTTGGTGTTGAATGATGGTACAAAAGTTTGGATGAATTCTGATTCAGAATTGGATTATCCGGTTGTTTTTGGAGAAGATACTCGTCGGGTGAAACTTTCAGGAGAGGCTTATTTTGAAGTGACTCCTGATAGTAAACGAGCTTTTATTGTGGAGGTTGCCAAGGGATTTGAGGTGAAGGTTTTGGGCACTCGTTTTAATGTCAAGGCTTACAATACAGATTCTTTTTGTGCAACAACTTTGGTGAGTGGTCGGGTGCAAGTTACGGAGGGGAATGGAAAACAGGTCATTTTGAAACCTTCTGAGCAGATGATTATGAAGGAGAATGGAGAGATTGAGTTGAAAACGATCAATCCGGGCTATTACACGGCTTGGCACGACGGTTGGTTTTTCTTTGAGAATGAACCGCTGGAACAGGTGTTTGTGATGATCGGTCGTTGGTATGATGTGGATTTTGATGTTTTGGATGAAGAGGTCGGACAAAGAATGGTGACCGGTAAATTAAAGCGTTTTGAAAATTTGAATGTGATTCTTGAGATGCTTGAAAAGATGTCCGGTGTGGAATTTAAAATAAATGGAAAATTAATAGAGGTAAAACATAACCGAAAGTGATTGGAGCCACTTTCGGTTATCAACTAAATCAATCGAGAAAATTGTTTAATCAACTACAAATTTATGAAAAAAAATGAACAAACACACTATCTCAGTCAGAGATGGTGGCTGAAAAAATGGTCATTATTTATGTGGAATGTTTGGGTGCTATTATTAGCTGGTACGTTACAGCTTTCTGCCGGTGGTTTGGCTTTGGCTCAAAAAGTGTCGATTAAAGCGAATAATGCCGATTTGAAATCGGTGATCGCAATGATCGAGCAACAGACAAAATTTGGTTTCCTGTATGATGAGCAGGAGGTTAAAGCGGTGAATAATTTGACCTTGCACGTCACGGATATGGAAGTTCAGCAGGTGCTCGATCAGTTGTTGTCGGGTAGTAAGTTGACTTACAGTCTTGACAATCGTACGATCGTGATCTCTCGACGGACATTGGGGCGGGCACTTGATGAGGTGAAGAATCGGATGGTGATGGGGAAAGTGACGGATATGCAAAAGAATCCTCTTCCCGGTGTGTCTGTATTTGTCAAAGGTACGACTTATGGAGTGGCAACGGATATTAATGGAGAGTATAAAATTATGGTGCCGGATAAGAAAGGTTTGGTGTTGGTGTTTTCTTTTGTGGGAATGAAATCGAAAGAAATTACTCCAGCTGAAGGGCAGAGAGTGAATGTGGTGTTGAGCGATGCCGTAGCTGATTTGGATGAAGTGACTGTTGTTGGATATGGGGAACGGAAAAAGCGGGAGTTGATAAGTTCTATTTCTTCCGTGAAAGCCGAAGATTTAAAAGAAAGACCGGCAGCAAGTATAGAGACATTGTTGCAAGGACAAATGTCCGGTGTTGCTGTTACCAATGCATCAGGAGCTCCCGGAGGTGGTGGTACGGTGGTGAATATCCGCGGTTATAACTCCATGATGATTAATTCAGATCCGAATGATCCCAACGGGAAGCCTGTAAATGACGGGACACCGTTGTATATTATTGATGGTGTGCCGGTCAATTCGTTTACTTCTCCGGTAACCGGAACCAATACGATGTCTGAAATTGATCCCTCCACGATAGAATCGGTGGAAGTGTTGAAAGATGCTGCTTCTGCTGCCATTTACGGTTCGCGGGCAGGGAATGGTGTGATTTTGATCACCACGAAGAAGGGGAAAAGCGGAAAAGCTAAGTTCTCAGGGAATGTATCTTATTCTTATTCAATATTGCCGGAAACGCCCTATCAGATGGGAGGAAATATGGAACGAAGGTTTCGTATTTTGGCTGCACGGAATATTCGGGAAGGTTATTGGGATTGGCAAAGAAATAATTATGTGTATCCTAATTCTTATCAGGAGTCTTTTTTGAATGATGTCGATTATGATTATTTTTGGAACAAGGGAGTGCCTTTGGAACAGGGAGTGACACACGAGTCGGTGGATCGGGCGTTGCAGGATAGTTTGAATCCGTTTTATAATAATTCTACCGATTGGTATCGTTATGCTTTCCGAGCAGGAAAAGTGTGGAATGGTAACTTACAGGCTTCGGGAGGAACGGATAATATAAAATATTTAGTTGGCTTGGGGATTTATGATGAGCAAGGGATTATGTATGGGAGTGATTTTACCCGTATGAATTTGATTTCAAATATAAATGCTACGCCACGTAAGAATCTGTCGTTGGATGCCCGAATTTATTTGGCTTATACCGATCGTAGCAGAGGGAAGGCGAATACTTCCGGTATTGCTCCTTCGCGCTTTGAAAAATTCACCGTGGATCCGTCGAGTATGACCACTTTGTATCCCGGTAATGGGGCTGTGGAGGATGAGGCTTTGCGTTTGGTGAATGAATCTTCTGAGAAGTTGAATTCTTTTCGTTTGCGTACGAGTTTTGGTTTGAAGTATGATATTATAAAAGGTTTGTCGCTTTCTACGAATGTGGCATTGGACTATACACAGTCGAATCGAAATTCTTTTGAACCGAGCTTTCTGGATAAACTGAATAATTGGAGTATCTCTCAGGGGTATGTGAACGGAGATATTATGGTGAATAATGATAATCTTTTGAATTATAAGTTTAAGGTGAAGGGGAAGCATAATTTTGATTTGTTGTTGGGATTTACCTATAACCGAACGGCGAACACGTTGGTAGGAGGTGAAGGGAAAGGTGCACCGAGTAATCATATTATTTATGTTGGTGAAGATTTTCCATCCTTGGCTCCTGATGCATCCGGTCGACCTGTTGCGATGCAGATGTATCGTTCGAAGGCTTCTGAAAAGATTATGCTGAGTTATTTCGGACGAATTGCTTATAATTTTAATGAGAAATATCTAATGGAGGCTTCTCTGCGACGGGATGGTTCTTCGGTGTTTGGAAAGAACGTCCGTTGGGCAAATTTTCCTTCCGTGGCTGTTGGATGGGCATTCTCGGAAGAAAATTTTATGAAAGATTTGTGGTGGTTGAGTTATGGTAAGATTCGGGGTTCTTGGGGTACTTCCGGACAAGAATTTTCTGAACCTTATTTGGCTCACGGTACGCTGGAGATTGGCGGTAGTTTTTTAGGCAATGTAGGTCTGCAACCTTCACAAATATTGAATGCTGATTTGACTTGGGAAGAATCGGAACAATATGATTTAGGTATTGATGTGGATTTTTTTGATTATCGGTTGAAATTTAAAACGGACTATTATTATAAATATTCAAAATCGTTGTTGTATCGGGTGCCTCTTCCCGGAGATGTTTATGCTCACGATAAATCTTGGCAGAATGCGATGGAAATCTCTAATCAGGGATGGGAAGTGGAGTTGGTGTTGGATGTTTTTAGAGAATCGCAGGTAAAATGGAGATCACGGTTTAATATTTCCAGAAATTGGAATCGTTTTGAAAAATCATCTTTGAATGTTGATTTGGAATCGCAGGTGATAGGTCGTCCGATGTTTGGGATATATGCCTTTAAAGACAAAGGAATTATTCAGTCGGAAGATCAGGTTCCTTATTATTTTGATCAAAGTGGTGCCAAACTTCCTTTGCGCACTATTTCAGGAGGACCTTTTGTTCCCGGTATGCGTTTGGTGGAAGATTTGAATAATGATGGACAGATAGATCCGGCGGATGATTCTTACTATGCTTGTTCAGCCTTGCCGACAGCTTATGGCGGTTGGGCGAATGAGATTACGTGGAAAGATTTTGATCTGAGTTTTATGTTTACCTATACGTTGGGACGTCATCTTGTCAATGGGATGTCTGACCGTTCTCTGATGTATCGGAAAGGGGATATTGCTCCGATTTTCGCAAATGTTTCTGCGGGTGATTTTTGGCAGCAACCGGGCGATCAAACTAAATATCCTTCTGTTTCCAGTATGCACGATCAGCATATTGCACAGTTTGACGGTACGTATGATTCGGCTATTGAGAAAGTGAATTTTCTGAGATTGCAGCAATTAACGTTGGGCTATGATGTTCCAAAGACGGTAATTAAAAAAATAGGTATTGATGGAGTTCGTGTATTTTTTACCGGAGAGAATTTATTTCTTTGGACGAATTATTCAGGGTTAGATCCGGAGGCAGTGGAACCTTATTCCGGCATTGATTATGGAAGTAATTATCCACTTGCTCGTAAATTAACTTTAGGTTTAACTGTAAATTTTTAATTATGAGAAAGATATTTTATTTATTGACAGCAATCGGTTTGCTTAGCTCGTGTAATAGCCTGTTGGATACGGAATCGGAGGTTTCAGTGACCTATGAAAATTATTTTGAAACGGAAAAAGATCTGGAATCAATTACCTATCAGATGCACGCATATATCAAAGAATCTTTGCCCGGAAATAGTATGCAAACTTGGTTAGGCGAACGGGCGGATTGTTATAAAACTGATATTGTGATGCAACGAAATTTGAATCGTGATTATTATTTATCAAGTAATCCGATGGTCAGATGGGGGGATCTCTATAACGTGATTTATATGGCGAATGTGATGTTGGATAATATTTACCGGGCTGAGGGCAATGTTGCTCCCGATCGTATTCATTTTCATATTGGTCAGGCTTGTTTCGGTAAAGGCTTGGGATATTTGGAATTAGCTCGTCGGTGGGGGGATGCAGTGATTACGGTTAATAGCACGACGACGAGTGCTTACGCTAAGAGTCCGGCATTGGAGGTTTTAGATACTGCTATTTCAAATGCGAAAAGGGCATACGTGTTATTGCCGGTATTTGAACAGATGAAGGATTTGTCGGGTGTGAATATCAAATCTAAACAATTCGGATCGAAGGGAGCTGCCGCAGCACTGCTGGTGCATGCTTATGCTTGGAAAGGCAGTATGATAGATCTATATGAGATGAATAACTGGCAAACAGCTCGTGCTTGTTATGATTCTGCTATTTATTATGCGACACAACTGATCGAAGGGAAAGCAGGTGATTATGCTTTGGAAGATACACCGGAGGATTTGGTGGTCAACTCTTTACCGGGTAGAATGGCAGGAACGGCAAAAGAGGCTATTTTTGAATATGACACGGATTATGAAATGAATGAGTTTGCGAGTTGTTTAGTCCCGGCGTATGTCTTGGGTTCTATTGGTTATCCGGTGAAATATGGAATGACGCAAAGCGACCACGTATTCGATTTTGATATGGGTCAAGCGAATATGCTTTTTAATACGACGGTGCGCGAAATGTACCCTGATGGAGATTTACGCCGTGATGCTTATTTTTATGATTTCGAGGGACTGGAAGCAGAGGATGAAATGGAAGTAACCGCCGGTTGTGCTTATTTGTATAAATGGCGGGAAGAGGGGACAACGCCTGTTGAAGGAGGATTTGTATCCAGTACGCTTAAATCTAATTATGTGTATTGGCGATTGGCAGATATTTATTTGCTTCGTGCCGAGTGTTATCAAAAAAATGGCAACGTGTTGGCGCAAGATGATTTGAATGCAATCAGAAGACGAGCTTTGGCTGAAGAGTATCCGGCAGCAAATGATACGGAAGGTTTGCAAATGGCTATTTTTAAAGAACGGGAAAAGGAGTTGTTGGGGGAAGGTCATCGTTATTATGATGTTATTCGTAATGGATATTATAGCTGGGCACTGGACGGGGATGATCCAACACGAGGATTTTCGGCGTTGACTATTCAGGATGTGAAAGACGGTGCGCTGTATTTGCCTGTTGGCTCAGAAGCATTTGTTCGAAATAATAAAATGACACAAAATCGTTATTGGGTTAAGTTTATCCAATAAATATGACAAGATACATCTTCGGATGATTTTTTAGACATTAAAATTATAAACAGATGAAATATATTTTAATAATCGGATTACTGCTGTCGATAGTCAGTTGTGATACAAAATATAATTATGACGATACGGGTTTGGCAAAGGGGCATTTTGATGGAAATATGTATGAATATTTTTGCTCTCACCCCTCTAATTGGGATTCTTTGAGAATGATGATTGATAAGGCGGGATTACAGGATTTATTTGAGGGGAAACGGGCAGGCTATGAAAAAATAACCTTTTTCGGTCCTGTTAATTATACCCTGATACGTTGGATGATCGCTAACGAATATACGAGTATTGATGAGTTGGATCCGGCAGTATGTGAAGAGATTGTGATGAGGCACGTGGTGAAGGGTGTGTATATGCGAGATGATATTCCTCGTGGCAAACAGTCGGATGCCGGTACGGGTATCGGAGTGGGAGGTATCACTTTTAATGGTGAAAGTGAACATCCGATTTGGATTTATTCTTATCAGATGTCCCATCAGGGAGTGCCGGGTGTGGGCGCAGTGTTGTTGTTTATCGCTTCACCGATGACCGGAAATAATGTAGATGTGGCATCAACGAATATCGAATCGGACAATGGCGTTGTGCATTCTCTGAGTAATAGTTATTCTATCGGAGAATTTTAAAGTAATGAGAAATTTAAATTTAATGAGAATGAAAAATTTAATCTATATTTTTTTGGCTCTGTTTGCTTTTGCTTGTAACGGACCGAAGATAGGCTATCTTTCGGCAGATAATGCCGAGTATATACCGGATTCTCTTGTCGTACCGTCTTTTTCTTCGTTAGATTATGAGGATGAATATGGAGCTGATTATCTCCGAGTGAAAAATGATGCACCTTGGGTGACATTGAAGATAGAAAAGGTATTGGGAACCGCTCCGTTGTTGTATGAATTGATGGATGTAAAAGCTTCTGAAGGAGGCGATGCGGAGGCTTTTAAAAAAGTGCTGAAAGTGAGAGGTGCCGGCGTTATGGAAATTCCATTAAAACATCATCTTCCGGCAGCTCGTTATACTGTTTCTATTCGAATCAGCAATGAAGATTATTCGGCTGTTGCGGAGGATGCTTATACGTTTATTGTAGAATAGTAAATGAAAGGATAGTATGAGATATAATATATTATTTACATTATTTCTGTGTATTGCAGGAGAATCTTTGACTTTCGGACAAGGAATTAGTTTCTTTAATGGAACTCAGGAAGAGGCGTTTTTGAAGGCAAAAGAAGAAAATAAATTAGTTTTTATGGATTTCTATGCCGATTGGTGTGTCCCTTGTAAAGAGATGGCAAAGATTGTTTTCACGGATTCGCTGGTCGGTGAATATTTGAATGCGAAATTTATCTGTATGAAGGTAAATACGGAAAAAGCTGAAAATAAAAGTATAGTGAAGAAATACAAAGTGTCGGCGATGCCGACACTTGTATTTGCGAACTTTGAGGGTAAAGCTATTGCAGTGAAGGTGGGCGCGATGGAGGTGGAAGAGTTTCTTAAAGAAGCAAAAATTGCGGCAGGTGACGAGATGTCGTTTAATGACTTGTTTGATCAGCTTAAATATTCTCCCAATGATTTGGCTTTGATGCAAAAAGTGTTGCAAGAAGCACCTTCTTTTGTGGGGGCACAGGAGGGATTGGATGCAGAGAAATGGATTGTCCGCGTTGAAAAGGTGTATAAAAGTTATATTGATAAAAAGATGGGAGCGGAGCTGATTAATAAAGCCGATTTTCGTATTATCCGTGCATTTCATCAGTTCGGTACTCCGGGGGATAAATTAGCAGAGTTTATGAATGCCAATTTGGAAGCTTTTATGACAAATGTGGGGCGTTCAACAGCTGCGGTGTTGATTGAACATAATAATAAGATCATAGAAGATTTCGCTCGTGCGGGGAAAGAGGAGTATCATAAATATCTTGACAGAATTAAAGGAGATATGAAACTGGCATATAGCATTATGCCCGAAAGGAATATGAGTGCTTATGATCGGTCGAAATGTTATTACGATGCTGAATATTGTGTTTATAGTCAAAAGGATGCTGCAAAATATGTAGAGTTGATGAATAGTTATCTGAAAGCAATGGGTGATGACGTTTCGGCAGTGGATTATGGAGGCGCGGCACAGACGATGTATAATGCCACGGAGGGGAAAATTCCAACAGAATTGCATCAACAAGCTACTGTTTGGTTGATAAAAGCATTGCAATTTAAAGATATTGCTCCGATGAATAAGGTTAATTTGTTGGTGATGCTGGGGGATAGTTTCAAGGCTATGAAAGAGTATAATAAATCGAAAGAGTATTATAATCAAGGTTATATGGAGTCTTTGCAAATAGAAGAAGGGTATACTAAGATGTCTATGCAAATGACTATTAAACGGAAATTATCTGCATTGGAATTGTTGGAGTAAGCTTTTTATTCTGATAATGGGTGGTTTTGAGGTTTAAATGTAGCATCGTTTGAGCCGGTTGATTTGTTTGATTTTTGAATAGTCTGTTTGAAATGAACTGATTACGAATTTAAAATGTTGCGATAATTATTTTATATTATTTTATAATTGATGAATAAATTATTTTTAATAACGATATTGTTTATCTTTTCTTTGTTTCAAGTAGAAGCACAGGAACAGATGGAGAGGCTTCGACACGGGAGGTTGGATAATGGGCTTACTTATTATATCAAACATTCCGATTTGCAAAAGGGACAAGCCAGTTTTTACTTGTTACAGGATGTAGGAGCGATTCTTGAAGAGAATAACGAGAACGGGTTGGCACATTTTCTGGAACATATGGCATTTAATGGCAGTGAGCATTTCCCCGAAGGAGTGATGTCTTATTTGAAAGGGAAAGGATTGTACACTTTTAATGCCTCGACCGGTATCAATGAAACGGTGTATAACATTGACGATGTGCCGGTAAAAGATGCGGGATTTATGGATAGTTGTCTGTTGATTCTGAAGGATTGGTGTAACGGTGTATTGTTGAAAGATGCAGATATTAATGCAGAAAGAGGAGTGATTATAGAGGAATGGAGAGGACGTGGAGGTGTGGATAGACGCTTGGAGGAGGCTTCAGCTCCGTTTATTTATAACCGGAGCAAGTATGCTGATCGAAATATCATTGGTACATTGGAGTCGTTACGCTCTTTTTCAACCGATGTGTTACGTAATTTTTATCATACTTGGTATCGTCCCAATTTGCAATGTGTGATTATTGTGGGGGATATTGATGAAGTTGAATATGAGGGGAAAATAAAACAATTGTTGGGACAGATACCTGTTGCAACACAGTTGCCTGAACGTTATAGTATTCAGATTGACGATAATGCATCGCCTTTGTATCATAAATTTGTTGATCCTGAAAATAAAACTAAAACGATTACATTTTATCAAAGAATACCGAAAGTGAAGCACGCCGGAGAGATGGCTCGGCGGAAGTTCAGTATGTCGGTGAAAGTGTTGAATAGCGTTTTGAAAGAACGTATCAGGCGTTTGAAAAATGATAATCAGGAGGCGTTTTTGGCAGCAGAAGTGAATTTTGATGGCTTTGTCCGTGAATATAATGCATTGACGATGGATATTATACCATTGGAAAATAAAGATAGGGCTGCTTTTGAACAACTTTGGACATTGTGGGAAGAAATCCGCCGTTTTGGAATTTCAGAAGATGAATTCACTCAACAACAGGAACTTATTTATCAGCAACTGAAAGAGTTTGAACGTAATTTGGATAAAAATCAGAATAATTATTATATTGATGTTTTCAAAAATAATTATTTGAACGATATTCCGATGGTTGATATTTCTGAAGAAATTAGTTTGTCAAAAGAAATTATTCTTGAGTTGGAGGCAGATGATATTAAAACGTGGGTAGATTCGTGGGCGAATAATCGGAATATTGTGATGATTGTTGCCGGGAATGACCCCAAGTATGCCTATTTGGAGGAAAAAGAGTTGAACGAGATCCTGGAAACGGTGAGTAAAAAAGAACTGAAGCAGGTGAAGCGGGAAAAAAGAGAAATTAATTTCTTTGATTTGACACCACCATCCGGTACGATTACAAAAATAAAGCCTCTAAAAAAATTTGATGCGGAGGAATGGACGTTATCTAATGGAGCAAAAGTGATTTATAAATACGTGGAAGAGGGACGTGAAACTTTTGGTTTTGCTTGTAGTAGTAAGGGTGGACGATCTGTTGTGGATGCCAAAGATCTTCCTTCACTGACAGCGATGGAAGCGTTGGTGTTGAAGTCGGGTATATATAAACACGATCGTAATGCGATCCGTGATTTTGTTACCGGTAAAGAGATGAATGTCAATTTTTTTATAAATGAATGGACAGAAGGAATAGGTGGGAACTCTTTGACAGAAAATGCGGAAACTTTTTTTCAGTTGATTTGGTTGATGTTTGAGAAACCCCGTTTCCAAAAAGATGTATTTGACAAATATGTACAACAGTCGAAATTTCTTTATGAGACAACTAAAAAAAGTCCACTGGAAATAGTTGGAGATTCTATTCAGTGGTTGACAACAGAACATTCCGATCGTAATCGTGAAATGGATATTTCTTATATAAATGAAATGGATTTCAATCGGATTGAAAATCTTTATCGAGCCCGTTTTTCGAATGCGAAAGAGTTTACATTTTGTATTGTTGGTGATATTGAAAAAGAAGAGGCAGAACGGTTGTCTACCCGGTATATTGCTTCTTTACCTTCTGTTTCTGCAAAGAAAGAACAGTATTTACTCCACGATTATTCTAAGAAAGCTGTGGATATAGAAAAGGTGTATGAGGTGGAATTATCCGATAATAAGGCTATTGTTGATATATCTTTTGTGAATAATTTGAAATTATCGGATAAAGAACAATTAGCTTTTTCTATATTGGGTACGATTTTGCAAAATCGTTATTTTGAACAGATTCGTGAAGAGCAGGGGGGAACTTATGGAGTGAATGTTGGTGCTCGGCATTTGATGTTTCCTAAAACGGAACAAACTTTATCGGTGAACTTTGAAACGGAAATGACAAAAGCTGTTGATCTGAAAAATATGGTATATGCTGAGTTTGAACGGATGCAGCAATCTGTTTGCAAGCCACAGGAACTGAGTCAAGTCGTGATTTCGCTGAAAAGGAATAAGGAACAAGCTGACGAGCGGATGGATGTTGCTTATTGGATGAATGTCTTGAATTATTATGTAGAATATGGTGAGGATATTACTTCCACAGCACATTTTGAAGATATTATAGATAAGATAACGGTTGAAGATATTCGTAAAGTGGCACAGAAATTTTTCAAACAGGCAAAGCATCGGGATATTCTTGTTAAATCGTTATAAATGGGTGAATTTGAGTGACGTGAGATAATAATTGTGGTATTATTAATTATTAAAACTTATTATATGAATAGAATTTTTTTATTAGTTTGTTGTGTAGCTTTGATTTTTGTCGGTTGCCAGCAACAAGTGAATGTGGAGATGCAGACTGAACACCAGAGCGATAAGACTT
>JAVXFZ010000017.1:0-45572 GCA_036657595.1 Odoribacter sp. | reverse complement strand
ACATTAATTACGTATGAATAATAGCTAATTTGAATATATTTTTAGCAAAACATAGTAAAAACATAGCAAATTTTGGAAGGGAACCATAAGATTCACCCAATATGATTTTTTGGTTTTATTACTTTGCTTTTTCAGGGTCTAAATCCACATATCCACTTTGTCATCCTAACATATCTTTTGCATTTGGAGGAGTAATAGCCTTTCTTGATCCGACTTATTTTGTATATTGAGAGGAATGCTTTTGTCAGAAAATTGATGTGTTAAATAAATTTCTTACTTTTGTATTTATAATTATGTGGATTGAGAATTGAATTCATTTTATTGACATATATATTTATGATGGATAATATTATTGAAGAAGTTACCGGTAGCGAATATAAATACGGTTTCGTGACGAATGTTGATACGGATACGATCGCTAAGGGATTGAGTGAGGAGGTTGTCCGGATAATTTCGGCAAAGAAAGAGGAGCCGGAGTGGATGCTGGAATTTCGCTTAAAAGCATATCGACATTGGTTGACGATGACTATGCCACATTGGGCACAATTGGATATACCTAAAATTAATTATCAGGATATTGTTTACTATGCAGCCCCGAAGCAGAAGGAGAGTAAGGCTTGGGAGGAAGTGGATCCGGAGTTGAAAGCCACCTTTGACAAATTGGGTATTCCGTTGAATGAACAGTTGGCACTTTCGGGGGTAGCTGTGGATGCGGTGATGGATAGCGTGTCGGTGAAGACTACTTTTAAGGAAACATTGGCTGAGCGAGGTGTTATTTTTTGTTCATTTTCAGAGGCTGTAAAAAATCATCCGGATTTGATTCGGAAATATTTGGGAACAGTGGTGCCTTATCAGGATAATTATTTCGCTGCTTTAAATTCCGCTGTTTTCAGTGATGGATCATTTGTTTTTATTCCTAAAGGCGTGCGTTGTCCGATGGAATTGTCTACTTATTTTCGAATAAATGCACAAAATACCGGACAATTTGAGCGGACGTTGATTGTTGCTGAAGATGATGCTTACGTTAGTTATCTGGAGGGATGTACGGCTCCGCAGCGAGATGAAAATCAATTGCACGCGGCGATTGTGGAAATTATTGTGGAGAAAAATGCAGAAGTAAAATACAGTACCGTACAAAATTGGTATCCGGGTGATAAAGAAGGGAAAGGGGGCATTTATAATTTTGTCACGAAACGTGGTATTTGTCGAGGTGAAAATGCTCGCTTGATTTGGGCGCAAGTAGAAACAGGTTCGGCGATTACGTGGAAATATCCCAGTACGATTTTGAAAGGAGATGGATCGGTTAGTGAATTTTATTCTGTCGCGGTGACAAACAATTACCAGCAAGCGGATACGGGTACAAAAATGATTCATATCGGAAATAACACACGTAGCCGTATCGTGTCGAAAGGTATTTCTGCCGGGCATAGCAGTAATTCTTACCGTGGGAAGGTAAAGGTGGTGAAGAGTTGCCGAAATGCGCGTAATTATTCTCAGTGCGATTCGCTTTTGTTGGGTGATAAATGTGGAGCTCATACGTTCCCTTATTTGGAAATCGAAAATTCGACGGCACAGGTGGAACACGAAGCGACTACTTCTAAAATCGGAGAGGATCAAATTTTTTATTGTAACCAACGAGGAATTTCGACGGAAGATGCCGTAGGCTTGATTATCAAAGGTTATGCCGGTGATGTATTAAATAAAATGCCGATGGAATTTGCGGTGGAAGCTCAAAAGTTATTGCAAATTAGCTTGGAAGGAAGCGTGGGATAAAAATGAAGAAAGAAAAAATGAATGTTATGTTGAAAATAAAAAATTTACACGCCACTATTGATGGCAAAGAGATATTAAAAGGAATTAATCTGGAAATTAAAGCCGGAGAGGTTCACGCGATTATGGGTCCGAATGGAGCCGGAAAGAGTACTTTATCGGCGGTATTGACCGGACGGGAACGTTTTGTAGTGACAGAAGGTGAAATTGAATTTAACGGAAAGAATTTGCTCGAATTGCCGGCAGAGGACCGTGCACGGGAGGGCATTTTTTTGAGTTTTCAGTATCCCGTAGAAATACCGGGAGTGAGTACGGTGAATTTCCTAAAAACAGCAATCAATGAAATTCGTAAATATCGGGGACAGCCACCTTATCCTGCCGGTGATTTCCTAAAAATGATCCGACAGAAAATGGAATTGGTGGGAATAGATAATACATTGCTCAATCGTTCGCTGAATGAGGGCTTTTCGGGAGGGGAAAAGAAGAAAAATGAAATATTCCAAATGGCGGTATTAGAGCCGAAATTGGCGATTCTGGACGAAACAGATTCGGGCTTGGATATTGATGCGCTCCGCACGGTCGCTCAGGGAGTAAATAAATTAAAACGACCGGATAATGCGACGATTGTGATTACACACTATCAGCGTTTGCTTGATTATATCGTGCCGGATGTCGTACACGTCTTGTATGATGGGCGGATTGTGAAGACTGCCGGGAAGGAACTTGTGATGGAATTAGAAGCGAAAGGGTATGATTGGATCAAAGAGGAGATAAAAGGGATTTAATCAACGAACAAACAAATGAACGGATTGAAAGTATGGAATTGGAAAAAATAAATACAGATTTCGAAACACTGTTCAAGGATGGACGTTCGTTGCTGAATATGGGATGTGGTGCCGTGATGAACGGTTGTCGGGAAGAAGCATACAGAAAGTTTACAGAATTGGGTGGTATCCCTTATAAGAAAGAAGATTATATTTATATGGATCTTTTATCTTTATTGGGGAGAGATTACAACGTAGTATTAAAATATATCCGTCAGGATGTTGATATAAATGAGGCATTCCGTTGTGCGGTGACTGATTTAGTGACACATCCCGTGTTGACACTCAATGGTTGGTGGTTTGATGGGAATATAGAGCCGGAGATACCGGAAGAGGTAGTTGTTTGTGGATTGAGAGAAGCCAGTATTAAATACCCTGATTTGTTTCATCGTCATTACAATCAATATGCGACAGCTGCTCGTAAAGACGGTTTGGTGGCGTTAAATACAATGTTCGCCCAAGATGGTGTATTTATATATATACCGGATGGTGTAGTCTTAGAACGTCCCTTGCAGATCATTAATTTATTGCGGGCAAAGGCCGATTTGATGGGCTTTCAGCGGAATCTGATTATTTTAGGAAAGGATGCGCGGGCGACCTTGTTGGTTTGCGACCATACGCTTTCCGATCATTATTTTTTGATGAACAACACGACCGAAGTATCATTGGAGGACAACGCACAATTGGATTATTATCAAGTGCAGAATCAGCATTTGGGAGCTTCACAGATCAATTCCGTATTTGTTTCGGAACGGAATCATTCTGTTTTTGACAGTAATATAGTGACTTTGTATGGGGGTGTTATTCGGAATAATTTATATGTAGCGTTGAATGAAGAGGGGGGAGAATGTCATTTATACGGGATGTATATTCTGGACAAACGGCAGATTGTGGATAATTTTTCATACATTGATCATATTGCACCGCATTGCAATAGTAATGAACATTATAAGGGAGTGATGGATGATAATTCGTTAACCAATTTCTGTGGTTGTATTCGAGTGCGTCCCGATGCTCAGAAAACGGAAGCTTATCAGGCAAATGACAACCTACTCTTGTCGGATACGGCGCGCGTGAACACCAAGCCGCAGTTGATCATTGATGCGGATGATGTAAAATGCAGTCACGGGGCAACGGTAGGGCAGATTGATGAGGAAGCGATGTTCTACCTGCGTTCGCGGGGAATCGGGCGGGAGGAAGCTCGTATGATGATGATGTTTGGCTTTGCCCACGACATTATACGCCGGGTGAAATTGGAACCTTTGCGGGTGAAAATTGATGAACTGGTAGATAAACGTCTGAGAGGAGAATTGTCAAAATGCTATAACTGTGTGATGCAGTGTAAGAAATAAGAGACTGGACAAATCGGTTGTTGCTGGTCATCGGTGAATTTGTAACTCATAAAGTTATGTTTGATGTAGAAAAAGTCCGGGCTGATTTCCCGATATTGAAAGAAAAAATTTATGATAAACGTTTGGTCTATCTCGATAGCGGAGCGACCACTCAACGTCCGTTGCAGGTAATTGAAAAAATGAACGAATATTATTTAAAATACAATTCCAACGTTCATCGGGGAGTGCATTTCCTCAGTAACAAGTGTACGGATGCAAATGAAGAAGCTCGGGAAATTGTCCGACGATTTATCAATGCTACTGAAGATAAGGAAATTATTTTCACACGAGGGACAACGGAAAGTATCAATCTGGTTGCTCATTCCTTTGGCGAAGCCTTTATTCGAGAAGGCGATGAGATTATTGTGACCGAAATGGAACATCACGCTAACATTGTACCTTGGCAGATGTTGTGTGAGCGAAAGGGAGCTATACTGAAGGTGATTCCTTTCAAAGATAACGGTGAGTTGGATTTATCACAGTGGGACGTTTTATTGACCGAACGCGTAAAATTGGTAGGTGTTGCTTATGTTTCCAATGTATTGGGGACGGTCAATCCGGTGAAAGAACTAATTGACCGGGCGCATAAACTTGGTGCCAAAGTATTGATTGACGGGGCTCAGGCTGTTCAACATATTCCGGTAGATGTTCAGGCATTAGATTGTGACTTTTTTGTTTTCTCCGGACATAAATTATATGGTCCGACGGGTGTTGGTGTATTATACGGTAAAGAAGCTTTATTAAACCGGATGCCTCCTTGGCAAGGTGGAGGGGAAATGATCAAAGAGGTGCGTTTTGAAAAAACAACCTACAATGAACTGCCTTTTAAATTTGAAGCCGGAACGCCTGATTTTATCGGAATCATTGGATTGGGCGAAGCAATTAAATATGTGGAATCTGTCGGCATACAAGACTTGTCGTTGTATGAACATCGCTTATTAAACAATGCGATGCAACAAATGCGGGAAATACCCGGAATGCGGCTCTTCGGAGAGGCTGCTTGCAAATCCTCCGTACTCTCATTCGCCGTTGGTGACATTCATCATTCAGATATGGGTATTTTGTTGGATAAAATGGGTATAGCCGTCCGAACAGGACAATTATGTGCAGAACCTACGATGCAACATTACGGTGTGACCGGTATGGTTCGTGCTTCGTTGGGAATGTACACTACAGAAGAAGAAATTGGCATTTTGTGTGACGGAATCCGTAAAGTAGCCAAAATGTTTGGTTATCATTCGTGAATTGTCTGAAATGAGCGGTTGTTATCTGAAAATTCTGATGTAACTTTGCCCTTATTTAAGGGAGGATAGGTCATATTTCCATAAATAGAATAGTAAATTCATAAAAATGACAATAGAAGAAATAGAACGGGAAATTGTAGATGAATTCTCAATTTTCGACGATTGGATGGACAAATATGCTTATCTGATCGAAATAGGTTCAGGCTTAGAGGGGATGGATGAGGCGCATAAGACGGATGACAACCTGATAAAGGGATGCCAGTCACGAGTGTGGTTTTATATGGAAATCAAAAACGGACTTTTGTATTTTATGGCAGATAGTGATGCCATTATTACGAAAGGCATCGCCGGATTATTGATCCGTGTATTTTCAGGACAAAAGTCGGCGGATATAGTGAAGGCTGATCTTCATTTTATTGATGAAATTGGATTGACTCAACATCTTTCGCCCACCCGCTCAAATGGTTTATTGTCAATGGTGAAACAAATCAAGATGTACGCCATCGCCGCAGAAGCAAAACTTCAGCAGCAGATGACCAATAATAAAACAATGACTGATTAATGATGACGGCAAATATTACAAAAGACCTGATTATAGAAAAACTGGGAACGATTTATGATCCGGAAATTCCGGTGAATATTTGGGAATTGGGACTGATATATGAGATCGAATTTCCGAAACCTTCCGAGGTAATCGTACACATGACATTGACAGCTCCCGGTTGTCCGATCGCTGATGAAATTGTTCAGCAAGTACACGATGTTGTGCTGGAAGTCCCTGGAATTGAAAGTGTCACCGTGAATTTAGTCTTTGAACCGGCTTGGACGCCCGACAAAATGAGTGAAGTGGCAAAATTGGAGTTAGGTTTTGACCTATAAACCTTTCACGTTTATTTGAATCGTTGCAAAAATGCAATAACGTCAAATCACTTTAATGCTTTAAACGACTTATTCTAATAAGTTTGCAAAAGCAATAAATAAGTCAATGCACTTAAAACAGAGACAGCTAAAAGAATTAGCTAAAAATATAGGGTTTAATGCGATAGGAGTGGTGCCTGTTGCATTATTGTCTGATGAGGTGGCAGCATTAAAACGTTGGGTGGCTGCGGGGAAAAATGCCGATATGGAATATATGGCACGGAATATGGAAGTGCGCGAAAACCCCGAAAGATTAGTGGAAGGAGCCCGATCAATGATTGTAACTTTGACTAACTACTATTCCTCTCAGCGACAGCCGGTAGATGTGCCGCAATTGGCGATGTATGCTTGGGGAGAGGATTATCATATCATAGTCAAAAAACGACTATCTATACTACTGGAACGCTTGCAACAGGAAGACAAGGCGATGCGGGGACGTTGTTTTGTTGATTCTGCCCCCGTCTTGGAACATTCTTGGGCTCAACGTGCAGGATTGGGGTGGCAGGGAAAAAATACTTTACTCATTCATAAAGGGCTTGGATCATATTGTTTCATCGGAATCATTGTTTCGACCGCTGAGTTCGACTGCTATGACACTCCTTCTGCGACTTCTTATTGTGGAAATTGCACTCGTTGCGTGGAGGCTTGCCCCACCGGTGCATTAACAGCGGGAGAAGTGGATGCCCGTCGGTGTATTTCTTATCAAACCATTGAAAATAAAGGAGAATATCCGGAAGAATTAAAACGCTTGGCGGGAGGACGGATATTTGGGTGTGATGCTTGTCAAAGTGTATGTCCTTGGAATCTAAAATTGACAGAACATCAGGTGCCTGAATTTCAACCTTCACCGGAAAAAATGCAATTGACAGCGACCGATTGGCGTATGATGGATGAATCTCGTTTTCAAATGATTTTCAAAAATACGGCACTCAAACGTACCGGTTTATCTCGGATTTTTACAAATTTATAAGTCGTATCATATTATTGTGCTGAATTATTGAATATCCGGATTATTTAACATACATTTACACCATAAACCTATTTAATATTCTTGATAGAATTTTTTAAGCGTATGAAACATATCTTATTGATAGTCTTGACGATACTTTCGGTCATAAGTAATGCTAAAGCTCAGGATGGAAATAATACATCTTATTTTTTATTGAATCTTCCGCAGCAATATCGATTAAACCCGGCATACCAACCGGAATATAAAGTTTTTATTGGCTTACCGGGTATGAGTGGAATTTCCATTAATTATTTAAATTCATCGTTTACTCCTGTGGATCTGTTAGATAAAAGGGACGATTCCGTTTATATGGACATTAATAAATTTTATAAATCATTGCGTAAACGAAATTATATCAGTTTAAACAATGAAAACTCGATCTTTTCTATCGGTGTTCGGGCGAAGAGTTGGTACGGAACATTAGATATAACCCAAAAGAATGACTTCCTATTTCGTTACAATAAAGATATTTTCACCTTTTTAAAAGAAGGAAATGCAGACCATCCCAATATGAATTTTGGGAAATTAGGAGTAAATGTAAATTCATATTTAGAAGTCGCTTTAGGATTATCCAAACAGGTCAATAAAAAATTGACTGTCGGAGGACGCATTAAATATTTGTCAGGTATCGCAAATGTGAATATGACCGATTCCGATTTATCTGTTTCTACCGATGAAAATGGTGCCGTCAATATGCATTCGCGTCAGAACATCCGCGTGTCGTCACCTATATTGATTACCGATAAAAGTGGGCAGCCTTTCCCTTTAAATCAACCGATTGATTGGGATGAATTTGATATGGATACAGATGATTTGGATGTATCTTCTTTCCTGCATACGAAAAACCCCGGTTTTGCTATTGATTTGGGAGGTGAATATAAATTTAATGAGAAAATAAATTTATTTGCCAGTTTGACTGATCTTGGTTTTATCCATTGGGGAAACACCGAATTTAATTACGTATTTCATCAAAATACATCCTTCAAATGGGAGGGGGCTGATATTTCCAATAGCATCAACAAAGAAGGGGACGGTTCCTATATCTCTGTTGACTCTGCCTTCACTCAATTGACCGATTCATTGAAAAATAATTTTCGTTTAAGCAACAAAGGAGGAGCCTATAATACAATGTTAAGTCCTAAATTGAGCTTGGGTGCCACCTATCGTTTAAACAATAATTTCAATGTGGGTGGATTATTTCGGGCTTCTTTAGTGAACGGAATGTTTCTTCCTTCCTTGACTGCATCTGCGAATGCTCGCCTGCTTCGTAATGTGAGCGCATCGGTATCTTATACTATTACCCGCGGTAGCTACGTAAATCTTGGTGCAGGTCTGACGGCAAAACTGGGACCGATCCAGTTGTATCTCGTGACGGATAATGTTTTGGCAGCTAACTACACCAATACCCAATCGGCAAGTGCTCGTTTTGGTATCAACTTATTATTTGGGCACAAGGACCATAAAAGAAAAGTGAAAAAGCAAGAAGAAACACCCATTGAGATTGTCATCGCGCCGGTGCCTGTAAAAAGAGATACGGTGAAAAAAGACACAACGCCTGAAATTGATCCGGTAGTACCGATGAAAGAAGAAAAAGTCACAGATGTCGGAGGTAATAAAGTCAAGTCTTATTATGTGATTGCCGGGAGTTTTAAAAGCAAGCAAAGAGCAGAAAACTTTCAGAAGAAATTAATCTTTATGGGTTTTAAAGAAAGTTCCATATTGATAAACGAACAAGGAATGTATCGTGTGACAACGACTGCTTTGGACAATCATACCGCTTGTTGGGATGAAGTATTCCGTATTCGGAAAAAATACCCTCAGTTTAACGATGTTTGGGGATTGACAGTGAGATCATAAACAGGCTTTTACCTTTCTTGTTTTTTGTGTCCGATAAATTTTACAATTCCGAAAATATTTCCGTATTTTGAATAAAGAAATATATGATTAAAATGAATGTAAAAGAATGGGCACAGCAAGTAATCAAACCTGCTGAAATAGAAAAATATTTAGTGAACGGAAAAGATTTTATTGACGAACAATCTATTTTCGGGAACTTGGAAAAATATAAAAATCCGGATAAACAACAAGTCCGTGATATTTTGAAAAAATCATTAGATGTCAAATTACTCTCGCCGGAAGAAACAGCCATACTGTTAAATGTAACAGATTCGGAAATGTTAGACGAGATGCGGGAAACCGCTTTGGCAGTCAAGAAAAAAGTCTACGATAACCGGATTGTCTTTTTTGCTCCCTTATACTGCTCAAATCTTTGTGTCAATAGTTGTGTCTATTGCGGTTTCCGAAGTGATAATTGTGAAGAAAAACGCCACGTTCTGACAATGGAAGAAGTGCGTTCTGAAACCGAAGCAGTGATTGATGAAGGACACAAACGCTTGATCGCTGTCTATGGCGAACATCCACAAAGCAATGCCGATTATATAGCTGATTCAATGGCTGCAATATACGCCACGAAACGGACCACACCGACTGGAAACGGATTTAACAACATCCGCCGGGTGAATATCAATGCCGCGCCGATGAGCATCGAAGATCTTCGTAAACTATGGCGTGCCGGCATTGGGACTTATCAGGTGTTTCAGGAAACCTACCATCCCGGACGTTATGCCGAATTACACCCTGCACATACCGTGAAAGGAAACTACCGTTGGAGATTATATGCAATGCACCGGGCAATGGATGCCGGTATTGATGATGTGGCTATCGGTGCATTATTCGGATTATACGATTGGCGTTTTGAAGTGATGGGATTGGTACATCACGCCCACGATCTCGAACGGCAATTTGGTATCGGACCCCATACTGTTTCATTCCCTCGAATGCAACCGGCACCCGGATCCTTTGTCAGTGAACATTCCCCCTATTTAGTACGGGATGATGCTTTCAAACGGCTTGTTACAGTCTTGCGGCTTGCTGTGCCTTATACGGGACTGATTGTCACTGCTCGCGAGCAGGCAAAACTACGGCGGGAAATTATCGGGTATGGATGTACCCAGACCGATGCCTCTTCTAAAATAGGAATCGGTGCTTATTCACAAAAAAAGACACAAGAAGAAAATCCAGATAAAGTACAATTTATGTTGGGCGACCAACGGAGTTTGGATGAAGTGGTACGTGAAATGGCAGAAGATGGATATATCACCTCTTTCTGTACTGCCGGATACCGTTGCGGACGTACGGGGGATAAGATAATGAATCTGCTTGGAAAAGGGATAGAAGGCAAATTCTGTAAATTGAATGCCGTCTTGACTTTCCGTGAATACCTCAATGATTATGCTTCGGCAGAAACCCGCATCGTGGGCGAACGTTTGATTGAAAAAGAATTGAGGGAAATTGAAAATATGCCTTTCTTTACAGATAAGAAATTACTGCCTACTTTTCAAACATATTACAACCGAATCGCTGCCGGCGAACGAGATTTATATATGTAATTGAAGATACTTAGCGGTTGATACTGATTCTGTTGTTTTCCTGTTGAGAAATATAAAAAGAGAAAGAGATGAAAAATAATTATTTTTTCATCTCTTTCTCTTTTTATAGATCGCCTTTCTTGTTTGAAATTATTCTAACACTTTTTTGATTTGTCTTTTGGCGAGCGTCATTGGAGCTAAGGAACACGGACCGTTGATACAACCGCCGTCGCACGCCATCACTTCTACAAATTGGGCTTCCGGTTTTTTTGCCATTGCTTTCAGGGTAGCTTGATTCTTTTTATCCAATCCTTCTATTGCTAAGGTGGTAAATTGATCCCCGATCGCGTTGACCACAGCTGCACGTACACCGCCTGCTTGGGCAAATCCTCGACCGTATCGGGTGACCTCCGGATTCAAATCCTTTTCGCTGCAACTGGCAACGTCAATATCATAGGCGACCATAAAAGCACCTAATTCCTCAAAACTCATCACATAATCCACTTCCTCAACCGTATCGGCTTCGTGGCGTTTGGCTAAGCACGGACCGATAAAAACGACTTCGGCATCCGGGAATTTCTCTTTGGCATAGCGGGCTGCATATACCATCGGACTACGGGTATCCGATACATAAGGCTTCAGCATCGGGGCGTGTTTTTCTACCCATCCGGTATATGCCGGGCAACAGGAGGTAGTCATAAAAGGCTGTCCTTCGTGCATCTTTTCCTGCAATTCCTTAGCCTCGTTAGCAGCAGTAATTTCTGCACCTAAAGCGACTTCAATCACTTCGTCAAATCCGATTTGCTTGATCGCAGCTAATATCTGTCCCGGCGTAGCATTAAATTGCCCGTAAATGGCGGGAGCGGGGATCGCTATGATCTTCTTTTTGGGATTACTCAATGTTTTATGCACATCAATAATTTTAGAGCGTTCCATAATCGCTCCGTATGGGCAAGCCTGCATACACTTCCCGCAATATATACATTTCTCTTTATCAATGTGTTCCACTCCTTCGGCATCTTTGCTGATGGCTTTCACCGGACAAACATCCTCGCAAGGAACAGGCGTATAAACAATAGCGTGATAAGGACATACTTTCTGGCAAAGTCCACAATTGACACAGTCTTCGTGGCTAATATTCGCCTTGCCTCCTACGAAAGAGATCGCAGCTTTCGGACAGTTCATCACACAAGGACGTCCTTCGCAACCCCGACAGAGATTGGTCACAGCATATTGTGATTGGATGCAGGCACTACAAGCCTCGTGTACCACAGAAAGAATATTCTCTTTTGAATTTTTATTTGCCATAGCCATTCGGGCGAAATCGGAAAGATGGATGAGGTCAATCTCTTCGTCTACAATTTCAAAACCCAAGATGGAAATAATCTTATGTTTGAGGATGTAACGGTCTTTGTGGATGCAACACCTGATCGGTCGTTTATTTTTGGGACGCATTTCCACCGGCAAATATTTCAGCCCGTTAATGAGTTCATCGCTTTTTAGCAACTTGACAATCCGGATCAGCAACTCCCGTTTAGTGAGCATTGCAAAATTATCGTACAACATTTTTTAATTCTTCTTTTATAATTTGTAATAAGGTTTGTTTATTGGCATTTACAATCAATTCTCCGTTCACTTCTGCAAAAGGAGGAGTTGCCTGATCTTTGCATTGCTGTAAACACGGAGAGAGAGTGATTTCAACATATTGTTTTTCTTCTTCCGACAGCAGGTCTTCAATTTCCATTAATTGAGCGCCTCCCATCACATAACACATCGTTCCCGCGCATAATTTCAATTTGATCTTTTCCATAATAGTGCGATTAGGTCATCTGTATTTCAAATACTTGCTTTTATGTGTAATTTGTCGGATGCTTACTTTAAAGTGTCAAAGATAGCTAATTTCTACATCTTTCAGGAATTTCGTTTCCAATAAAAATTTAATTTTCTTGACAACATTCCGCCGAATCTCCAATTCCACCGGTAAATTCGGGTCTTGATGAGCGATATTAATGCGGGTTCCGACGATAAAAGTGATCTGATCGCTGTTTTGCAACAAACTCACCAATTCATTTGCCGGTCCTTGTGATTTCTCTATATTCCCTTGACTCAGTAGGCGTTCCACTTTGCTGAGCGTCAGGATGCCTTCGGTGACTAAATCAATGCCTTCCAAGTAGGAAAGGGGAGGCAGTTCTTTGTCAGTCACCTGAAGACTGACCGTCAACGGGAGAT
The DNA here is from genome assembly GCA_036657595.1 of Odoribacter sp. GTDB lineage: Bacteria > Bacteroidota > Bacteroidia > Bacteroidales > Marinifilaceae > Odoribacter. Next base: position 32,759 of record JAVXFZ010000017.1, on the reverse strand, counting down.
TCAATTCACGCGAAATGATGGTCGCTGTCGTTCCTCCGCAGAGAATACGTTTGCCTTTAAAATCCCGGACTTTTTCAGCCAGATAGCGGTCTTTCTTTTCGTCGTAGGGTGGACCCGTGCATATCAACAAATTACGAGGGGTACGACGGTAGACAACACAACAACTGCAATCGTCCAGCAATCGGTAATTATCGTTGCGTTCTGCGCGAAGCACTATTTTCCGGCTTAATTCTTGGGCTGATATGTCGGGTTGCTGCTTCAATAAGCCCGAAATGAATTGTTCCACTCCCGCATCCCAGCCAAAAGGCATCGTGGCTGTTCCCATTCCCGACTGGCTGACACCATCCGAAAAGCAGATCAGCCGGTCTTCTTTCTCCAACTTAAATTCGGATACCCAGAGAAAAGTATTTTCTAAATCCTTTCGTTCGATGGGTATTTTCGTTTTCTGAATCGCTACCGGTTCGCCACGGCGAAACAGATACACAGCCGGACTTTCATACTCAATCACTTTTGTATGCCCGAAATAATTAATATCAAAGATGCAAAACGTCGAATAACTGATTTTCCGAACTTGATCCTGCGGCAACGTATTGATGATCGAAAGAGCGGATTGTAAGATACTTTCATTCATTGCCGTATAATTCATTGCCATCGTCACCGTCATCGTTGACAGTACACTGGCTTTGATACCACTTCCAAGCCCATCCGAGAGTACGCTGATCATACGTCCTTCGTCTTTCAGCTTTTGCGACATAAAACTATCCCCACAAACGATGTTTCCCGATTTGTTCTTCTGGAAACAGTCCACTTCAATAAAAATATCGTTTTCTTTCATCGTTTCAGTTCATTGACACATTTATATACCACCCGATCCTTTTGTTCGCCTTCACTCTTCATTTCGAAGTTTTGCTTCTGTCGCCTCCATTACAGTGCGCAGGGTGGCATCCGTGAAAGCAGCGTTTTCGCCCAGCAGACAGGCGACTTCCTGAACCGTAGCCATGTGCTTTTGGATCACCTCCCGTGTCTTCTCCAACATCCATTCTTGCCGAACGTATGGCTCGCGTAAATCTTGCAAAATACCGAATACAAGTCGATGGGGTTGTATGTTGTAAATAGAGAGCAGCCAAATCTTATCTTGCTCTCGGATTTTTCGTTCCGTCATTTCCTTTCCGCTGCTAAGCACTGTTTGGAATAGATCGGTGAACGGACAGATTTTACTGAGCTCTACGCCCTGCAAACCCGGTGAAGCCTCATAAACCGTGATCACCTCTTCGCCCAACAAATGGGCGCAGCAGCTATTCATATCTGAAATCTTCAATTCGTTATCGACCAATAAAATTCCCGCCGGGATCTTTTGTAGCAATACGGTAGCCTTATCGTGTGCTACTTTTCGCATATACGAAACGCACATATTTTCTTCAGCCCTACCTTCCAACATCGCCAGCGCGAAGTCGCGGCAACTGTCATAGCCACAGCCGCTACAATTCAATTCATCTTCAGGACAAGTCTTGCCGACAGCTGCTAAGGCTTGTTTCACTTCTTCTTCCGTGTGCTTACCGCTACTGCAATCGTCCATCCGGTAGCTGACACTTAAATCAATACCGCTCAGATCATCAGGCGTACCGAAGGGTTCCGTGTTTACCCGTTTTTGTATATTATATCGTTTGATTGCCAGCGAGGTTTGGCTCAATTTTGCCGGACCATTGATACATCCACCTTTGCAGGCGAGTAGTTCCAGAAAGATGGAATCTTCTTTTCGCCGACAGTCTATGTTTTTAATTACATCTTTGATGTTACTGAGATCGGAAAATGCCATTTTGACAATTTTCTTGCTTTCGCTTTTCACGCCCGGCAACATCCCGCCCTCAATGGGGTATAGCGAACCGATTCCCGCCTGCCAAGGAACAAAATGATCCTCTTCGGTTTCCGGTAAATTCTCCGGATGGATGCCTTCTTTTTCTAACCATCCTTTCAGATCTTTGAAGGTGATGGCTACTTCCACCAATTCCCGAAAATTGTCTGCTTCCAGTTTTTTACAAATACACGGACCGGCAAAAATGATCTTTACCTCCTCCCCGTAGTGCTGTTTCAGTATTTTTGCGTGGCTAAGCATTGGGGACAATAGAGGGGTGATGGCACTGATATGTTCGGTGGAATACTTCCGGATGTATTCTACCACAACGGGACACGCCGACGAAATATATACTCCGGGAGGGGATTGTTGTAAATAATCGGTCACCCGCGCGGATACTAATTCCGCTCCGATTGCCGTTTCCGAAACGGCAGAAAAGCCTAACTTTCGAATGGCGGCGACCAATTGACGGGCTTGTAGGTTCTCAAATTCACAAGCCCACGAAGGTGCCAGTGATAAAATCACTTGAGGGTGATGTTGCAAAATCAATCGGGCACGGCTGACACCATCCCGGATTTTCTTGGCACCGGTGGGACAAACTTGTGTGCAATGCCCACAATAGATGCAGCGTTTTTCGATGATGTAAGCCTTATTATTTTCTATTCGTATGGCTTTCACCGGACATTCTCGCACGCATTTGTAGCAGTCTTGACAGTTTTCCGGTTCTGTATAAATGGGTTTCAAATCCTTTGACTTATTCATAACGGCTGTTTTTGTAATTGATAGAGCTTTCAGAGTGGAAATTCTTTTTCCAAGATCCGGTAGAGGCTCGACAGAGTCACTTCTTTGTATATCTTGTCGTCTATCTTGACTATCGGACCGCTGCTGCACAATTCCTCGCAGAGATGTCCGGAAAATGTGATTTGGGCTTCCAAATGGTTCTCTGTGATATATTTCCGAATCACTTCCAAGTGAGTGTTATTTCCTCTCGAATAGCACGAACTTCCGAGACATATCCGTATCTGACGCATAACAATCTTTTTTTTACAAATATAGAAATTTATGTTGAAATACAAAGAGTGAAAGCCCGAAAGCCAGTTGCATTTTAAAAGGAGAAACTATAAATTGTTTTTTGCTCATCGCCGGGGCTGCGACCGATGAGATTATTTTGTTCGTTTTATCATCTTATCGGCTGAATAATAGGAGAAAAAATGGAATTTCTGATAGACGGCTATTAATCAGTTATTTGTATGGGAGTTGAATGAGAGATGAATAGGCGTTGAATGGGAGTTGATGTAAGGATGAGGTAAGAGTGAAGTGGCGAAAAGGGGATGTTTAAAAGGTGATTTTTATAGGATGAAATGGCAAAAAGTTTACTTGCTCAAAAAAGGAGAGCAAATAAAAAACCGTCTGTTTCCAGACGGTTCTCTATATGATAAGATTGTTTTATTTCTTGGCAATCTCTTTATTTTTGAAGAATCTTGTTCTAAAGTCGTATGACAACGGGGTGGCAACGAACAGAGTAGAATAAGTTCCGACAACAATACCAATTAATAAGGCGAACACAAATCCCTTGATGGAGGTACCTCCAAAGATGAAGATAGCGAGCATTACGATCAAGGTTGTTAATGACGTACTGAAGGTACGGCGCAGGGTTGAGTTCAAAGCCGCGTTGGTGGTTTCCATATCGTCACGTTTCGGATATAGGTGGTGGTATTCTCGAATACGGTCGAATACAACCACGGTGTCGTTGATCGTGTAGCCGACAACGGTTAGAATGGCGGCAATGAATGCTTGGTCAATTTCCAAAGAGAACGGTAGAAGACCGGAGAACAAGGAGAATAGACCTAACACGACGATGGTGTTGTGTGTCAGACCGAGAACGGCACCGGCACCATACCACCAGTTGGTGAAACGAACCATAATGTAAACGAATATGACGAGCAAGGCGAATACAACCGACCAGATGGCTGACCGTGTAACGTCTTCAGCCACTGCCGGACCTACTTTCTGTGACATTTGGCGATAATCGCTCAAGAATACTTCTTTGCTTGTGCCATCGGGCAGGTATTTCTGTAAACCTTGATACAATAAAGCCTCTGCTTCGTTATCTGCTTCTGTCCCTTCGTCAGCGATTTTGTATTTGGTGGTGATTCTCACTTGGTTTTCGCCACCAAAGGTTTTTACTTCAGGGGCACTACCGTAAACAACGGCTAAGCTCTTAGCTACTTCTTCTACGTGTACCGGTTGATCGAATGTAACGGTGTATGTTCTACCTCCTACAAAGTCAATACCTTTATCGAGACCTTTTGTGAAGAGGGAAACGATGCAGATGAAGGTGATGATGCCGGATACGATATAACCTACTTTACGCCTTTGGAGGAACGGGAAATGAACATCCCGTAGCCAGTTGGTGGTGAAAGGAGTGGTGAAACGTACATTATCGCTCTTGTTGGTGGAGTAGTCCAGAATCAAGCGGGTGATAAAGATGGCTGTGAACAAAGAGGTAAAGATACCAACGATCAAAGTGGTAGCGAAACCTTTGATAGGTCCTTCTCCGAAATAGTAGAGGATAAAACCGGTCAAAAGGGTGGTCACGTTACTATCAATGATGGCTGAGTAGGCTTGTTTGTAGCCTTCTTTTACTGCCAGCTTCATTCCTTTACCGCTTCTCAGCTCTTCTTGGATACGTTCATAGATCAATACGTTGGCATCGACCGACATACCCATTGTTAAGACGATACCCGCAATACCCGGCAGGGTCAATACAGCCCCGATGGATGCCAGTACTCCGAATAGGAAGAAGAGGTTGGTGAACAGCGCGATGTCGGCAGCTAAACCGGCGCCTTTGCTGTAAAAGAATAACATATATGCCAGTACCAAACAGAAGGCGATCACGAATGACCACATACCTGATTGGATGGATTCGATACCTAAAGACGGTCCGACGATTTCATCAGCGATGATGCGTGCAGGAGCAGGCAATTTACCTGATTTCAGGATGTTAGCAAGGTCTTGTGCTTCTTTGACGTCAAATTGTCCGGAGATCTGAGAGTTTCCTCCTTTGATTTCGTCGTTAACGTTGGGGGAAGAGCAAACAAAGCCGTCCAGTACGATGGCGATGCAGTGACCTACATTTTCTTTGGTCAGGCGAGCCCAGATTTTGGAACCTTCACCGGTCATACTCATTGATACAACGGGGCGACCGCTGTTGTTGTGATCAAATTCGTGGCGGGCATCGTAGACAGCACCTCCGTCTAATGGAGCTTTTCCGTCACGGGTGGTGATTTTGATGGCGTGTAGTGCGATGACTTCGCCGTTTGGTTTCATTTCCCATAGTAGGCGTGCATTACGCGGCAGAGCTGCTTTTACTTGTGGCAGAGCCAAGATGGCGTTGACTGCCGAGGTATCTTTCAAACGAGCGTATCCGACGATGGAACCGTTCGGAATGATTTGACCGTTCCGGTCAATGCTCGGAGTGAGTACGGAAAATAAAGGGTTTTGTTTTTTAAATTCTGTTTCGTTTGCCAGCATTTTGTTGGCTGTGTCTTGTGCTGAAACCTTGGATAGTAGGCTGTTGGTGGTGGTATCCTTTGGAGTTGCCTCTGTGGTCGTCACCTTTGCCGTTGTGTCAGTTTTTGTACTGTCTATTGAACCAATGCCCAGAATTCCGGCAGCTTGATTGATGTCGCGGGCTTTTTCGTTTGCGGTAGCTAAGTAGGGATAGAAGTCGCCATTATCGAATGTTTCAAAAAATTCGAGGGCAGCAGTTCCTTGTAGTAGTTTCCGGACACGTTGTGCGTCTTTGATACCCGGAAGTTCAATGACGATACGTCCGGAGATGTCAGCTTTACGAATGTTAGGCTGTGCCACACCGAAACGGTCGATACGGGTACGAAGGATGTTGAAGGTGTTGTCGATTGCGCCGTCTGCTTCTTTCCGGACAACGTCTAAAACTTCTTTGTTGGTAGCTCCGATTTTGATTTTATCTTTTAAGTCTACCGTTCCGAAAATATCGGGTGATGCCAATTGGGCATTGGGCGCTATTTTTTCAAATGCTTCGCCGAATAAGGTGACGAAATCTTTTTGACTGGTGGCGCGCATTGTGATAGCTTCCTGTAAAGCTTGGTTGAAGGCTTCGTCCGGGGTGTAGTTTGCCAGACTGCGTACAACATCTGCAACGTCAACTTCCATCGTGACGTTCATACCGCCTCGTAGGTCAAGTCCTAAGTTGATTTCTAACTCCTTACATTCTTTGTAAGTGTATTTGGCCATTCCAAGAAAGTTGTAAACGTCTTGATTGCCAATTGAATCCAGATATGCTTTTTCTTTATCCGGGTTTCCTTGCGAAAATTCTTTCGCTGCTTTTTCTACCCGACTGGTTTTCCAAGTAAAAGATAACTGGTAAATACTCACTAATGCTAAGGCAATAGCAAATAATGTAATCGCTCCTTTATTCTGCATTTTACGATAGATTATTATATTACTTAATTTTTACTAATTCTTTCATCAATATTAATGCGCAAAAGTATAATATTTTTTCTAAAAAAACAGATAAATTTGATTTTAAGTGATCAGATTTAAGATTTTAGATCTGTTTTTGTTTTTTTTGTTTGTTTTTCCGCTTAAAGATTTAGTAATAGTTCTTTTCGGCGGTAGTCAATTGTCGCACCATATTTGACACAAAAGTCACATCCAAGTAGTCCGATGATCTTACGTTGGAGGTGTTTGTTGTATAGGTCGTTGACATAATTGAGGTCAATGCCTGCTAATTGGATTTTTTTTATTTTCCGATTGCCAATTTTGAAATGTTCGGCTTGTAGGAGTGTGACACGGTTGATTTGACCGGTGACACTGCCGGATTGCATTTGGACGATCTGATCATCTTTTCTTTTTTCCGGAAATATTTGAGGGTCGATGACGGTAACGGAGGCTCCTGTGTCTATGATCATATCGCCTCGAATGCCGTCTATTTCGACGCTTACGATCAGGTGGAAACTATTGTCCTCTAATTCGACGATTTCTATCGGAATGACCGTTGTTTTGGGAGGAGGGTAGGGGATGTTGGTGGATGTGGTGAAATGGCAAGCTTTTAGGTGCTTTTTTTTCTTCATTTTTCCGTGTTTCCTTTGGTTGTGGGACAAAATTAGGGGAAGGTGAAAGATGAAATGCTCCATATTTAACCCGTGTATATTTAAATAGTAGGCTGTGTGATGGTTTTTCACACAGCCTACTTTTTATTTTACTGGATGGGATTAGAACATTTTCATATCGTCGAGAACGCTCATGACAGATTTTACTGCTTTTGAAGATGCTGACAATAATTCTTTTTCTTTGGCTTCCAATTTTACTTCGATGATTTTTTCGATGCCTTTTTTACCTAAGATGACCGGAACACCTAAGTAGATGTTTTCCATTCCGTATTCACCATTGAGCATTGCGCATACCGGGAATACTCGTTTTTGGTCGCGAATGATGGCTTCGACCATTTGTGCTGCGGCAGCTCCCGGAGCATACCAAGCAGAAGTTCCCATCAGTTTAACGAGTTCTCCACCTCCTACTTTTGTGCGTTCGATGATGGCGTTTAGTTTTTCTTCACTGATGAGTTCTGTCACCGGAATACCGCCAACGGAGGTGTAGCGTGGCAGTGGCACCATTGTGTCGCCGTGACCGCCTAAGAGTAATGCTTGAATGTCTTTGGGAGATACGTTCAATGCTTCTGCCAAAAAGGCACGGTAGCGGGCGGTGTCGAGTACGCCTGCCATACCGAATACGCGTGAAGAATCAATTTTTGCAGCCAAATAAGCGCAATAACACATCACGTCCAATGGGTTGGAAACGATGATGATGATGGTCTTCGGAGAATGTTTGATGATGTTCTCTGTCACCGATTTAACGATTCCGGCGTTGGTTGAAATTAAGTCGTCACGGCTCATTCCCGGTTTGCGGGGAAGTCCGGATGTGATGACAACGACATCGGAATTTTTGGTGGCTTCGTAATCATTTGTCACACCTTTGATGCGTGTGTCGTAAAGATTGATAGGAGCGGTTTGCCACATATCCAATGATTTACCTTCTGCTACGCCTTCTTTGATATCCAGAAGGACTACTTCGTTTACAATGTCTTTTTCTGCAATGCAGTTAGCACATGTTGCACCAACATTACCTGCACCAACAACGGTTACTTTCATTTTGTAATAATTTTATTGTTATACTTAAACTGTTTTATCTTTTAGTGGTTTTTTATTCCGACGTCAAATTTACTTCTTTTTTATTGGCAAGCAAAATATTAGAGAAATAATTCTTTATTGTTTTCCCTTTTTGGAAAGGGGAAATTGATGGTGTTCATTCGTTTGTGGGATCGCTTTCGGCATTCGATAACGTTGAAAGTGTAAGTACCATAGGGGAAGGAGTATGCCCTTCAGAATACTGGAAAGGGTGATGCTCCACCAAATGCCTGTCAGTCCAAAGAAAGGGAAGCTGACGAGGAGAAATGCCATTGGAATGCGGGCTGCATTTAAAAGGATGCTGGTGAGTGCGGGGGGTATTGTGTGTCCGTATCCGTTGAATGCTCCCGCAGTGACTGATTCTGTGACCATAAAGAGTTGGGAGATGGCTAAGATTTTTAGGTATTTCCCACCGGCGTCGATGGCTGTTTCTTCTGTTACGAAAAGGCTGAAAATTTCTCGGTTGAAAACAAAGAACAGGATGCCGGCAAATAGTCCGATACAACCGGCAATTTTTAAGGTCATCCGATAACCTTGACGGATGCGCTCATAGTTTCCGGCACCATAGTTTTGTCCGGTGAAGGCGGCTAAGGCGGTAGAGAATCCGGCGGCAGTCATCCACGATATGGCTTCGATTTGGGCACCGATGCTTTGGGTGGCTACACCAACCGCTCCCCAACGGGCGGCAACCGTCGCTAAGGTGAGGGAAAACATAGCAAACAAGGCATTTTGCATACTGACAGGCAAGCCCAATCGGATGATTCGTAGAGAAAAATCTTTTTTAAATCCGGAGAATAGATGTAATCTTCCCAGCGGGAAACGATCGCTGAATATCCGCCGGGCAAATAGGCTGTAAACTACGAGTTGTGCCAACACGGTGGCAATGGCTGCTCCTGCCGTCCCTAAGGCGGGGAATGGTCCGTAGCCATATATCAGTAAGGGGTCGAGTAGGATGTTGACGATCAATCCAACGGCTGTGATTTTGAACGGGCTGCGGCTGTCGCCTTGACCGTTGTAAAGTCCGCTAAACGTGTTGTTGTTAAATTGAAAGAATAAGCCGGGAACGATGATGCGCATATAGGTAATGGCTTGATCGGAAATAGAAGTGTCGAAATGGAAAAGTCCGATCAAGGTCGGCGCGGATAAGAAAATGAAGCAGGCATATAAGATGCCGATTAGAGCGGAAAGTTTGACTGCTTGTGCGGCATAATGGGCTGCCCGCTCTTTGTCTTTGGCACCAATGGATTGCGATATAGTGATTTCTGCTCCGATTTTGGTCATAAATGACAGGGCGTTGCACAGCCAAGTGAAGAATCCGGCAGCTCCTGCGGCAGCAACGCTTTCGCTTCCTAAGTGTCCCAACCACAGCATATCGGTCATACTGTATGCCATTTGGACGAAGGAGGCGGAAATCAATGGCACTGCCATAATCCACAGGCTTCGAAAAATACTGCCTTGTGTCAGATCGGTCGGCTTCATAAAGATGAATCAGGTTAAAAGTCGCTTCACGACAGCGATGGGTTTATCGGTTTCCGTTTTCATTTAGCTGATCGGAGGTACTGACAAATTACGTTGGTCCGGTATGGCGGTTTGTTTCGTGCTTTTGCAACAAACCGCGTGCCAGATTTTACATTTCCATTTCTGCAATGTCTGATTTTTGCAGAATTTAATGATTTTATTCTCTGCTGATTCGGAGACGACGTTCTTCTCCCGTCTTTCGATCAATTACGACAATTTCTCCTTCCTCTCCCGAAAGATTGACCAAATGAGTGGTCATTGCTTGATAAGCATTCACTTTGTCAAAGCGTTGTCCGTTGACTTCTACGATTTTCTCGCCACCTTCCAATTGTCCTTCCATACTTTCCCAAATAAATCCGGCGGTCAATTGGTCGTTCATAACGGTAATGATTACATTCCATTCCTTTTGGTAGAGATTCGGCGCTTCCTCGCTATAGGGTTCAAAATAAAAACGGTGACGGCGGTAGTCAATGGTTACTTTTCCATATTCCAATAGTCCGGCTCCTATGCGTGAACCACCACTGGTTGTGAGGCTGGTGACATTGTTAAATAGTCCGCTGCACAGGGTGAAAAGTGGTATTTTCACCCGATACTTTATGCAGGTGTTTTCTAATCCTCCGGCACCCAGCGACAGGATGCCGTGTCCCTTGCTGATTATCTGTAAACGATCCGTATTTCGTAATCGCTCAAAGCTCTTTTCCGATAGGTCATAGAACCCGCCGGCGCCGCTGTCGAACATCACGGTATCGGCAATCGTTTCTCCCATTTTTATTTCCACCATTGGGAGGTATGAATGTCCCACCATTTCACACGCCCACGCCGGATTTAAACTGAAGTAATCCGGATTGTCGGAAAGGATGATCTCTTTCGCTTTTCCGTCTAATCCGATGATCTTATCCATCAATAGGGTGTAGCCGATAATTCCGTCTACTCCGAAATTCTCAATTTGATCTCCTTTGTTGAAGATGGCACATTCCACTTGCTTGAAATCGACATCTCCTAATTGCAAGCTATTTAAGGTTAGTACTTTTGATGTATTAATTTGCCCATTCGAGTCCTGAAATCTGACTTCTTTTCCACCCTTTATTCCCAGTCGTGTGGCATACGAATGAGTGATACATACCGGAGCTCCTGTATCGAATATGAAATTCCCGGGCTCTCCGTTTACCTTTGCGTTCACTAAGAGTTTTCCTCCTTCATAACGAAAAGGGATTCGTGCGCAAAATTGCGCACAAACCCCTTCCGATCCTATACACCAGGCTATGAGCCCAATGATTCCAATGATTTGTCGGATATTCATTTTGTCAATGCCTGCACTAATGCTTTATAACCGTTCAATGCTTTCGGATCTGCCGTTTCTTCGCATTTTTTTGCATAAGTCAATGCCCGTTCTTTTTCTTGGGCTGAAGCATTTTTCAGCAGCTCATTCAGCAATATATCCAGATTTAAGCGGGTGTGAGCATCCTGTAATTTTGCAATCCGGTTTTCATAGATATCCAATATCTTTGAAATGTCCTTTTTTTCAAACAATTTGACAATTTCGTTCAAAATTGATAAGGAGAAATCAGCCGGCAATTTTGCATTTTGTACCAATTGCTGTACATTTTCCAGCTCCTGTTGGTTGTTTGTTCCTTTCAAATAGCCCAACATCACGGGGAATATGATTCCCTCTATCTTTTGATTGACGATTTTTTCTCCGATTGATTCGGCAAATTTATGTCGATTGTTTACTAAAAATTCAAATTCCGGATAGGTGTATTTATCTACAAAAGTATCATACAGTTTCCATACGGGCGCGCTAAATCTTTCTTCCGGTTTTAGCGCAGCCATATATTTTTTCACTTCTTCTTGTATGTTTCTGATGTCTCCACCATCTGACATTGTCAAGAGGTAATCTACCATAAATGCTGTTGACCGTTCGCCTGCCTCATACTTTTGTTGAAGGCTATCGTAAGTGACACCTTGTGACAGTCCCCGTTGTATTTTGTCCATAAAGACCTTCACACTTTGTCCGCCCAATATTTTATAAACCACATTTCCTTCTACATCCAATACTAACATTGTGGGGTAGGCTTTGATTTTATATTTCTTTGATAATTCCATGCCCTCACCTTTTTCCATATCTACCTTTAGGTTTATAAAATGTGCGTTGAAGAAGTCGCCGACCACTTGTTGTGAGAATACCTCTTTGCTCATCATTTTACAAGGTCCGCACCAAGAGGTGAAGCAATCCATAAATACTAATTTGTTTTCTTCTTTTGCCTTTTTCAATGCATCGGCAAATGAGAGATCACTGAAGCTGATCCCGTGAAAATCTGTCAGCATTTGGAGCGCATCCTGATAGTATTTGACTACATTACCCTCCAATTTCTCCATTTTCTTAGTTAGATAATTTACGACACGTCCTCGGTCTTCTGTCGATAAATCTTTCAGTTCATTCAGCGATAAATCCAATCCGACCATTGCTCTTTCATCCAGTCCGGTGAAGCCTTTTTCAAATACATCCATCATTTTCCCGATCTTTTTCTCTCCTCTGTATTTGGCAATGTCATAGATAGGAAAAATAACGTTATCCGTTGGAACAGCCCCTTTCTGCAAGATCATATAAATATTCAACAATTTCGTGGCATCGTAAGTGCTGTTGTCTGTTGCCATTGTGTAGACATCACTGAAACAAGATTTTACGATTTTATTATCCACGGCTTCTTGTCCGTTATTTTTAACAAATTCTGCTTTGTGTTCCAGTAAATACTGAAACATCGCATCGCCCGTTTTTTTCGTCTTGCTTGAAAAAAGTTTCCAATTCTCTTTTTTTGACCAATCTGATTTTTTTATTTTAGTAAAATATTCGTCGGCTACTTTTCCATATTTCTCGTCTTCGTTCGCTAATTGTAAAACTCTTGTGTAATTCAATAGGAATTTTGGGCTGCGTTCTCCTTCATCGTAACTTTTGTTCATTCCTGCCAACGAAGTTTTCGGACTTAATGCCAAGGCTAATATATCTTGAAACTCCGGTAATTTACTTCCGCCAACCACTCGTAGGAGAATCTCTCCATTGCTATCCAGTACCAGATAGTGGGCCATAAAGGTAATTTTATAGCGGTCAGCTAAGGGGCGTCCTTCAGCAGTCGTGACATCTATAAAGAAATTTACAAAATGCTGATCCATCCATTTGGCAAACGCAGCATCATTGAATACGGCTTTGTTCATACTGTGGCAGGGAATTGCCCAATCGGCAAAACAATTGAAAAAAATCGGTTTTTTTTCTTCCCTTGATTTTCGTAAAGCCTCCTCAAACGAATATACATACTTCATTTTCACATCTGCTTTTACTACCTCCCCGTACATACTTTCGTTTTGGGCAAAGCTGCTTCCCCCCACAAGAAACAATACACATAAAACTAATACAATCTTCTTCATTTTCATTTTCATTTTTTTATACAACGCACGTGATAGGCTGCCGTTAATATAGCCGTACTCCGTAAAATCTGATTACTGTTGACAAACAATTCCCTCGTCACGGCAACTCTTGTTGAATCATTTTGATTCATTGATGTACTTGTCCAGAAGTAGCCATAGGCCTTTTTGTCAAAATAATGAGAGGCTAATGAAGTACCATATAATTTTGCACCACCTAATTTAGCATTAAATCCACATCCGGATTCGCCTTCTTTTAGTAAAGCTCCTTCCATTTCTCCTCTCCATTCATTCATCCGCTCTGCTTCGGCAGGATTCATTCCCAATGTTTTTTCCAATACCTTCCAATCTTCATCGGTAGGTAATCGCCAACCTTCAGGCACCGCCTCTAAAGCTGCTTGATAAGTGTATAGAAGACCATAATCCTTTGAGTATTGCCCGTTTTCCGATTCAATTTTCTCTAAATTTTTTACGTAGGCATCGTGAATAGCCAAAGGCATTAAATTGGTTCGTGCCCGAGTTAAAACACCCACCGCTTGTGGAAACTGAGCAACCATACCGATTAATTTTGTTGGAGTATATAACCCCATTGTTACATATCTCAATCTACTTTTAACAATCTGAGCCGGTTGTTTGGCTGCCGCCACACCTTCTATGTCAAGGATCTCTTTTCGAGCAAGTATCAGATTGACTGAATCGACAAATAATTTTGAATTTACTTCCAGTTCCAGCACATCCAGATTGTCTTCGCTATAGGTATAACATCCACCATATCCTCCTAAAAAGGAACGGTAATTTAAATTTTCCGCCATCCACGTTTGATCACCAATGGTGACACATTTATATATGCTTGAATCCCGAACATCTAAGAAATCAGAAAAGGAGACTTCCGGTCGGACGATGTTCACTGTATTTTCGTCTGTACAGGCATAGTAGATTGTGATGCTCAACAGAGCGATTATTATCTTTTTCATCCTATTTTTGTTTTATAGTTGAACTCCTAATTTATTCGATATGATATCGTATAAAATATCGTATTTTTTAATTACTAATGGAGCCATTGCCCATAGCTTTTTAAATTCAGCCGGCGGAAACCTTAACATTTCAGTAATATACGCTTCCATATCCTCTGTTGCGTTATTAGGTGTCATATATCCTCCTGATTTGGAATCTCCGTCTACAAATCCGAATGGTCCAATAATCCTTCGTATACTATCCCGGATATACAGCAATTGTTCCGGGGTATGGTTTTTTTCTCCCCACCATCCTTCTCTTATCGGTGATGTATAAAAACCGTCCGGAGCATCTTTGGTCAGTACCGTCCATCCAATTCCACCATACCAAGCTTTCTCTGATACCTTATTGAATACTTCCAGTTGGTCAGGGAAATTTGCAATTTTTGTCTTCAATAAACCTTTCATCAGCAGTTTTGGCATTGTAGGGATCTTATTTTTAGGCCAATCCCCCGTTAATAACAAGGTGCGATAACCGATGATAAATTCACCTTTTTTATATGGAGTGCTGGCATCGCGTTCATCTACTTTTTCTGCCGATGTTACCACAAAGATGTTAAAGGGATAAAGAGGGGTTTCGGCGGCTTCCAAAAAACTCTCTGCAATATCCAATGCTTGCATTTGCTTGATGGAGTCGGTCATATAGACATAGCGATATGTTGTTTTTTCATAGGAGGTGAATCCCCACGCCATATCCAAAGTTTCGTATTTAAACACGGAATCCCCATAGACATCTGTTTTTATATAGATCCGCCCAATGGTATCATTGAAATACACCGGCACCCCATATTTCTCATAGAGTTCAAAGCGTCTATGCTGTACTGCATCTGTTGTGTCGTCCACAATAAAATAGAATCGATCATATCTTACTGATGGAGTCAGCTTTTCTGTTTTATCACATCCCAGCAAGCTGAGCGCCAGGATAAATAGCATTATATTCTTCATCGTTCTATTTAATTTTGAGTTTCCGAATTAAAATCTACAAACACTTGGCGGGTATATTCCCGTTTTTCTCTGTCATTATCCGGCATATCCTTGTCGAACTTCAAAACGGCTTTCGGAATAGCAAATGTATAAGCCGGATCGTCCATTTCTAAGCGGAATATTTCGGCGTGTAAGAATAAATTCTTATTGTCTATATTATAAAGCGCATAGGTTCTGTCGATAACCTTTTTAAAAGGTGCTTTTTGGCAAACGGCGTATCGTCGTAGATCAAACCAACGGTGACCTTCTAAACATAACTCTTTTCTTCGTTCGGCACGTACTTGCTCGATCGCATTACTGCCGAGAGTCACATCTTTGTAGCCTTTTATTCGCATTCTTCTCAATTGGTTGATCCAATCGGAGGGATCTTCGCCCAGCATTGCACAAGCTTCTGCCATATTCAAATATCCTTCTGCCGTACGGAGTAGAAATATGTCTGATATTTTGGAACGACGTGTTCCCATTCTATATTTTCGAGCTAAACCAATACTGTCTGAGTTAACAGATTTGGCAAAATATAAACTTCGGCGGTAATCCATTGTATCGTACATTTGATATAAATCGCCGGAGATACATAAATCACCTCCGTCTCCGGAAA
This sequence comes from Odoribacter sp., assembly GCA_036657595.1. Taxonomy (GTDB): domain Bacteria; phylum Bacteroidota; class Bacteroidia; order Bacteroidales; family Marinifilaceae; genus Odoribacter. Next base: position 17,150 of record JAVXFZ010000017.1, on the reverse strand, counting down.
AAGCATTTTGAACATTTAACGACCCTTGTGAAAAAATGATTTCCGGGCTTTCTTCTGAAATCGCTATATCTCCATCGGGTATATTGGCAAAATTCCGTAATCCGTTTTTCAGTGTCAGAAAATCACTCGCGGCTTGTTTGGCATTCGCCCATTCCTGACGATAGAGATAGACACGGCTCAATAATAAGAGAGCCGCCTCTTTAGAGGCCCGGTAATAGGGTTTCTTTTGTGGACTTTGGGTGAAATAATCTACTGAAGCCTTCAGGTCCTTCACCATTTGGTCGTACACATTGGCTACCGTGCCTCGGTCGAATTGTGATTCTTTGTCTTTATCGTGCTCTACATAGTTGGTCAGTTTTACAGGAACTCCCAGTTTTGTTGTTGCATCTGCCGGATTATAGGCATTTGCATAAAGATTGGACAATAATAAATAGAATTGTGCCCGTAAGAAATGACATTCTCCCTTGATCCGTAAGGCATCTAAGCGATCTTGTTCATTTTTTTGACTCACTTCATCTAATTCTGCCAATACAATGTTCACTGAGTTGATATGCTGATAGAGCGTGCTCCACGTACCCCCGTCATCTGCTGTTCCCGTTTTCTTATAATTTTGTCCCACTTCTTGTTGCCAAGTAGTGTAACCGAAAATCGATCCGTCCATCCAATTCAAACGGGGACCCGCATTGAAATGAATCACGGTATTGATATCATCATCCAATACGTGTAGCCACCAACAGACCGGTCCGCTGACAATTTCCTTTAATTCATACGTTGGTAGATATCCGCTCCCCAGCATCACCTCGTCGAGATGAGAGACTGTTTTGGCAACTACCAGGTCTTGTGAATAATCGTCCAAATAGTTACTACATCCGCCCCATAAGAACGCCAAGGCTATATAATAAATCATTTTTTTCATATTGCTGAAATTTAGAATGTAACATTAAATTGTAATGTATAAGATGGACGAATCGAAAGATTCGGTTTAGCAAAACCGGCTTGCGATGGATCTTGTCCCTTCAATGCTTTTGCTGACAACGTAAACAGATTCAGTGAGTTGAGACTGATCGAACAATTTGTAAGAGGTGTTTTCTTTAGCAATTTGGCATCAAAATTATACCGGATGGAAAAAGAGGAACATTTCAAATAATTGCCGCTGACCACCCGAAGGTCTGAATTGTCGTACATATCCCATACGCTTGTTGCGAAATCTTGTACGTGCTTGCTGTCAGGAGTGGAGGAGAAGTGTTTGCCATATTGTTCGTATTCGGGATCTGCCGGACTCATAATAACGGGAACATCTGTATATCTTTCATCTCCGGGGGCTACCCAGCGGTTGATGAATTCTTTCCGTACATTGTCAGCAGAACTGACACCTGCACGAATAGGAGAATACAGCGGGAATAGACGTACTTTTGAGCCTAAGCTGTAGGATAAATTCATAGAAATCGACAAGCTCTTGTACGTAAACGTATTGGAAAGATTACCGCTAAAAATCGGATCACGCTGTCCGCTTTTTTCCATTGCCATTAAAACGGTTTCTTCCAAATTTTTATATTCCAATAGGTGTTGGCGATCGTGGTAATCATCAAACATCGGTGTACCGTTGGAAGGATTTAATCCTATATATTTATAAGAGAAAAAACTACTGATGGCTTTCCCGTCTACCAGTGCTAACCCGTTTAGATAAGCTCCAATTTGATATGTTTCGACTGTTTCCGATTTTACTTTATTGAAGTTTCCATCAAAATAGGTTGAAACATTCCATTGGAAATCTTTTGTTTTCACAGGAGTACCTTTTACGCCTAATGAATAACCGCTATTTGATAGGTTTCCGCCGTTCATCACATAAGAATTTCCCGGTACGCCATTGACAGATGAAACTTGCACATTTGTAAAACAGTCGTTGGTCTTCTTATAGTATATGGAAGCGTCTAATCCCAAACGGGAATCAAACAATAAAATATCCAATCCGGCATCCATTTGTTTCGTTTGTTCCCATTTCAAATTCGGATTTGGATAACGGGAAATCGTTGAAATATTTTCATTATACACCGGATCTATTCTCCCTTGTTTGATAATTAAATTCGGGCTCTGATCTTCCAGCATATTTCCTTGTATACCAAAAGAAGTTCTGAAGCGTACATCGGTTAAAAATTCAAAATCCTTCAATATGTTTTCTTTTAGGTTCCACATACCGGAAACCGACCAAATGGGTAAAAATTTCTCATTACTCCGACTACCGAATTTATTGGAAGCATCGAACCGACCGTTTGCATTGACAGTGAAATGGTTTTTATAACTATAACTTAACGTCAAATACCCTGATACCTGATGAGAGATGCCATAACCGATATTTCGATGATTTTGGTTGATCCATGTTTTATATTCCGGAAACAAATCTAAATCCACCTGATCCACGAATTGTAAGCCCCGTTCTTTCAGGTAGCCCCGACTTTCATCTCCAATGGTTTTGGAGGTGCTTCCGTTCATTTCAAAACCAGCCATCACGTTAATCATGTGTTGATCATCCGGACCAAAATATTTATGGTAATCAGATTGTGCCCGTAAGGTATAGCTCTCTCCCATTGAATTGTTTGTTTTAAGGATTCCGCCATAAGGTAATTCACAATATCCTTCTTTATTAGGTCGTGGAGCATCTTCTAACTCACCGTTCTTTAAGCAAGCGATCTTAAAACTTTTTTCTCCCCACCATTGTTCCTGCAAGGTGTTGTTACGGCTATAACTTCCGGCTACCGTTACATCGAACCCTTTTAAAATGGTGTATTTTAAATCCAAATTGGCACTTATGGTGTTTCCATCGTATCCATTGGAACTATTCTCTATTTCATTTAGGATGTTATACCTAAAGTTTTCACTCCAGCGTTTTGTACTTGATTTTCCATAATAATATAACGAACCGTCTTCATTGTAGCAGGGCAATGCGCGGGTGGTATTGTAGGCATAATCCATCGCGTCTATACCATCTGCTAAGTGATTTTTTTTCTGAACGTTTCCGTTTAGAGAGAAATTCATTTTTATTTTTTCTGTAAAATTGACATCCAAATTTAATCGGGTGGTGTAGCGGTCTGTATAGGTCGTTTTAGAGACTCCGTTTTCCCGGTTGTAACCGACTGAAATATAATAGCGTACATTGGGATTACCACCGGAAACACTGAGGGTGTGATCGTGTGAATAACCGTCGCGTGTCAGTACTTTGAACCAGTCTGTATTGACCATTTCGTAGCGAGAAACTTCTTTTAAAAATTGATCGTAATCAATCTTACCGGTGTAATAATTGTTCAAAGCTCCTTCGTAGCCCACCATTGGCATACTGGAAGGAAAATTATAGTGCAAATCACTTAGATCTTTACCAAATTGTACCCGTTCTTGTGAATTCATTAGGTTGACATTTCTATCGGAATAACGAGGACGACGAGTGAATTTAGAAGAGTGGTTATAAGAGAAACGCGCCGGACCGATGGCACCCTTTTTGGTGGTAACTACAATGACACCGTTGGCAGCCCGTGTACCGTAAAGAGCGGTAGCTGCCGCATCTTTCAAAATGTCAATTCGTTCAATATCTTGAGGATTGATGCCGGCAATCGCGTTCCCGACGATGTTGATGTAGTCGGGATTGTTTAAGTCGTCATTACTGACATTTACCGGATCACGCATAATAAAACCGTCTAATACCCATAAAGGCTCCCGATTGCCCATCAATGATGAAGTTCCGCGAACACGAATACGAGGAGTGGATCCCACTTCACCCGAATTATTAATTAACATCAATTCCGGAATACGCCCTTCCAATGCTTGATCGATGCTGGTCATACCGGGAACTAAAACATCTTTTGAACTGACTGATGTGATGGCACTGGTGAGTCGACGACGATCCAAATCTTGATAACCGGTGTGTATGACATTTGCTTCTGCTAATTCGTACACATCTTCGTCCATTGTTACATCCAACGAATTTTGTCCTTGGTAAGTCACTGATTTTTTCTTCATACCAATAAAAGAAAAAATCAATACAATCGGATTATCCTTCGGTTTGATAATTTCATAACGACCTGCTGCATTTGTAATGACTCCGACATTGGTTCCTTTGAGTAAAACAGAAACTCCGGGAATTGCTGTCCCGTCTTTGTCTTTTACTATTCCTTTGATCACCTCTTGCGTCTGGGGGGTAGTTGTTAGATTTTCCGGACGGATCACGACAACATCGTTTACGATAGAGAAATTGAGTGATTTTCCCTTTAGGGCTTCGTGCAGAATTTCTTCTACCGTGGCTTTATCCATTTGGACAGATATTCTACCATTTTTCTCCAGCTCATTGATGTTGTACAAAAAATCCAATTTTACCTTTGATTTGATTTCCTTGATGAGCGTTTCGATCGTCACATTCTCCAAACGAATATCTATTTTTTGTTGAGAATAGACAGCCGCTGAAGCTGGTAATACGAATACAATCAATAAAATGCAAAACAATTTCATAACTAACCATTGTTTTTTACATCGGAATAGCCAACAAAGACTCCGATTTGTCCATTTTTTTTTCATAAATTTGTAAGGTTAAGATTTCAAATTAACACTTTCTCGGGAGTTGGGTGTCCTACCACCTGGCTCCCCTTTTTATTCTATATAACCATAAAAAACGTTCCTTTATTTGGGTCGGAATTGAAAGGTTGAAAAATTGAAAGTCAATGGAATAAAAAAACATTGACTTCTTTTTGGTTGCTTACTTCATTTTATTCATAATCATCATTTTATATGTTATTTTTTTTTGTTGTCTTGTCCGCTTGGGATCATTGGATGTTTGATCTTTGAGTTGTTGACTTCCGACCCCAATAAAGGAACGTTATTTGTTGCTGATAAATACCGAATGATCTTGAATGGTGAAATGGATATTCGTGGTCATTTCTAACATTTTCAAATGTTCTTCAATCGTATCATATTTCTTCAAATCCCCTGAAAATAAATATTCTTTTAAATGTGGACTTTCAAAAAACACTTGAATGTCATACCAACGTTCGAGGATCATCATAATGTGTTCTAAATTTTCGTGTTCGAATTTAAATAATCCATCTTTCCAAGCGGTATAAAGCGAAACGTTTACACGTTCTTTTTGCAAGGAGGCATCGTTTTTATTGAAACGAGATTGTTCGCCCGGAATCAACTCTAAGGTTTGATCTTGGTATACGATGTTTACTTTTCCGCTAATCAAAGTTGTTTTAATTTCCGGAATCTCTTTATAGGCATTGACATTGAACGCAGTGCCTAATACACATATTTTTGTATCACCGACTTTTACAAAAAAGGGACGTTTGGGATCTTTTGTTACCTCAAAATAACCTTCACCGCTTAATTCCACTTCCCGACAGTCTTTTTTAAAGGTCTCCGGGTATTTTAAGCGTGAATCGGCATTTAAGAAGATACGAGTGCCATCAGAAAGCTGCAAGGTGTATTCCCCTCGTCGTGGTACATACACTTCATTGTATGTCAGTTGTTCTTTTTCGATCACCTCTCCTTGATAGACTAAGCCTGAAGAGTCGGTATGGATCATTATTCCGCTTATATTGCGAATACAAACGGGACGATCTTTTTCTAACACGACTTTTTGCCCATCGCCTAAGGTTAATATTACTTCCACCTTAGCGGGCGTTTCGCTTTGTTGTGCGAATGGATCCTTTGTGAAAATAGTGTTGTTGTCTATTTTTAAAAATAGAGCGATAGCTATAGCTAAAGGCAATAGCATCGCTGCAACCCACCACCATCTATGCTGGATGCGAGGGCGGGAGATTTGTTGTGTAAATTGGTGATAAGCCCGATTTGAATCGTAGTTGGTTAGTTCTTCTAAGGCCTCTTTTTCTCGTTCATCGGATAATATTTTTTCCGCCAGGATTCGATTTTTTTCAGGGCTCAACCATTCTTGTAGCTCGGCATACTCCTCTGGAGTCAGTTTCCCGGCTTTGTATTTATGAAGTAATCTGACTATTTTTAATATTCGATCCATTTCTCTGTTGTTTTCTCTATAAACACATTTTTTGAAAAAAGGGTGACGGTTTGGAGAAAAAAATGAAAAATAATAATTAATCGTTTCAATGAAGCAGATTTGGAAATAAATAGCCTGATGAATTTAAGAGAAGAAAGAAGGCCGGCAAAGGCAATATATTTCGAAGATCATTGTAAGCCCTTCTTTTTAAAGTTTTAACTGTATTGATAGAAATATTTAATTCGGTAGCGATCTCTTCGTTACTTTTTCCTGCTAAAGACATTAAAATAATAGTTTTCCTCTGTGTCCCAAGATTATTGATCGCAATATAGATTTGTCGGAAATATTCTTCTTCGATTAGATATCGCTCGTTGTCTTCTGATTCATAAACTTGAACATCCAAAAGCTCGCTACTTCTCTCAGCTTTGTGATCACGGATATAGATTAAACAAGCATTATAAACAGAGCGGTAGAGATAAGTAGAGAGTGCTTTGAGATTTGTAAAAAAGATTTCTTTTTCCCACAATTTAACAAATATTTCCTGTACTAAATCTTCTTCATCACAAATATCTCCTACAAATCGTTTTGCATAGCGGCATAACGATGCATAATATGTTGTGTATACGTATTTATACAATTTGCTGTTCTTTTTATTGACAGCCTCTAATATATGAACATCATCTTTTTGCACACTCGGAGATTAATGTTGCAAAGTTATAAAAAATCCAATAAGTCAATGGATTTATAGAATTGCTTTTATAATCATCTTGGAATAAGTTGTTTGGATGCGTTGAAATAATGTGACAATTATTTAATGTAATCAAGTTTTTCGTTTTTTGTATGCTGGTGGAGGCTATTGGGGAATAGGTGAAATTGGATAATGAAGAAGGATAGGAAATATTTGCTTTTGAAAATTGAAAATTGAAAATTGAAAGGTATTTTTGCAAGTTGAAAAGAAATATTTCTTTATATATGTAGGAAACGGGGATTTTTTGCTATCGTTTAATTTGTAAATTAGAACGCAACAGGAGTTGCATAGGATTATGAAAAAGAATATTGTAGTTATTGCAGGAGGTAATTCTGCTGAATATGAAGTTTCAATAAAATCAGGAAATCATATTTTTTCGGAAATTGACGGCGAACGTTATAATAAATATCTGATGATATTGCACGGTCGGGATTGGCAGGTTGTTATGGATGAGAAGAAATATCCGGTGGATAAAAATGATTTTTCGTTTGATTGTGGCGGTCGGAAGATTGTATTTGATTTTGCTTATATCACGATACACGGAAATCCGGGGGAGAACGGGATGCTGCAAGGTTATTTGGATATGATGAGTGTTCCTTATTCGACGTGTAGTACACTTTGCGAGGCGTTGACGTTTGATAAATATACTTGTACGAATTATTTGAAAGGTTTTGGCATTCAAACGACTGATCCGGTGATGTTGATGCGGGGGCAGGTTTATGATAAAGAGTCGGTATTGGAGACTGTCGGGTTACCTTGTTTTGTAAAGCCGAATGCTGAAGGTTCCAGTTTTGGGGTGTCAAAGGTGAAAACTGTCGAAGATTTTGATGCAGCGATGAAGGAGGCTTTTAGTAAATGCAGGGAAGTGTTGGTGGAGTCGTTTATTGACGGAACGGAATTTACGTGCGGATTGTATAAAGTGGGCGATAAGAAGGTGATTTTCCCGGTGGCGGAGGTAGTCCCTAAGAAAGAGTTTTTTGACTATGAAGCAAAATATGATGCGACGATGTCGGATGAGATTATTCCCGGACGATTTTCAGAGGAAGTGACGGATCAGATTCAGGATATGGCTTCGGAAGTGTACGATTTATTGAGGTGTGAAGGTATCATCCGGATGGATGGTTTTGTGCGGGGGGATGAGGTGATTATGCTGGAAGTGAATACAACTCCCGGTATGACGGCGAATAGTTTTGTTCCCAAAATGGTTCGTGTGATGGGGGTTAGTCTGACGAGTATTATTACAGAAATTATAGAAGGGAAGTTGGAAGCCGCTCATTAGCAGCTTTCAATGATTCCTCCGCCGATGACATCGTCTTCATCGTAGAATACGGCACTTTGACCGGGGGTGATGGAATCCATACTGTCGTTGAAGATTACTCGCAGGCGGTCGGCTTCTTGAAAAAGAGAGGCTTTCCCGCCGTCATTGCGGTAACGGATTTTAGCGGTTACTTCCAATCCTTCCGGCAATTGGGCGTATTTCATCAGGTTGATGTTTTGGACATAGAATGTTTTTCCTTGCAATTCATCTTTGTTGCCGAGAACAACGGTGTTGTCTTCCGGGTGGATGGCAACAACAAACATTGGTTGTCCGAGTGCGATGCCGAGTCCTTTACGTTGACCGATGGTGTAGTTGGGGAATCCTTGGTGTATACCCAATCGGTTGCCTTTGGTGTCTATGAAGTAGCCCGGTCCGAATCGTTCACTATAATGATCGACTTGGGCGGATAGGAAATCCCGGTAGTTATTGTCGGGAATGAAGCATATTTCTTGACTTTCACTTTTTTTTGATAGTTTTTCATAACCGTGATTGAATGCAATTTGCCTGACTTCCGGTTTTGTGAGTTCTCCGAGCGGAAAGAGGGTGCGCGAAAGATTTTCTTGTGTGAGTGTCCAAAGAAAATAAGTTTGGTCTTTTGAGAGATCACTTCCTTTTCGTAAGTACCAGCGATCGTTTTGTTTGCCGATCCGTGCATAGTGACCTGTGGCGATGTAATCACATCCCATTTCATTGGCTGTTTCTATGAGCTTTCCCCACTTGATGGTGGAGTTGCAGATGACACAAGGGTTGGGTGTCCGTCCGTGCAGATATTCATTGATGAAGTTGGTGATAACGGTGTCTTTGAATTCTTGGCGTATATCGAGGATATGATGTTCAAATCCGAGGTCTTGCGCCATTCGCTTGGCTTCAAATAAAGAGTCGACACTGCAACATCCCTTTTCTTTTTCAAGGCAACCGCGCGAAATGTTATCAAAGGTACGATAAGTGACTCCTATCAGTTCATATCCTTGCTCTAATAGTAGCATTGCAGCTACTGTGCTATCAATGCCACCGCTCATAGCCATTAAAACTTTTGCCCCCATCATCGTAGTGTTAAATAATTATTGCAATAGTGCATTTGTATTTCCCATATAGCGTGCCGCGCTGTGGTAATTATCCCGTTCGATTTCTATTTCCGGTTCTGTTAAAAGGTGATCGCTTGTTAATGAGAAACGGATGTATTTAATTTTTTTCCCCCGTGACAGCCATTGTTTTTCGTAGAATGTTTTGATGCCGAGTATCTCGTCTTCCATTCCACAGCCGTATAAGTCTTCTGTATTTACCCATTCCGTCAAATGATTTTCTTTGATAAGGGCAGAGGTATATGAATAGAGAAATGGACTATCGGTTTTAAGATGGACGATGGCGTCCGGAGATAGAATTTTTTGGTATAAGCTTAAGAAACGAGTTCCTGTGAGCCGTTTGCGGGTTCTTGTCATTTGTGGGTCAGGAAAAGTGATCCATATTTCTGAGATTTCACCGGGTGCAAAGATTGATTCTAACATTTCTGCATACATCCGAAGAAATAAGACGTTTTTCATACCTGTATCCATTGCTTCTTTTGCACCTTTCCACATCCGTGCACCTTTGATGTCAAGTCCAATGAAATTTTTTTCAGGATAAAGTTTACTTAGTTCTACGGTATATTCTCCTTTTCCGCATCCTATTTCTAATACAATGGGATGTGAATTATGGAATATTTCTGAATTCCATTTTCCTTTGAGTTTGTAGTCTGTTCGGAATATTTCAATATGTTTGGGCTGGAAGACATTGGGTAGTTCTTCCATTTCAGCAAATCTTTCCAGTTTTTTCTTAGCCATAATGTGAAGCCGTTGTTGACGGTTGTTATCAGTTTATAATTGATAGATTTATTTTTTTATTTCTTATTTATTTTTTCTATCCGGATGCCGATATTTTTGACTCCTTTAATTTCTTCTACCCGCATACCTTGTTGTATTCTGAAGATGACTTTTCCTTTGGGAAAGGTGAAAGGTGATTTATGAAGAGGTTGTTCGATGGTTCGGATAGCTCTTCCTTTACCGATCCAGTGTCCATCAGGCTCTGCCAATTTTAGGTTAAGGGTATCTTCCAGTTGTTGGGGAGCGTGGCTGCGAGTGGAGATGAAACACCACAAGTTGGACATTTCATAGTCGGTTGTGTGGCGTAGGCATAAGCTGATTTTATATAGTCCGTCGGCAGGGATGTCGGCTATTAATTCGATAACATTGCTTCTTTTCCAGGTTTCTTCCGGTAGCTCTTCGTATTTTTCAAAGTCAGCCGCCGGTGTGCAAGACACAGCAAGTAGTATAAATAAAGGCAGAAGGTATTTTTTCATTGTTTAGACATAATGGGTGTTAAAGAAAAATGAGAGTGGTTCCTTTTTCGTTGATTTCTAATTCAATGGTGGAGCCTATTATCAGCGGATAATTATTTTCTGAATGTCCTGCCGGAAATCCGAAGCATATAGGATATGAATAGTCTTCTAATGTGTCGCGGATGATTTCGTAGGCATTTTTTCCGAAATTCAGCCCTTTCATTTCTGTGAAATCTCCGGCAATCAGTCCTTGAAGTTTAGCTAATTTTTCTGCTAATGTCAGACTTTGCATCATCCGGTCAATGGAATAAAGGTTTTCTCCAACATCTTCAATGAAAAGAATGGAGCTTTGATGTTTACATTCGAGTATGGTGGAATGCAAACAGTGTAATAAGGTTAAATTTCCTCCCGTTAGTTCTGCTCGTACAAGTCCTTCCCGATTAAAGGGGTGGGGAGGAAGTTGGTAGGAGTTGATGTGACCGAATAAAAATTCTTTCAGTCGTAGCAATGCTTCCGGGTGGGTGGTCTGGAAACTTTTGGGCATAGCGGCGTGCATACTTTCGATGCCTAATGTGTTTAGTTTGGAATGGAAAACGGTGATGTCGCTGCATCCGATGATCCATTTGGGGGATCCCTGAAGTTGTGAATAATCGAGTTGTTCGACAATGCGCATACATCCGTATCCTCCTCGTGTGCAGAAGATTGCCCTGATGTCTTCATCGTCCATTGCCCATTGCATATCGTGAGCCCGTTGTTGATCTGTTCCGGCAAAGTATCCGTAGGTGGCTGTGGCGTATTGTCCGACAATGGGTTGTAGATCCCACGCTCGCAATACTTCTATGGCGTTGCTGATGTGTTGGCTTTCAATGATTCCCGCCGGAGAAACCAGAGCTACTTTGTCGCCGGGTTGAAGATAGGGTGGTCTGAACATAGTTGTGTTGTAAAAGTTAAATCATAAAAGATAGAAATGAAGTCTTGACAGGCTTGAATGATCTATACCTTTTATTTGGGTGTAAAGATAAGTAATTTTCAATTTTCAATTTTCAATTTTCAATTATTTCTTACCTTTGCACATTGCAATGGATAGAAAGGCGCATTTAAGTGAATGTGGAGCTTGAAATATTGTAATAATTATTTTATATTACTTGTATGGCAAAATTCAAAAGAAATTTGATTACAACGGCATTGCCTTATGCCAATGGACCTGTTCATATCGGTCATTTGGCAGGTGTATATGTTCCGGCTGATATTTATGTTCGTTATTTGCGACAGAAAGGGGAAGATGTAGTGTTTATCGGCGGTTCGGATGAACACGGTGTGCCTATTACGATAAAGGCTCAGAAAGAGGGAGTGACACCACAGGATGTCGTTGATCGCTATCATAAGATTATAAAGGATTCGTTTGAAGAGTTTGGTATTTCTTTTGATATTTATTCCCGTACAAGTTCTGAAACGCATCATCAGTTATCGTCTGCCTTTTTTAAGAAGTTGTATGAGGATGGAAAATTTGTAGCAAAGACTTCTATGCAGTTTTATGATGAGAAAGCGGGACAGTTTTTGGCGGATCGTTATATTGTTGGAAAATGTCCGCATTGTGGAAATGAACGAGCATACGGCGATCAGTGCGAGGCGTGTGGAACCAGTCTGAATGCAACAGATTTGATTGATCCTGTTTCGGCAATTACGGGAAATAAACCGGAATTGAAGGAGACGAAGCATTGGTATCTTCCGTTGGAGCAATATGAATCTTGGTTGAAAGAATGGATTTTGGAGGGACATCAGGAGTGGAAAAGTAATGTATACGGACAGTGTAAATCGTGGTTGGATAGCGGATTGCAACCGCGTGCGGTGACTCGCGATTTGAGTTGGGGTGTACCTGTCCCCTTAGAGGAAGCGGAGGGAAAGGTGTTGTATGTGTGGTTTGATGCCCCTATCGGTTATATTTCGGCAACGAAGGATTTAACGCCGGACTGGGAAAAATATTGGAAAGATCCGGAAACGCGGATGATTCATTTTATCGGAAAAGATAATATTGTTTTCCATTGTATTATATTTCCGGCGATGTTGAAAGCTGAGGGTAGTTATATATTGCCGGATAATGTCCCGGCAAATGAATTTCTGAATTTAGAGGGGGATAAAATTTCTACTTCTCGAAATTGGGCGGTATGGCTGCACGAATATCTACGTGATTTTGAGGGGAAACAGGATGTGTTGCGTTATGTTTTGACTGCGAATGCGCCTGAAACAAAGGACAATGATTTTACGTGGAAAGATTTTCAAGCCCGGAATAATAGTGAATTGGTCGCTATCTATGGAAATTTTATTAATCGGGTTTTGGTGTTGACTCAGAATTATTGTGGTGGAGTTGTGCCGGAACGTAAGGAATTGACAGATTATGATCGGGAGGTGTTGGCTGAAATTCCGGAAATTATCGGTCGGGTAGAGAAGAATTTGGATACTTTTCATTTCCGCGAGGGCTTGAAAGAATGTATGAATCTTGCTCGTCTTGGGAATAAGTATTTGGCAGATACCGAACCTTGGAAGGTGGTTAAGACGGATGAGGAACGAGTGAAGACGATTTTGAATATCAGTTTACAGATTGCTACCGACTTATCGACATTAACGGAGCCTTTTATTCCCTTTAGTGCTGTTAAATTGAGAAGCTTTTTAAATATAGAGCCGTTGTTATGGAAGCAGATGGGCGATGGTGTGATTGCGGCGGGACATCGGTTGAATAAGCCGGGCTTGTTGTTTGAGAAGATAGAAGATGAGCAGATACAGGTGCAGATAGACCGATTGGAAGCGACTAAAAAAGCAAATGAACTTGCAAATAGTAAGGTGACTCCTGCAAAAGATAATATTACATTTGATGATTTTGCTAAAATGGATATTCGTGTAGGAAAGGTTGTGACGGCAGAGAAAGTGGCAAAGACAAAGAAGTTGATGAAATTGACGATTGATACAGGGGTGGATACACGAACAGTGGTATCCGGTATTGCTGAGTATTACACACCGGAGGAAGTGATTGGTCGACAAGTGAGTATATTGGTAAACTTGGAGCCTAAATCATTAAAGGGAATAGAATCGCAAGGGATGATTCTGATGGCGGAAAATGCTGACGGTTCTCTGGCATTTGTACAACCGGATCAGGAAGTGAAGGCAGGATCAGAGATTCGATGATGATGTGAATGAACAAAAAAACAAGAAGGCGCAAAGTGATTTGCGCCTTCTGTGTTTATTAGGAAGACATTCTCTGATGTCTTTAAAGTGGTATAGGCTTGGAATATTTGAAAAGAAATTATTATATGTGTGCGTCTGTATGTGTGGTGTATTTATTCCGTGGTCGCCTTTCCGTTATTTAAAAGAACTATTCAGAAAATCAGCTTGTTCATAAACTTCCTCTTCCTGTGGTGTGTGCTAAATTATTTAAGTATACGTAGGATAGAAAGTATAGGTTACCTTTTTTCTGAATTTTTTTTTAAGTTCTGAATTTAAAAGAAATATCTAATGCCTATTTGTCCTCTCCAGCGAGAGGCTAAATTAGAAATGCTGACCGGTTTGTAATTGGCACCTTTGGTGTATTGATAGTATTTATTGTCTTTGTTTTTATAGATGTTTATTAATGATTCGGTGTTGTTAGCTAAGTAATTTTCTAAGCCCCATTCTTTGTTAAACATATTGCCTATGTTCATAACGTCAAAAGAAAGTTGGAAGGTATGAGTCCGATTGCCTGCCTTTAAGTTGAAATCTTGGAGAATACGGAGGTCGAAATGATGTTCAAAATCTAAATTGTGAGCATTCCGTTTGTAATATTCTCCTCGTTGATCTTTGAGGTGTTTTGTGCTACCGAGAAATGCTTTCAGGTCTGCCCGTTGTTCTTCTATCGATTTGCCGGTAGTGGCGTAGAATGGCATTTTGTCGATTTGTGCATCTGTGGGAATAAAAAGTAAGTCGTTACCGTCCGAGCCATCTCCATTTAAGTCGCCGTAGTAGGTGTAGTTGTAGGGTGCGCCACTCTGTCCTGTATATATTAGGCTAATGGCTGTTCTAAAATGTTTGGCGTACGCTTTGCTATAAGTGATGGAGGCTATGATTCGATGGGGGATATTGTAGTCGGAAAACGTTAGCTCCGGATGATTTGCATTACCGACCGTTTCATTATATCGCCAATTGGTGTAAGCGACAGAACTACTTCCTGAATTAATGGATTTACTTTGACCGTAACTATACGCAGCACTTGCATCCAGTCCGAAAGAAAATGATTTTTCCAATTTGAGCGAGAGGTTATAGGTGTAACCTTTACTGGTGTTGCCTAAATACATCACGTTGGTGTACTTGGGGTTTATTCTATTTTTATATATTGTACGATCATCAAAGTCTTGTCCATAGGTGGAGGCGACGGTGGCATCTGTTGCTTCGATATTTAGGTCTTGATAGACAATATCGTTGAGCGTTTTAGAATATAATCCTTCTAAAGTGGTTTTCAGTCCGAAGGGGAAAGAATATTCGTATGCCAGATTGAAACGAATATTTTGTGAAAATTTAAAGTCTTTGGCAAAAACATCCACTTCGGTGGTCTTGATCGGAGTGGCGTCTTGTAACATTTCATATTGTGTGTAAGGATTGGTATTTAGGTTAATACCGGAAGTCTGTCGATATTTAATAAATTCCATTCCGGTATTGGAAAAGCTGTTACTAATCCAAACGAAGGGGATACGTCCTGTGAAGATGCCTACACCTCCTCTGACTAAGTGACTATGTTCTTGGTCGGGGTACCAACGGAAGCCAACGCGTGGCGACCATAAAGGTGTGGCTTTTAGTTTTGCATTTGTTTTCACATTATATTCTTGGGCGATGTCGGAGTTATTAAATTCTGTATTCTCTGTCGGGCGATCTAATAATAGCGGTATGTCCATACGGATACCGTAGGTGAGGTTGAAATGGGGGCTGATATTCCAACTATCTTGGGCATACACCCCGATTTGTAGAGCTCCAAATTTAGGTGCGTAATCCGGACGTCCGGTTATGTCAATTTTGGATTGACCGTAAAAATATTGATTAACTTTATCATTGATTAAATCGTTGATGCTGTTAAATTCGTAGGAACCGTAGAGATTCTGTATAAATAAGTTTTTGAAGAAATAAAGTTCATTGTGAGTACCGAAGGTAATACTGTGGCTACCGACCAGCCAATTGAAGTTGTCTGTTAATGAAATAATATCCTGATCAATGCTGTTGGCTACGGATGAATACTCTGTTCCCAAGTTGACGGTGTTTTTCCCATCTACATTTTTGACCGTGATATTAGGGAACGGATCGCCTTGTGGGGTACGTTGATCGCGGACACGGACGTAGGAAGCCCGGAGTTCGTTGTTCATTGAATTTTTAATATGTGAATTTAATTCGGCAATCCAAGAATGGGTTGTATTGTTGAAGGTAAATCCGTTATCACTGGCACTTAGTGTATATTTTGTGCGGGGAAAATTTAATTTCTCTGCATCAATGTAACTATAACGGGCGGTTAATTTATTGCGTTCATTGATATTCCAGTCTAATTTTAATCCGACTTTGTTAGAACGGGTGAATACGTCTTTGCCGGAGAAGTCAGGGTGGTAGGTATTGTCTGTTTTGGTTTTTAGGTAGTTCGTTATTTGATCAATACTTTCTTGCGTAATTGCTGAACCTTTTCCCAAGTCGTATTCTGTTGGGTAAGATTTGTCTGTTCTCTCGTAGTTTGCATAGAAGAATAGTTTGTTGCGGATGATTGCTCCGCCAAGCGTGGCACCGAATTGATAGTCGTGTTGTTTGATTAGTCGCTCGCGTTTTTCTCCTGTTTTTAATTCACCGGGAGTTTTACCGGTTAGACCTTGATTGTTACCGAAGATATAGGCAGAGCCTTGAAACCGATTGGTTCCGGATTTAGTGACAGCGTTGATGCCACCTCCTGTAAAACCGGATTGTCGCACGTCAAAAGGTGCAATGTTGACTTGTATTTGTTCAATTGTTTCCAAAGAGACAGGCTCTACTGTTGCCTGACCGCCATTCATACCATTTGTAGTTAGTCCGAATACGTCGTTGTTCATTGCACCATCAATTTGAAAGCTATTGTATCGATTATTGGTACCGGCAAATGAGATGGCTTCGTTGGAATTGACGTTTGCTTGAGGTGTCAGGCGGGCAATATCTGTAATGCTCCGCTTGATGGTAGGCAGACTGTTTAATTGACTTGGAGAAAAATAGGTTGCAGCTCCAGTTTTCGTGGTATTATTTCCGATAGTTGTTTTGACAACGGCTTCGTCTAATTTTTGAGATTCGTTCTTTAGTTCGATATTCAAGAGGAGATTTTCTCCTAAACGCAATTGAATATCTTTGATGATCTCTGTCCGATAACCAACAAATGAAATACTTATTTCATAGGGACCGCCTGGTCGCATCCCCTGTAAAGTATATCGTCCGTCCGGATTAGTGGCTGTGCCGTAATGAGTCCCTGATGGTTGATGGATCGCTTGAATACTTGCTTCGGGAAGATATTCTTTGCTACTTTTAACTCTTCCGATGATATTTGAGGTAGTCGTCTGAGCTTGAACGCTCAACGAAATTAAAATGAATAATAGTAATAAATGTTGTTTCATATATATTCTTGATGTATTATTTATGCTGTTGGATGAATAACTTTTGAGTTCGTAAAAATAAGCAAAATTTTGTTGGCAATCAGAAATGCTTATTTATTTTGTTTGTAAATGCGATAAATCAATTTAAATGTTGTAAGATACGGAAA
>JAVXFZ010000016.1:0-46121 GCA_036657595.1 Odoribacter sp. | reverse complement strand
GAAGACAAAATTACAGAAATTTATTGTTTAGCAGATGATTTCTGCAAATTATTTTCGCACTTCTTAATTGAACTTTCAAGCACGGGCAGATTTATAATGGGTAGTGGGATGTACCAACGAGAAACGCTTGCACAATTTATCAATGTAACGGTTGATAACCTTGCAGCCGTCATAGAGTAAGTCGATGTACGAGCCGGTTTATTTCCGGCACCACGCTTGCCGTTGTTTAAGCGTTTGTTGTACAATATCTCTATTTCATACCAGGGAAGAGTATCTCCTAACTGAGCCCAACGGTTGGACTTATTCAAGCCTTCCAACGAAGACTTAAAATCATCAATATACAGCTGTTTTCCTTGCGAACTAAAATTTATTCTTTCATCATTTAACACACAAATATAACTCTTTTGCGTCAAATAGGCAACTGGGGAAGAGGTTATTTTAATGGTTATCAGACTAATGTAATTATTTAGCAGACTTTATTTACAGAGAATATTCTTGTCAGACTATTCTATCAATGAGTACGATTTGAGGAGAAAGAAAAGTTTAAAGTTATTAAGAAAAGGGAGGGGTAATCAAGGCTGAATTTTTCCAACAAGTGAAGAGAAAGGGAGTAATTGAGTGATCCGCATTGCCACTCTTTCAGGAGTAATATCTACCATACACTGTTGATAAATAAGCTGTTTACATTTACCGTGCCCATCTTTTGAACAGGGACGACAACTTAGATTAGTTTCCAACACTTCAGCCGTCGCCCCGCTGGGGAAACCGAATGCAGTGGGACCCATCAGAGCAAGTGTGGGTATGTGAAACAAATCTGCCGCGTGCATAAAGCCTGTATCTGCACTGACAACACAAAGAGATTGCTTTATTAGATAGCAGGATTCTAATAAAGAGGTCTTACCGGCAAGATTATTGACTCGTTCAGGAGCCATTGCTTTAATTTCTTCACAAAATATATCGGTCGGACCAGCAAGGATCAGGAAATGGTATTCCGGCAATAACAAAATTAATTTTTTCCAATGACTGATGGGCCATCGTTTCATTTCCCAATTGGCAGAAGGGAGCAAGGTGATCGTATTTGCATTTATCAGCCCATTAAATTTATCCGGGAAAGTAGCTGGAAAAATCCAATCGTGATAGGTGTCCGGGTATTTAGTAATTCCCCATTTTTTTAATGGTTTTCGATAAGATTCCATTCCTTTAAACGGCCAGTCAAAATGATTGATGCCAAAATTAAAAAGGAGCAAACGCTTCCAGCGTTGTTTACTGCGAAGAGTTAAATGCACACCTTTTTTGTTCAGAACACAAAGTTTTAATTTCAGAATATTCGACCGAATATTGCTGTGGGCATCATAAATATAATCGTACTGCTGTTGTTTTAATTCCTTAGCTATCTCCCATAATCCTTTCAATCCTGTTGTTTTATCGAAAGCCCATATTTTATCAATTCTTTTATCCATCGCCAAAAAAGAAGACATATCTTTACGGGCGATCCAATGTATTTCAGCATCGGGAAAATGTTCCCGAATACCGCTGATAACTCCCATACATTGGATAATATCGCCGATGGAACTGAAACGGATAATAAGAATTTTTTGCATAATAAAAATACAATTAATTTTCAGTTATTAGACACTTTTGGATTAATAAAAAGCAGCATTTACCGGTATTTTGAAGCAACGAAGTTAAAATTTATTCTTGAATCGTGAAAATCCTGCATAAAAAGAATTATTTTCGTGTCATCATTGGGAAGATCCTAATGATAACCTCATCCTGAAGGAATAAATTTTATTAATCATTTTAAAACACAAGTATTTCAGGTATGAAAGGATTATTATCGGTAGTTTTTCTACTTTCTTTTTTGTCTTCTTTCTCACAGGCAATAATTGATTTTAATGGTAGAGCACACGATTTCGGTAACATCAAAGAAGTCAATGGAGCAGTAGCCTACAATTTTGAATTTGTAAATACAGGAAATGCTCCCATATTAGTTAAAAATGTAGAATCATCTTGTGGCTGTACGTCACCGGAATGGACAAAACAACCGGTGTTACCCGGAAAGAAAGGTTTTATAAAAACAACTTTTGATCCCAAAGATCGTCCCGGATATTTCGACAAAACCATTACAGTATATTCAAATGCAAGACCTTCGGTAGTAGAACTTAAAATAAAAGGTACGGTAGAAGGTAAGACTCGCACGATACTGGATGATTATCCTTATGAATTACCTTCAGGCTTACGCTTGCCTTTAGAACATATTTCGCTAATGAAAGTACGCAAGGGAGAAATGAAAGCGATGAGCATTGGTGTCTTCAATAATGCAGGAAAAGCAGTTGCAGTATCTTTTGCCGGACTGCCACCTCATTTGCGAATGAGCATTGAACCTCAACAAATAGATAATAAAGAAAAGGCTGTTATTAAGGCTGCTTATAATTCAGCCCTGAAGGGAGAATATGGTCTGAATAAAGACGAAGTAACATTAATTGTAGATGGTAAAAAATATTCCTTGCCGGTATCTATTTTTATTGAAGAAGATTTTAAAAATGTCAACATAGCTACCGCACCGCTTATTGATGCGGATAAAAAATATTACAGCTTCGGACAGACAACTTCCGGTCAGTCGGCATCTTTTACCTATCAACTGAAAAATAATGGAAAAACACCCTTGAAGATATACCGAATCTATACAAATGATGACCGGGTAATAGCTGAAATGACGAAAAAAGATCTACAACCGGGTGAAACAGCCCCACTGATTGTAAAAACCAAGAGTGGAGCAGAAGTCGGGAAAGTAACTTCTTTGATCAGTATTATTTCCAATTGTCCATCGGCTTCTGAATTAAATCTCCGTTTTTACGGAGAAATCAAGTAAAGTGGGAAATTAGAATGAAAAATCATAATTTATTCGTTTATTTGTTTCTTCGTTGAAGAAATTTAACGATCAGCAAATAAACGAAATTTAATAAACAGAATTTACAATCCGACAAAGATGATAAAGAAACACATCCCGAACATCATCACGTGTATGAATGTACTATGTGGTACATCAGCTATTTTTATGGCAATGTACGGACATTTAATGATAGCCGCTGCCTTTATTATACTGGGAATGATTTTCGATTTCTTTGATGGGCTGACAGCCCGCATACTACACGTAAAGTCAGATATGGGCAAAGAATTGGATTCGTTAGCAGATATGGTAAGTTTTGGAGTAGCACCGACTGTATTAGCTCATTTCTTAATTTTAGCAGAACTGCCGGGCGGTGATATAGAATACTGGTCGCAATGGTCTGCTCTGGAGAAAATATTTTTATTCTGTCCTTTATTGATCCCTGCTTTTTCAGCTTACCGTTTAGCAAAATTTAATCTGGATGTTCGCCAAACGACTTCATTTATTGGAATGCCGACACCCGCGAATGCTCTGTTTTGGGTATGTTTAGTATTCGGCGGATATTACACTCCGGAAATATACAATCATCTATTTGGAAATGCAGGGATATTGGCTATTTCTGCTATCGCATTGTCGCTTTTATTGGTGAGCGAATTGCCTATGTTCTCCCTAAAAATATCCGGTTTCAGCTGGCAAGCTAACAAAATTCGCTATATTTATTTCATTTGTCTCATCGTGGCAGCAGGAATTTGGGGTACAGCGGTAATTGTCTTTATAATACCGTTATATATTCTTTTCACACTGGCAGAGATGATAAAAAAGATAGTTACCACGCGAGGTCATTGATCGGATCGTAGTCAATATAATCGTGTAGAGGAGAAATGACACTATTACAAAGGATTTTACCGGAAGTATTCGATTGAATCAACGGAAAAGTTGGCTGTACGGTAGAACTATTGGTAATTTGATTAGAATTCTCCGGTGCAGTAGAATAAAATATATCCAGTTGAGAAATAACAACAACCCCTGCGACTACCGCTGCTGCAAGTGCATACTTTAGCAATCGGTGAACGATATTCCCCGAAGTCTCCATATTAATATAAGCTGACATATCCGGCACGTTATTCACCGGCATACTTGTCTGTGCAAATTTAATTTTCTCTTCTGTTTTAGCCGGCTGCATATCAATCGACTCCATTCCAAAAGTTTCGGAAAAAAAATTATTTTTGCCTGATTCAAAGATAATATTAAACCGACGGTCTGTATAAAACACACCAATATCTCCGAATGCTATCCGTTGTTTTTGATTCAATCGTATTTTTAAATCTTCACAAAAGAGAGCAAGCTGAATGTTCGCTTTTTCGTAACTGACATTTTCTTTACAGGCAATCCAATTAACCAACAAACCGTCATTGTGAATCAAGTTGCGATTGAACAATATATCCTTGGTCGGAGGGCAGATCAATCCACTGTTTTCATCGATATACGCACTCTTATAATTGCATATAAAGCCCCCGAAATCAGGGATAATCACGCAATCGTGCAAGAACAGAAGATCTGATATGTAATCAATGAATTTATGCATACTACAAAAGTAGAAAAAAATAACTGAATTACAATGCTACTTAAATGGAAAAAGAATCAAATTTTAAATTCTCAATTTTAAATCTATATTATTATTCATATTTTATTGCTTCCTTTGTATGTTATTCTAAAAAACAATAAATATTATCCGTATGAAAATACTTGTAACAGGTGGAACCGGCTATATTGGTTCACATACAGTCGTTGAATTACAACAGAATGATTTCGAGGTAGTTATTATAGATAACTTATGCAATTCAACTATTGAAGTATTAGATGGAATTGAAGCAATTACAGGCATCCGCCCTGAATTTGAACAAATTGATTTAACAGAGGCAGACAAAGTAAATGATTTTTTTATGCGTCATCAAAATTTGGTCGCAGTCATTCATTTTGCAGCATTAAAAGCTGTCGGAGAATCCGTTACTAAACCATTGGAATACTATCGAAATAATTTAAATTCATTGATAAATGTACTTGCCTCGATGCGGGAATTTCAGGTGAAAAATCTGGTATTTTCTTCTTCCTGTACCGTTTATGGACAGGCTGATATTTTACCTGTCACAGAAAAAACACCGAGAAAACAAGCCGAATCTCCTTATGGAAATACAAAAGCAATGTGTGAGGACATTATGCGGGATATAGCAAAGGTCACAACCGAAATGAATTTATTGGCATTGCGTTACTTCAATCCGATTGGTGCGCATCCTTCTGCATTAATAGGAGAATTACCCAACGGTGTTCCCAACAATCTGATTCCTTTTCTCACACAAACGGTTGCCGGTATTCGTGAGCAACTGAGTGTCTTTGGTGATGACTACAATACACCGGATGGCTCCGCTGTTAGGGATTACATTGATGTGGTTGATTTGGCAAAAGCTCACGTGATAGCTATCCGCCGATTATTAAACGGCAAGAACAAAAAAAATTATGAATATTTCAATATTGGCACCGGGAATGGATTATCGGTATTGGAATTAATCAAAGCTTTTGAAAAAGCCACCCAAAAGAAGGTAAATTACAAAATCACCGCCCGTCGCGTCGGAGACATTGAAAAAGTATGGGCTGATACAACATTAGCCAATAACGAATTAGGTTGGAAGGCACAAATACCTATCGAAGAAACTCTTGCCAATACTTGGCGTTGGCAACAAAATTTAGACAAAGGGCACAAAATAAAGAAATAAAAATCCTTTGATTTTGCGGGATCAGTCATTTCATACCGACTCCACTTCATATTGATACTCCCTCATAAATACCAAAGCTTTGTTTATTCGCTGAACGATTAAAAAATCTCAACGATTAAACAAAGCTTTTACATAGAAGACGACTTTACGCTCTCCCCTTTTATTCCATTGGTTACATTCACAAATGCAAGCCATTTCTCTTTTAGCTTTCTTTTTTAGCCTCCAAAATTTGATCAAAGAAGGCAGAATAATTGTCAATGTATTCTTCCGTATTCGTATATTCGGTGACCGGCTTGCCGGATGCTGCCGCATACGTTTTTAATTCCGGATCTACTTCTTGATTATTAAAGATGATGCCATCTGCATAATCAAATGCCAATTTAGTGACATTTGTATGTGTTGGATGCTGTAAAATACTAATATCTGTCCCGGATATATTCTCAGTTAAAATCTTTTTGCCGAAATCTTTGTGTAGACAACCTTCAAACTGATCGTTATAAGTAGAATACACCACTTTAGAATGAGCAAACACCGGATCATCATTGTATTCTTTTTTCAAATACAATGGGACCAACGAGGTGATCCATCCCTGACAATAAATCAAATCAGGCGCCCACCTCAATTTTTTCACTGTTTCAAACACTCCTCTGGCAAAAAAAATAGCTCGCTCGTCATTATCCGCAAAAGAAGCTCCCATATCGTCAGATACAACGTGTTTGCGTTGAAAATAATCTTCGTTGTCTATAAAATAAACCTGCATACGGGCAGATTGTATAGAGGCAACTTTAATAATCAGTGGATGATCCGTATCATTAATGATCAGATTCATCCCCGACAAACGAATTACTTCGTGCAGTTGATTACGCCTTTCGTTAATACAACCATAACGGGGCATAAATGTTCTGATCTCTTTGCCTTTATCCTGTATGCCCTGAGGCAAGAATCGTCCGATATGTGACATCTCCGATTCAGGCAGATAAGGCATAATCTCCTGAGATATAAATAAAATCTTTTTTTTCGCCATAGTTACATTTCCCAAAAACCTTACAAAGATAGTCAAATTTGTTCATAAATCAAATGCCATTCAGGGAAAATTTCAAATGTACTGATTTGTAAATGAAAGAGAAAAAGGTTTTATTTTTTTGTTTATTTTTGAACCAAAATAGCTATATGAATTTTTTTATGTACAAAAAGAAATGGCTGAACACAACAAACTGGGAAAAGTAGGTGAATGGAAAGCTGCCATTTATTTAGAACAGCAGGGATACATTATCTTGGAACGCAATTGGCGTTGCAAACACTTGGAATTGGATATTATCTGCAAAAAAGATCAATTATTAGTGATTGTAGAAGTGAAAACGCGTAACTTGCCGGAGGAAAGACCGGAAGAATTATTAGACTTCCGAAAGAGAAAAAATCTCCGAATGGCTGCCGATGCTTACGTTAAGCTCAAGGACATTCATTGCGAAGTGCGTTTTGATCTGATCTTGATCGTCGCTTCTCCATTTTCCATCCGGCACATACAAGAAGCTCTTCAGATTTTTGAATAATAGTTTAAGTACGGAGGTGTTCATTTAGCATTCAACCGAACAACACAGAAGTAAAAACGTTTTATAGACATAAGTAATATAACATTATGGTTTTTGTAACAGGTGCGACAGGTTTATTGGGAAGTCATCTACTGTATCTTTTAGCGGAAAAAGGCAATTCCATCATCGCTTTGCATAGACCACAAAGCGATTTAAAAAGTGTTCGCGCGATATTCGAACAACATCCGGAAGCAGAACAGCGATGGCAACAAATATCTTGGGTAGAGGGCGATGTCTTAGACACCGCCTCGCTGACTCAACAAATCCGCACCTCCACTTGCGTGTACCACTGCGCTGCCGTAGTTTCTTTTTCTGCGGACGATCAGCAACGGTTGCGGGAAACAAATTTAAAAGGTACGGAACACATCGCCGCCTTATGCCTTCAACACCAAGTGCGACTTTGCTATGTGAGTTCCATTGCCGCTTTGGGCGACAGTCTACATCCCAAAGATCTGATTGATGAAACAACACCCATCATTGAAGGACGAGCACATTCGGCTTATTCTTTCAGTAAAAGCGATGCGGAAAAAATCGTATGGAAATATATAAAAAAGGGCTTAAACGCTGTCATTGTTTGTCCTTCAATCATACTGGGAGGGGGAATGTGGAACAAGAGCAGTGCTCGTTTATACCTGACAGCGGCAAAAGGAATCCCGTTTTATACAAAAGGAGTCAGTGGTTATGTAGATGTCAGGGATGTCTGTCAATTGATGATCACCCTTGCTGAAGATACCACCGTTCAAGGGGAACGCTTTATTTTAAATGGAGGGAATTACTCTTATCGCGAATTATTTGCGACCCTTGCGAAAGCAAATGGCAAGCGACCTCCATCCTATCACCTGTCTCCTTGGATGACTGAAGTCATCTGGCGTTTATTATCTGTCAAAGGATGGTTTTCTCACACGAAACCGGCATTTACGAAAGAAACGGCTCGAACAGCTCATCATTGCTCCTACTATTCCAATCAAAAGATTTTAACCCGTTATCCGAATTTTCATTTTTATTCCTTAGCAGATACGGCTACACACATCAGACAAATGTGGACAACAGAAATGAAAAGACGGAAGGGAAAATAAGAAAAATAAAAGGCAGAAATAGAAAGCCATTCAGAATCTCAAACACTTCATTGTAAATGCATTACAAAAGTGATAAATAAGTCGATAGAGTTAAGGTAAATGAGCTTTATGACATTGAAACTTTTTATTACTTTTGTGGCGAAATAAAATAGGCAAAGATGAATCATCCTTTATTAGAAAAGTTAGAAACTTTTTACATCCGTTTTAAAGAAATCGGTCAGTTAATCACAGATCCGGAGGTCATTCAGGATCAGAAGCGATACGTACGATTGACCAAAGAGTATAAGGATTTAGAGATGATTACCACTGCTGCGGATCGACTGAAAAATGCATTCCAAACGCTGGAAGAAGCAAAAATGATCTTAGCCACCGAAGACGATCAGGAATTGCAGGAAATGGCGCAGATGGAGATGAATGAGCTGCAAGAAAAATTGCCGGCGATGGAGCGGGAGATAAAAATGCTATTGATCCCGGAGGATCCGGAAGACGATAAGAATGTGATTCTTGAAATAAGAGGAGGCACAGGAGGAGATGAAGCCTGTCTTTTTGCCGGAGATTTATTTAGAATGTACGCTAAATTCTGTGAAAGAAAAGGCTGGAAAATAGAAGTAACCAACTCGAATGAAGGGACTGCGGGAGGATACAAAGAAGTGATAGCCGCTGTTTCGGGAAATGGTGTTTATGGCATCCTCAAATATGAATCGGGAGTTCACCGTGTCCAACGCGTACCGACGACGGAAACACAAGGACGTATCCACACCTCGGCGGCTACCGTAGCCGTACTACCCGAAGCAGAAGAATTTGAAGTAGAAATCAACGAGGGAGAGATCAAATGGGATACATTCCGTTCCGGTGGAGCCGGTGGACAGAACGTGAACAAAGTGGAATCCGGCGTACGCCTTCGCTATCTTTGGAAAAATCCTCATACGGGAGTGGCGGAGGAAGTGCTGATAGAATGTACGGAAACCCGCGATCAACCGAAAAATAAGGAAAGAGCGCTTACCCGCTTACGCACATTCATATACGACAAAGAACATCAAAAATATATGGACGACATCGCTTCCAAGCGGAAAACAATGGTCAGCACCGGCGACCGTTCAGCAAAGATTCGTACGTATAATTTTCCGCAAGGGAGGGTCACCGATCATCGAATCAACTTCACCTTATACAATTTACAGGCAGTGATGGACGGAGAAATTGATGAAATCATTGACAAACTGCAAATAGAAGAGAATACAGAGCGTTTAAAAGCGAGTGGCTTATAAACAACAAATGAGGGGAATAAGAGCTATTGTGTTTGGTCAAAACGATTAAACAAATCGACGAATAGACAATTAAACTATACAAAATAGAATGAATTACAAACAATTATTTGAACAGATAAAAAAGAAGAAATCTTTTCTCTGTGTCGGATTGGATTCGGATATAGCTAAAATTCCGCAACACTTGCTGAATGCCGAAGATCCCGTATATGAATTTAACAAGGCGATCATTGATGCGACAGCAGCTTTCACCATTGCCTACAAACCCAATATCGCATTTTATGAAAGTCGGGGGGTAGAAGGCTGGACCAGCTTAGAAAAAACCGTAAAATACATCAAAAGCAAATACCCCGAAATTTTTACCATAGCAGACGCCAAACGGGGAGATATCGGCAATACCTCTCAGATGTATGCAAAAGCATTCCTCGAAACCTTTGATTTCGATTCCATAACGGTGGCTCCTTATATGGGGGAGGATTCTGTGATGCCATTTACACAATATGCGGGGAAATGGGTCATCTTGCTGGCATTAACATCCAATAAAGGAGCTTTTGATTTCCAATTGACAGAAAGTGAAGGAGTGAAATTATACGAGCGTGTATTGAAAAAATCACAAGAGTGGGGAAATGCTGAAAATATGATGTACGTAGTGGGGGCGACAAAAGCGGAAATGTTAAGTGGCATCCGTCAGCTTGTACCCGACCATTTTTTATTGGTGCCGGGCGTGGGCGCACAGGGAGGCAGCTTAGAAGAAGTGGCAAAATACGGAATGAATGCTCATTGCGGTCTGATTGTCAACTCTTCGCGGGGTATTATCTTTGCCGATAAAACCGAACATTTTGCTACGCGTGCAGGCGAAGAAGCCCATCATTTACAACAAGATATGGAGCGGCTGCTAAAAGAAGCAAAAGTACTCTAAGCAAAACTTACATCACTTTTGAAATAAATTCTGTAAATCCGTTGTTTCTGTCTGAAGCAACGGATTTATAGTGTGGCAATAAACGATGGGGCGCATTGGCAACTAAATAAGCTTGCGGACAAATATCGAGAAAGTCAACATCATTATAGTCATTCCCCAATCCGGCGATCTGCTCGCAAGAAATGCCCAACTGTTCTAATAAAGAGCGACAAGTAGTTCCCTTATTGATTCCAAAGGGGAATATCTCCAACCAAATCGCCTGATTATCGACCGGTGAAGTCGATCGGACAACTGAATATTGCTTAAGATCACAACGTACCTGTTCCAGTAATCTTAATTGCGAACCGTCAAGGATCATAATCAATTGCGTCGATTTTCCGTGAATCTCCATCGGTGAATGAATTGCCGTCCCGAAAGATGAATACGTTTCCAAGCGATGCTTATAATCAGGGTGAAGCGGATAAATATCTGTATAATAAAAATAATGATTATCAGGAATCTCTTTTTGAATGGTAAAATTAATATTATAATTCCAAAGATATTCGGCAATATCCTGTGTCGTTTGCGGATCGAGATGCCGGGCAAATAAAATCTGTTGATCCGACCAACGCACAACCCCTGCTCCCGAAGAGAAAACCAAGTAATCAATAGGGAAGTCTGCCGGAAGAACTTTCCGTGCAGCATACAGAGAGCGACCGGTGGCAATGATCCGGACCACTCCTTGTTCGCCTGCCTGCTGAAAAGCGGCGAGATTCTCAAGACTGATACTTCCTCCTTTGGGGAGAATCGTGCCGTCGAGATCCGTAATGATGGCTTTTGTCATAACACTAATTCGTAGGTAAAATAAGGAAGCGGCTCATTGAGATAAGGCAACACCTTCTCTTGATTCATCCCATCAAGAGGATTATGATCATATCCAAAAGTTGCCTTGATGCCCATATTGATAAAATGAACCGCACGGTCAATCGCTTCGGGAAGACTGTCGCCGTTCAGCAGACAACCGGTGATGACACTGGCAAAAGCATCACCGGTACCCGGATAGCTCGCAGGAATATAATCACTGCATACTTTCCACATCCGTCCGTCCCGACGATTATAGGCAATCGTTGCAATCTTTTGATGATTACCGGAAGGGGCTGATGTTATAATGACAAATTCAGGTCCCCGCTCGCTCAACGCTTTACACCATCTCACCGCCTCCTCCAATGTCGCTCTTTGCGTGGGATTCTCTCCCAACAAAAAGGCGGCTTCTGTGATATTGGGGGTAATCACTTTAGCTTTCAGACAAAGCTTTTTCATTCCGTCAACCATTTCTCGACTCATACCCGGATACAATTCACCGTGATCGCCTAACACAGGATCGACTAAAATAAAATTACCGGAATCCCCGAACGAATCAAAAAAATCAGAAACAATATTCATCTGGCGCACAGAGGCTAAATAACCGGAATAGATCGCGTCAAAGCGCAAATCCAATTCTTTCCAGTGATCAACGATTCCCTGCATCTGGTCGGTCAAATCAAAGCAACGAAAATCTTTGTATTCACTATGCGCCGAAAGTATCGCTGTTGGCAAAGGACATACCTGATAGCCCATATAAGAGAGTATCGGAATCACCACCGTCAGCGAGGCTCTTCCATAGCCTGACAAATCGTGTATCGCCGCTATTTTTTTCATACATCTATAATTAAAGTCTTTACAAAGATAAAGATATGAAACCAAAAAATAGAAAGACTCGGATGGAAATATCCCAGCAAACGAGAATTAGTTGATAGATCTACTTTATGGATTACATCAAAAAACAGAGGGGTACCCAAACACCTTGATCCAAAAATCCATTTACGATCGGTTCATCTGCAACAATTCTTCTAAATGAGTACGGTCATTCCAGAGACGGGGGACTTTGTGCTGACCACCGAGTTTCCCCTTCTCTTTCAGCCAATCAGTGAACAGATTCGGACGGGCGATTTGAAGGTGCAAGCGTTCAAGCGACAGCAAACGCTTCGCTTCATAATCGGAATTAAGTTCTTGTAATTCCCGGTCGAGCACCTCCGCAAAAGCCTCTACATCTGCCGGAAGAGTACTAAATTCAATCAGCCATTCGTGCGCTCCTTTGTGGTGATCCTCCATAAATACGGGTGCGGCAGTAAATTCAACCACCTCACTTCCGGTTGCTTTGCAAGCCTGTTTAAGTGCTTCCGTTGCATTGTCTATAATCAACTCTTCGCCGAAGGCATTGATAAACAATTTCGTCCGACCCGTAATCTTAAATTTATAAGGCTTCGTAGAGGTAAACGAAATCGTATCGCCGATCATATAACGCCACAATCCACCGCTGGTAGTGATAATCAACGCGTAATTGACACCCGTTTTCACCTCTTCCAGCAAAAGCACATTGGGTTTCGGTTTATTCATTTCGGAAACCGGAATAAATTCATAATACACGCCATAATCAAGCATCAGCAACATAGAGGGATCATCGGGATCATCCTGTATGCCGAAAAAACCCTCTGACGCATTATACGTTTCCATATACTTCATTTTCGGATCAGGCAACAAACGTTTATATTGCTCCCGATAAGGAGTAAAACTGATTCCCCCGTGAATGAACAACTCCAAATTCGGCCACACTTCGTGGAGATTATTTTTCCCCGTTTTTTCAAGTATTTTATTAATAACAGTGAGAAACCAAGAGGGAACGCCCGCGATACAACGCACGTCCTCCTTGATCGTGATTTCACATATCTTCTCAATTTTTTCCTCCCAATTACTCATCAACATAATCGACGATTCGGGAGTCTTCATCATATTCGCCCAAAAAGGAGTATTGGTGATTAAAATAGCAGAAAGATCACCATAGCGAATATCTAAATTTGTCTGACACACCTCGCTGCTACCGCCCAACGCCAACGTCTTGCCGCCAAACACCTGCGCCTCCGGATAAAGCTTATTAAAAATGGCGATCACATCCTTTCCTCCTCTAAAATGGCAATTCTCCAAAACCGTCGGACTAACGGGAATAAATTTACTTTTTGCATCCGTCGTACCGGATGATTTGGCAAACCATTTAACTTCCTCCCGCCATAACAGATTATTTTCTCCCGTCATCATCCGCTGCACCCATTCGCTGATCTCCTCATAATGGACAATCGGCAGCCGTTCACGATACTGTTCTGCCGTGAGGATACTGGCGAAATTATATTTCCTCCCGTATTCCGTATCAAGAGCGGCACTCAGCAACTCTTGCAACGTATCGCGTTGTATTTTTTCCGGATTGATTTTAAAGCTATCTATTTGTAAAAGACGCTTTTGTGTAAAAACGGACAGAAGAGAATTAATGAAAGCCATAATAATATCAAATTATATTGAACACATTTAAAAAGAGGTCAACTTAAAGGTAATCCGGTGAAAATCGGTGACACCGAATGTACGAATTTTATCCCGATGATCTTGCGTTGGATAACCTTTATTTTGCTGCCAATTATACACCGGAAATACCTGATGAAGTTTCTTCATATACTCATCCCGATGCGTTTTAGCAAGAATAGATGCCGCCGCAATAGACATATACTTACCGTCACCTTTCACAATACAAAGATGAGGAACATCGCCATATTTTTTAAACCGATTACCGTCAACAATGATATGTTGTGGGCGGATCGCGAGTTGATCCAACGCTCGGTGCATCGCCAAAATAGAGGCATTTAAAATATTAATCTCATCTATTTCGTGATTATCTACAACGCCGACAGCCCAAGCAACGGCTTCCCTTTCGATGATCGGTCGCAATTCATCGCGTTGCTTTTCGGTCAACTGCTTTGAATCATTCAACAACTCATTCCTAAAATCGGCGGGCAAAATAACCGCAGCAGCATACACCGGACCCGCCAGACATCCCCGCCCCGCCTCGTCACATCCGGCTTCCATACAATCTTGTTGATATCTTAATTCCAACATAAACGTCTTTGATTGATTTTTTCTATCTTTGCAAAGATAATCATTTTCATTTTTTTTATTCATTTTTTTATTATTATGTGGTCGAAAGAGGCAACAAAAGAGCAACGGGTAAATTTTTGGAACGGATTTAAGACCTATTGCGCAAAAAATCATATCTACCGAAAATGGGTACTGACAGGCGTAAAAATCAAATCCACCCAACTAAAATTCTACGTCGATGGACAAAAAGCTTTAGTATTGTTCCAAATTGACCACAAAAACGATTTACGACGCTATGCCGTCTACGAATGCTTCCTGTCTTACCGCAAATTGATGGCGGAAGATTGCGGTGCTGACTTAAAGTGGGAAGAAGATTTCAGAGGAATAGAAGGGGCGACCGTCAGTGCTATTTATTTTGAACAACTCAATGTAAACCCATACCATCCCGACGACACAGAAAAAATTTACGCTTTCTTTGTCGAGAAAATGATCTTATTGGAAGATGCCTATTGGGAATACCGGGATTTGATCAACGAAAGAATAAAGACGGCATAATTATTGTTACCTTATTGAGCCGATCTTCGTATGTTCATAAAACACGCACCTCGGCAACTGAGAGAAACTGATTAATGGGAACAGAAAAAGTATTTATAAACCAACCACTGAAAAGAGGAGATATTTCATACTTTGAATATCTTTATAAAACCTATTTCCGAAAATCCGTATTTTATGCAACCCAATACCTGAGAGACGAAGAAGAGGCGCGCGAAGTGGCACAAGAAACTTTTATCACCCTGTGGGAAAAACGGGGAGAAATCAACAACGAATTAAGCATACAGGCCTACATTCTCACCATCACACGCAACAAGTGTCTCAATCTACTGCGCAAAAAAATAGCTACCCGCAAATATGCCGACACCTTAGAAGCGCGTGAAAACAGAGAGAATTACAAGGCATTAAGCGACGAATCGGCAAATCCTCTTCATCTGAAAGAATTAGAGCAACTCATACAAGAAACAATGATCGAAATGCCGGAGAAAATGAAAACCGTCTTCCGGATGAACCGCGACGAAGAACTCACCTACCCTGAAATTGCAGAACGCTTGGGCGTATCCGTAAAAACCGTAGAATACCGCATCAGCAAGGCTTTACTGCTATTCCGGGAGAAATTAAAAGACTATCTGCCCTTATTCCTTTTATATATGATAGGACAATTACTGTTATAAAAAACCTCCTATCCCCCTTCAAGCCTTTTAAAACCATTGCCATCAGGCAAGCGCAATCTAAAATGTAACACTCAAAAGACTTTAGTCGATCAATTTAAAAATGTATTTTTAAAAATAAATATTAAAAATCATTTAGGGTACAACGAATTTTACGTGTATATTTACCGAAATAAGGCACAACAATGGACGAGCAGACTATATGGAAATACATCGGAGGACAGGCATCAGACAATGAAAAACGCACTGTGCTTGACTGGATAGAGGCGGACGAGCAAAATCATCGCCGCTTCTGTCGGATGAAAAACACTTGGGTGTTAGGGCATCTACCCCAACACGAACTTTCGGATCTCGAGGCAAAACCCTACGTCGATGTCTTAAACCGCAAAAGACTCTCCCGCCGCATCCTATACAGTAGTGTTGCCGCCGTCCTGATTCTATTGATCTCTGTCGGCGTGCTCAATCAATTTCAGCGTTACCACAATGAAATTGAATACCTGAAAAGCCAACAGATAGCATCCATTGAATACCACACCAACAAAGGATTAAAAGGAACCGTCATCCTACCCGACGGCTCGAAAGTATGGTTAAACTCCGATAGTAAAATCTCCTGTCCTGCCCACTTCGAGGGAAACTCCCGAACCGTAGAATTTTCGGGTGAAGGCTTCTTTGATGTCGCCAAAAACCCCGATCGCCCGATGCACATCCGCTTAGACAATGGCATTTCGATCGTTGTGAAAGGCACCCGTTTCAACCTTTCCTCCTACCGCAATGACAACCACATAGCGGCTCTCCTGCTCGAAGGTGAAATATCAATCATCAAAGATCAATCGAAAAAAAATGAAGCGATCAAAGTCGTGCCCAACGAAAAAATAACCATCGAAAAAATACAAAAAAAAGTACTGAAAACCATTCCTCAGGAAACCTTACCCACCATCGGCTGGAAAGAAGGTTGGCTGATCTTTGATGAAACACCAATGAAAGAAGTCATAAAAAAATTGGAAAGATGGTACGGCATACGGTGCACGGTAGAAGATCCCACAATATGGAATAAAAAGTTCACGGCAAAATTCAAAGACGAATCCATCACACAAATTTTAGAAGCAATGAAGCGCGTTTCACTATTAAATTACCACTTGGATGAATCCGAAGCCATCTTAGTAAAATACTGAACACACGGAAAGAACATCGACTGATTGGAAACTTTACACCACCTTTTTTCAAGGGACAGACAACAGTGGATAAAATATTTTCTTAAAAATGCGAATATCTGTTTAGGGTATTCGCATTCTTGTGTGTATATTATTTGATATAACTCAAAATTCAATCATTCTATATGGAAAACAAAACAGTAAATCAGGTGATTTTTGATGCACATAAACGTAAGAATGTGCTGATGTTGTTCGTTTTCTTGGTGATGAGCAGTGTAGCTTGGGCACAAGCTCCGCAACTCACTCTCCGGGAGAAAGACAAACCTCTGCGAGAGGTGCTAAAAACAATCGAAAAACAAAGTAACTACTCATTCATCTATTCCTCCAGCACCATTGATGCCGGTCGGATCATCACCGTTGAGGGCGACAATATGAGCCTGAACGATGTATTAGACAAATTGGCTACGGCTGCCTCCATCAGCTACACGATCAACGAAAAACAGATCATATTGGCTCCCTTACACAGCACCCCCTCACAAACACCGGTGGCGACTACCAACCAAACAACTACAAAAGTAGAGGGGAAAGTCATCAAAGGACAAGTCAAAGACGAACAAGGCGAACCCGTGATCGGCGCAAGCGT
Organism: Odoribacter sp.; assembly: GCA_036657595.1. Lineage (GTDB taxonomy): Bacteria > Bacteroidota > Bacteroidia > Bacteroidales > Marinifilaceae > Odoribacter. The sequence goes on along the minus strand of JAVXFZ010000016.1, from coordinate 28,661 downwards.
ATGGGTAAAAGGAACCACTGTCGGCGTTGCAACCGATGTCACGGGACACTTCACCATCAAAGTGAGCGGTAGCAATCTGATATTAGTTGCCTCCTTCGTCGGATACACCAATGTAGAACATAAAATTATCGACAACCGCGATCAATACAACTTCATCTTGAAACCGGAAACACAGATGATCGAAGAAGTCATCGTCACCGGCTATCAGACCATCTCCAAAGAGCGGGCAACCGGTTCATTCGCCATTGTATCGCCCAAAGAAATGGAAGGAAAACTACAAACCAACATTATGGATAGAATGGAGGGAATGGTTGCCGGACTCAGCACAAATCGGGGAGCCCTTCAAATTCGAGGCGTATCCACCCTCAATGGCTCTAAAAATCCCCTCTATGTAGTGGATGGAGTCCCTTTTGAAGGAGAACCAATGGTGGGCAATGTAATGTCTACCCCCTTAGATGTCATCAACCCGTCGGACATTGTAAACATCACCGTCTTGAAAGATGCCACGGCAGCTTCCATCTACGGTGCGCGCTCCGCAAACGGTGTCATCGTCATCACCACCCGCAACGGTTCGCAGGGACCCACGCGTGTAAACTACAACGGAAGTATCAAACTTCAAGGCTTACCCGATCGGGGCTACTCCAATAAAATGTCGAGTGCCGAACTCGTAGATTTCCAACAAATGTTATTCAAAACATTTCCGAATCTTCCGCGCAACGATGCCAACAAATTTCAGAACGATGTCCAATTATTATTAATGGACAACAAAGCGGGCTTAATCTCAACAGATGAAATGGAGCAGAAACTAAACGAATTTCGCAACCGCGACCGTTACGATCAGGTTGTCGATGAATTTTTGAGAAAAAGATCCATCGTCACCCAACACAACCTTTCCTTTAATGGAGGAACGGATATTTACAAATACAGCCTTTCTGCCAACTACACCGGCACAGCACCCTACGAACGCGAACAAATGCAAAACCGGGTAGGCTTCAACCTCAAAAACTCATTCAACTTCTTCAAGTGGCTCAAAGTAGATGCCGGAATTTTGGGAAGCCAAACATCTTCCGACTATGACAACGGCGTGACGGGAATGAATCTGTTAAATTCGGGAATCGCCTCTTACTATATGTTGAAAGATGAAAACGGCAATCCTGCTCAGATGTATGGCGAAAAATCACAAGCAGAGATCGAACGTTTGAAAAAAATGGGCTTGATGGACGAAACCTATCGTCCGGTTGATGAAATGGCTTCCCGCCATTACAACGCCAAAAGCCGTTATTTAAATTTAAACTTGGCGGCGACCTTCAAAATCATTGACGGCTTAACCGTTGACTTGCGCTACCAAACTGAAAACACCACCGGCTACACCAAACAGTACGATACAAAAGACGCACTGGAAGTAAAATCAATGATCAACAATGCAGCGGCATTGCAAGACGACGGGAACTTAAAATACAACATCCCCGTGGGAGGACAGATCTTCCAAACCAATGCCGACAACCACTCCTACACAATGCGGGCACAGGCAAACTACAACAAAACCTTTCAGGAAAAACACGACCTGCAAGTCTTGGTAGGTGCCGAACGGCGCAAAGTAGTCACTTCCTCGAATGGCTTCTACCGGGTGGGATACGACGACAACGCCCTATCCTTCTCGCCCATCGACGAATTAGCGATGAGCAAACAAATCTCCGGTACACAAAGTATCTCCGGATACTTCTCTTTCAATAACAAAACACCGAAATTCTACTATGCGGACGACCGCTACGTATCTTTTTACGGGAATGCCTCCTACACCTTCGATCAACGCTTGACCTTGACCGGTAGCATTCGTATCGACCAATCGAATCTTTTCGGTACCGATCCGAAATACCAATACCGCCCTTTGTGGTCGGCAGGAGCCCATTATGTCTTATTGAAAGACCAATTCGGATGGTTAGATCGCTTGGTGGGTCGTGCTACCTACGGGATCAACGGAAACGTTGCTAAAAACACCGGACCTTATCTGATAGCCAAAGATGCCGGTAACAACTATTACACCAGCGAGCAATCCTATTACATCAGTTCTCCTCAAAACCCGACCTTGCGGTGGGAAAAAACAAAGGTATTCAATATCGGTGTGGACTTCGACCTCTTCGGCAACCGCCTGAACGGTTCCGTTGAATATTACAACAAAAACACCTCCGACCTGTTAGGCGACTTTTCTGCCGACCCGACTTTAGGATGGACCTCCCTCTTAATCAATTTCGGAAGTATGTACAACCGAGGAGTAGAAATCGCTTTGAGCAGTGAAAACATCAACAAAGGAGGGCTCAAATGGAACACCAACTTCGTATTTGGCTACAACAAAAACGAAATCACAAAAGTGGAAAGCTCCGACGAATCGGCATACAGCTACTACAAAGGACTCAACATCCGCAAAGGCTATGCGATGAACTCCTTATTCAGCGTGCGCTATGCCGGATTGGACGAAACCGGTACACCCACCGCCTACAAAAAAGACGGAACCATCGTGAAATCCGCCGACCTGTTGACAAAAGAAGACTTGGTCTATTCGGGCACCTATGATCCCCGTTTCAATGCTTCGCTGACCAACACCTTCTCTTATAAAGGCTTTGACCTCTCTTTTATGTTCATCTATTCCGGTGGGAATGTGATGCGCGACGTAGCCGCCGGGATGGTGCTCCACCAACATCCGGTCTACAAAACCTCCAACACCGACCGCGACCTGATGAATTACTGGAAAGGACCGGAGGACAATGGAAAAGCCAACATCAATCCCGCCTTTATGTTCCAAAATCAGGCGAAACTGAAAGCCAAAGACCTATGGACAGCAGCGGATAAACACGTACAAAAAGGCGATTACATCAAATTGAGAGACATCACCTTGGGCTACACCGTCCCTGCTCAACTGCTGAAAAAATACAGAATACAGGGTGTTCGCGTCAATGCACAGGTTCACAACCTCTGGTGGTGGGCTGCCAACAAGAGCGACCTCGATCCCGAAGTATGGAACGGATCCTCTATGTCCCCTTCACGCGGTACGCACAACCCCGCAGACGTAACCCTCGGACTGACACTTAACTTCTAAAAAAAAGAACGTATGAACAAAATAATATACCTGACTTTATTCATAGCCCTCACCGCTTTACAAAGCTGTGACGACTTCTTAGGCAACAAGCCGAAGGGATATATGATCCCCGAAACCTACGACGACTACGTCAAACTGATGGCAGAACAGAGCTTGTCAAGTGGCGTGAAAACCGATGGTTTTTTCCTCACCGACGATGTCCATTTGCTCGACGACACCGCTTCTTTTGCCGATGTCACCTTTGCCAATCAGGGCGACGACATCCGAAATCTCTATGCCTTCAAAGGCGGACAGATCGCCACGCCCGGTAACCACGATTACCAGTGGAATGCGGCATACAACCGGATCTACACCTACAACACCGTGATCGAAGATGTCCTCTCAGCCACCGGCGGCAGTGTGGACGAAAAACGTCGTCTCAGAGCCGAAGCTCTTTACAATCGGGCGTATGAATACCTGAACTTAGTCAACATCTACGGTCGCCATTACGATGCCGCCACCGCTGCGACAGATTTCGGGGTACCCATCATCACAACACCGAAAGTGACACAAAGCTACAAACGGAGCACCGTTGCCGAAGTGTATCAGAAAATCGAGGCAGACCTGAAAGAGGCTCTCCCCGACCTCAAACCTGTTGCCTTGAATCTATACCATTCCAGTCAAAACAGCATCCACTCTTTCTATGCCCGGATGTATCTCTATATGGGACGTTATGAGGATGCCTTGACCAATGCAAACAAAGCCTTGGAATTAAACGACAAAGTGCTCGACCTGAAACCCTACCAGACGAAAGATAAAAAAACGTGGTATCGCATTGTGCTGCCCGACGGGACACCCTTGCCGGACAAACACGAAAACCCCGAAGCGGTATTCGTACGCCTGCAAGACGGACGGGAAACCGTCACCGTCAGCAAAGATCTGCTCAGCGCATTTCAACAAGACCTCCCCACAGGAGCCGTTGATCAGCGTCGCAAACTCTTCTATGCCGACGACACCGTCAATATGGGACGCGTTGACCGCTTCTACGGCGAAACCTGCTACATCCTGTACAGTAACGTCAACGTAGGCTTTTCGTCTATTGAAAACCACCTGATAGCGGCAGAATGTGAAGCCCGAATCGGTTCAAAAGAATCGGCGATGACTCACCTCAACACCATTCGCGACAACCGGATCATCGGCAATACCCCCCTCTCCGCCACCGACAAAAACGATGCTTTACTAAAAGTATTGAGAGAACGCAGAAGAGAATTTGCCTTTGTCGGCTACCACCGCTTGTTCGACCTCAAACGGCTGAACAAAGAAGAGGGCTTGAAAAAGACCATCACCCATCAGGCAGACGGGAAAACCTACACCCTCGAACCGGGCGACAACCGTTATATCTTCCCGATCAACCAACTGATCATCAATTACAATCCGGATATGCCGCAATACAAGCGTTGATCCGTTAATAGATGAAAAACTTGAATCGTTTATTTGTTTATTCGTTTATTCATTGAACCGTTTAAACGACCGAACCAATAAACGATTCAATCATTCAAGGAAAAAACGATTGAACCATTTTTAAAAATTACAATGAAAAAATTAATCTTCCTACTCAGTCTTTTCATCGCCTTCCAAGCTACGGCACAAGAGGGCATACAATTCGACCACAGCTCGTGGAAAGAGGCAAAGGCAAAAGCCATCGAAGCCAAAAAACTCATTTTTATTGATTTCTACACCCAATGGTGCGGTCCCTGCCTCAATATGGCACAGGGAGTCTTCACCTTAGGCAGTGTCGGCAACTTCTACAACGACCACTTCGTCAACCTCAAGATCGACGCCGAAAACGGCGAAGGAGTGATGCTCGCTAAACAATACGGGATACAATCTTACCCCACCTTTGTCTTCATTGATCCGCAAACCGAAGAAGCGGTACACACCTCCGGCAGCAACCAAGACAAAGAGACCTTCCTCTTCACGGGAGCTTCCGCTTTAGAGCCCACCAAACGGTCGGGCTATCTGGCAGAACAAAAAAAACGCGGCAACGAAACCCCCGTCTTCCTGCTCGACTATGCTCATTATGTAGCCTCGCGCTACAACCGGAGCGAAACGCTGGCTTGCCTTGAAAAATTAATCACAATGCCCGGCTATTCCCTCGAAAATCCCCAAGTATGGACCCTGTTTGAAAAATACATCAGCGGACGGGAGAATAGCCTCTTCAAAATCCTATTGAGCGACACCCAAAAATATGCCGCCACACACACCCAAAAAGCGGTGGAAGCCAAACTATTCAAAGAATACAACTACTGCCCCGATGCAGCAGAAATAGCAGCTGCCCCTGAATTTAACGGCAAAGATTTTCTCATCGCCAAAAATGAAGCCGACCGTCTGATCAACGAAGCGAAATATGAACAAGCAGCGGTGATACTCGACCGATGGATGCAAAACCCCGGCGACTTCAAAGAAGATTTATGCAATTATTTCCGCTTTATGACCCGCGCCGCCACCCGCGAAGCATTTCCCCGCTTTTGGCAGGATAAATGCCTTGAATATTCAAAATATATGGCATACAACACCTTCGAGCGCGACGATGCCGTCTCCCATTTTGATTATGCCAACCAATTGGAACACTACCTACGCACCCTTCCGGAGATTCAACCTTATCTGCCGAAATGCCTGACGACGGAACCCGCCGGCGGTGCCAAAGAATATTCCCTGCGCCCCGCTGTCTTAAAACAAAAGCCGCGCAAGAAATAAAACCTGCCGCCGCGCCGGCAACCATTTTATAGAAGGCGGAGGCGCAAGGATTTCCTTGTGCGCCGCCTCAACCTTTTCCCCTTCCCCCTCAACTTCTCCCTCCCCTCATCCTCCCCTCACCTTTACATCAACTCCCATTCTACTCCTATTCAACTCCCATTCACCCCCCATTCAAATAGGACTTGAAAAGATCGTGCAAGAGCATACAAACAGACACCGATAGAGACAAAAGATACAGCGCAAACACCTCTTTATCCCTAAAAATATGCGCTTCCTATACGTATCGGACCGAATACATCCATTGCTTCGTTAGACTTTTAACACAAATCATTTGCCGGGAACCAATAAAATTTTCTAAATTTGTTAGCATACATTAAAAAACAAATTCACCGAATGGATAGCGAAAGTTCACTACGCTCACAAGTAGCCGTCAGCTTCTTGCCGAAGTTAAACAGCTATGCAAGCCTGCCGTTGATAGAAAGATGCGGTGGGATAGAAGGATTTTTTATGGAAACAGAAACAGCTTTGGAGGCACTCTACGGGGAATTAAACCTCCCCTCCGGATTCTTTCAGCGCAAAACAGCTTTAGAAAATGCCGATCGCGAACTGACAGAAATCGACCGCCACCACCTCCGCGTCTGTTCGGCAGAAGACAGCGATTATCCCCCACTCCTGCGCCAATGCGAGGATGCCCCGCTCATCCTTTTCTACAAAGGACACTTACAAGACGACAGCGCAAACAAATACTTAGCCGTTGTCGGCACCCGGCGGGCTTCCGAACGCTGCAAAGGTCACGTGGACACCTTGATCGCGGGGCTCGTCGATAGGGGCTGCTGCCCCGTCATCGTCAGCGGTTTGGCGTTCGGCATTGATGCCTCTGCCCACCGGGCAAGCTTGAAATACGGACTCACCACCTACGCGGTCTTAGGTCACGGTTTGCAAATGATCTATCCGGCGGCACACAAAGAGCTGGCGGAACGCATCCTTGACAGTGGCGGCGCGCTGATCAGTGAATTTCCCTGTACAGTTGCCACCATTCCCTCCCATTTCCTTCGACGCAACCGCATCGTTGCCGGTCTGTGTCAAGCCACCCTGATTGCCGAATCGGCTGAAAAAGGAGGAGCGATGGCAACGGCACGATTGGCGTTGGCGTACAACCGCGAGGTGATGGCATTGCCCGGAAGACCGGAAGACAAATATTCGGCAGGCTGCAACCGGCTGATCAAAGAAAACATCGCCGCGCTCACTGAAAATGCGATCGACATCGCCCACGCCTTACACTACGATGTACCGGAAATTCAGCCCCAACAGACCTCTTTCCATTTCTTTGAGAGCGGTGACAAAGAAACACTCCTATTAGAAATCCTTGCACAACAAAGTCCGATAGACATCGACACCTTAAGTCTCCTGTCCCACCTTCCCTGTGGTGAACTTTCCGCCCTTCTTCTTCAATTGGAACTCGAAGGGAAAGTAACCGCTTTGCCGGGAAAGAATTATGCCGGTCGATAATCGCTTTTTAGCAACAGATTATCAGCTAAAAGGCTTTCAAACAAACAAATTGAAAGCAGACACCTTTCCATTAATAAAAAATTAATCACAAAAACTTTTGAGTTATTAAATAAATAGGTAATTTTGACATCCGAAAACGTTTGAATCAACTCATATTAAAAATCATACAGATGAGAACAGAAATTAAAGAATTTATGGATGCCTTAAAGGCAAAAACAGTGGGAGAACCGGAGTTCCACCAAGCTGTAGAAGAAGTTATTGAAACCGTATGGGATACCTATCAGGCAAACCCAAAGTACAAAGCCAATAAGATTCTGGAGAAAATGGTAGAACCTGAAAGAGTAATTATGTTCAGAGTTCCGTGGATTGATGACAAAGGTGAAGTGCAAATCAATCGTGGCTACCGGGTACAATTCAACAGTGCTATCGGACCGTACAAAGGAGGTTTACGTTTCCACCCGTCAGTAACCCTTGGCGGATTAAAATTCTTAGGTTTTGAACAAACCTTCAAAAACTCTTTGACAACTCTGCCGATGGGTGGTGGTAAAGGAGGATCTGATTTCAACCCGAAAGGCAAATCAGACAACGAAGTAATGCGTTTTTGCCAAAGCTTTATGACCGAGCTTTGTAAATATATCGGAGCTGAAACAGACGTACCTGCCGGAGATATCGGCGTTGGTGCTCGTGAAATCGGTTTCTTATTCGGACAGTATAAGAGAATCCGCAACGAATTTGTCGGTGTATTAACCGGTAAAGGACGTGAATTTGGTGGTTCAAGAGTACGTCCTGAAGCAACAGGTTTCGGTACGGTATATTTCTGTCAGCACATGTTAGCTGAAAAAGGTGAGAAATTAGCAGGCAAAACAGTGGCTATTTCAGGTTTCGGTAACGTTGCTTGGGGAGCTGCTTCCAAATTAGTGGAATTAGGAGCTAAATTAGTGACCATCTCCGGTCCTGACGGCTATATCCACGACGAAAAAGGCTTAACAAAAGAAGGCGTTGACTATATGTTGGAACTACGTGCCAGCAACAACGACGTTGTTGAACCGTACGCTAAGAAATTCGGCGCGAAATTCTACGCAAAAAGAAAACCGTGGGAAGTTAAATGTGACATCGCATTCCCTTGCGCTATCCAGAATGAATTGAACGAAGACGACGCAAAACAATTGGTAGCAAACGGCTGCAAGATGATTGTGGAAACTTCAAATATGGGATGTACCGCAGAGGCAGTGAAATATGCTAACTCTCACATCACTTTCGCTCCGGGTAAAGCAGCAAATGCCGGTGGTGTCGCTGTTTCAGGTTTGGAAATGAGCCAGAACTCTATGAAATACAGCTGGACAGCTGACGAAGTAGGAGACAAGCTTTCTCAAATTATGAAAGACATCCACGATACTTGCGTAAAACACGGAAAGAATGGCGACAAGATCGACTACGTGAAAGGTGCCAACATTGGCGGCTTTATCAAGGTAGCTGATGCAATGTGCGCTCAAGGACACGTATAGTAGTCTGTTATTTGTGATAAAATGGAAAGTGTGCGCAGGTTCTTGCGCACACTTTTTTTATATTTTTCTTTCAGTTATGTACATCGACACACATTCACACCTCTACGAAGATGAATTTCGGGATGACCGGGAAGAGGTCGTCCAACGGGCGAAAGCTGCCGGAGTGGGCGCATTGATCCTGCCGGACATCGACGGAAAGTCAAGAGCAAAGATGCTTGAATTGGAAGCCCTCCACCCGGAAATGATGTTTCCGGCAGTCGGCTTACATCCCACGTCGGTCAATGAAAACTACCGCCAAGAACTGGCGGAGGTCGAAAAACAACTGACAGATCGTCCCTTTTATGCCATCGGAGAATGTGGCATTGATTTATATTGGGACACCACTTTCCACCGCGAACAGGTGAAAGCCTTTGAACATCAATTGGGGTTAGCGAAAGATCTGCAACTCCCGGTGATCATTCATTCCCGCGAATCGCTGAAAGAGATCTTCCTTATCTTGAAAAAGCACCCCTATCTACGGGGCGTGTTCCATTGCTTCCCGGGAGACGAAGAAGATGCCCACATCGCTTGCGAAATGGGTTTTCTGCTGGGTATAGGAGGGGTGGTGACCTTCAAAAAAAGTCAAATGGCGGCAACCATACAAAAAATAGGCATTGATCACCTCCTGCTCGAAACCGATGCGCCCTACTTGACGCCCGTCCCCTATCGGGGAAAACGCAATGAAAGTGCTTACATTCCGCTCATCGCAAATGCCATCGCCGAGCTGACCGGCATTGATGTAAAAAAAATAGAGGAAATAACGTCACAAAATGCAATGAATTTATTTAATTTGCATCGCCTTAACGACAACGCGCAAGGCAAGTGCTTAATTTAAAGCTGACACCCCGGTGCGCCCCGCGTCCCACCCGTCGGCATAAACTTATTCAGTATGACAAAATCAGTACTCATCATCTATACAGGCGGAACGATCGGGATGGTCAACGATCCGGAAACAGGGGCATTGTGTCCATTTAATTTTGAACAAATCGCCAAAACAGTACCGGAGATCAAAGAATTTGGCTTCACCATTGACAGCTATACGCTGCCGGAACTGATTGATTCCTCCGACCTGACTCCCACGGTATGGGCTGATTTGTGTCGTATCATTCTTGATCATTACGATCAATACAGCGGTTTTGTCATTCTGCACGGAACCGATACGATGGCTTATTCAGCCTCTGCCCTCAGTTTTATGCTCAGTCATCTGACCAAGCCTGTCGTACTGACCGGCTCGCAGCTTCCCATCGGCACCCGGCGCACGGACGGACGGGAAAACCTGATTGCTGCGCTTGAAATCGCCGCCGCGACCATCGAAGGGAAAGCCATTGTGCCGGAAGTATGTATTTTATTTGGTGCTAAGCTATTTAGAGGCAACCGGACGACAAAAGTCAATGCGGAGAGTTTTGATGCCTTTCAATCCTTCAACTATCCGCCTCTGGCAGAAATCGGCATCCACATCCATTATAATTACAGTGCCATCGATTATTCGCAGCAGACAGAAGCGATTCAAGCCTCCACGAAAATGGACACCAACATCGCTATTTTGCAACTTTTTCCCGGCATTCGTCCTGAACTGATTGACACCATTCTTCAGACTCCGGGTTTAAAAGGGCTAATATTGGAGACTTATGGTTCGGGAAATGCCCCTACACACCCCTATTTTTTACAAAAAATCAAAGAAGCAGCCCAAAAAGGATTGATTATCTACAACGTCACCCAGTGTCAGGGCGGGACGGTGGAGATGGGGCGGTATGAGACCAGCAGGGAGTTATTAAATTATGGTGTATCAAGCGGTTACGACATCAGCATCGAGGCGGCTCTCTGCAAAATGATGTACCTTCTTGGAAAATACACAGAGCCTAATGAAATTAAAAAATACTTAAATTTGTCGATAAAAGGAGAAATAACCACAAATCATATTTGGTTTTAACATTTTTTTTGTACCTTGCCGCACCTTTTAATGCATACTAAGTTGTATACAAAGGTTTGCATAAAAGAGATTCAGTGAGAGAGTTAAATTTTAATTATTTATAAACTAAAAATCAGTTAAAAAAATCATGAGAAAACTATTTGCACTAATAGCAGTTTTAGGAATGCTTACTATTGGAGCATCAAAACTAATGGCTCAGGACGCTGCTGCTACAGCTCCGACGGCTCAGACAGAGCAAACCGGCACTTCTATTGACGACGAAGCGATTGAAAGTACTTCAATGCACGCAGCGATCAAACAAAAATTCATTGAAGGTGGTGCAGGATTTATGGCGTGTGTAGTTTTGTGCTTGATTTTCGGTTTAGCGATCGCTATCGAAAGAGTGATCTATCTGAATCTTTCAGATACGAATACAAAAAAATTCATTGCCAGTTTTGAAGATTCATTAAACAACGGAGGAGTGGAAGCAGCCAAAGAACTATGCCGCAACACCCGTGGTCCGATCGCCAGTATTTTCTATCAGGGACTTTCCCGTTACGATCAGGGCATTGATATGGTTGAGAAATCAGTTGTATCTTACGGATCCGTACAAATGGGTTTGATGGAAAAAGGATTAACTTGGATCGGTTTGTTCATCGCCTTGGCTCCTATGTTGGGATTCTTGGGAACTGTTATCGGTATGATCCAGGCGTTCGACCAGATTCAGGCAGCAGGAGATATGAGCCCGGCATTGGTGGCAGGAGGTATCAAGGTTGCATTGATCACGACCGTAGGTGGTTTGATCGTTGCTATGATTCTTCAGATCTTCTACAACTATTGTACTTCTAAAGTGGAAGGCATTGTCAACAATATGGAAGATGCGTCTGTCAGTATGTTGGACATTTTAGTAAAATTCGGACAAAAAAATAAATAAAAAATGGACAGCAAGAAAATATTAAACATTATGACCATCGCGATGTTCGTAATTACAGTGGTATTGCTGGGCCTATTCCTTTTTGGAGGAGAAGTTCCCAATCAGCAATATACGACCCCTGTATTTATGGAGCCATTGCTCAATTGGTCATATATACTATGTGGCATAGCCATCATCGCTGCAATGGTCTTTCCGGTCATCCGTTTGTTGACTCGTCCGAAAGAGGCGATGAAAAGTTTCATCGGGCTGGGAATCGTCATTGTTTTAGTGCTTATTGCTTATGCAATGGCAGACGGAACACCGCTAAAATTAACCGGTTACACAGGTCCGGACAATATTCCATCTATGCTTCTTTTCTCGGACACGATTTTATATACGATGTATTTCCTATTTATAGCAGCCATCTTGACGATTGTGAGTACGGAAGTTTACAAAAGAATAAAATAATCGGGAGAAATAGATAAAAACAAGGAAATATGGCAAAGAAAACACCAGAAATTAATGCTACTTCGACTGCCGATATCGCGTTCTTGTTGCTGATCTTCTTTTTGGCAGCAACGACAATGAACGTAGATTCCGGTATTTACAGAAGACTCCCGCCATATCAGCCGGACAACACCGAAGCACCGAAATATGCCAAACGGAATATTTTACAGGTTTTGGTCAACCGGAATAATATGCTGGCGATCAATGGAGAACTGGCTGATGTTTCTACACTGAAAGACAGGACGAAGGAATTTATCCTGAATGCAAACAACAGCGAGGATCTGCCTCAGAAAGAGATCAAAGAGATTGAATTTTTCGGACCCGTTGAAATATCAAAAGGAATCGTTTCATTACAAAGCGATAAGGGGACCTCTTACGAGATGTACATTGCCGTACAGGATCAGTTGACCTCTGCTTACAATGAATTGAGGAATATGAGAGCCAACGAGAAATGGGGAAAGAATTTTGATGAACTCAAACCGGAACAGCAAGAAGCAATCAAATCAGTCGTTCCGATGGCAATCTCAGAAGCTGAACCTAAAAACATAGGAGGGAAAAAATAATGGCAAAATTTAAGAAAGACGGCAAAAGAGACACACCAGCCATATCTACGGCATCTCTGCCCGACATCGTATTTATGTTGTTGTTCTTCTTTATGGTCTGTACAACGATCCGTGAAGTATCCCTGATGGTAGATAACACAATGCCACAGGCGGTCGAAACGGTGAAATTGGAAAAGAAATCGTTGGTGAGCAATATTTATATTGGGAAACCGACCGGTAACTATCAGGGAGCTTACGGTAGCGAACCCCGTATTCAGTTGAACGATCGTTTTGCGACCTTAGACGAATTAGGAGCGTTTGTAGCTGCTGAGCGGGAGAGCCGGAAAGAAGAGGACAGAAATAACATTACGAACAACCTGAAAGTAGACAAAAAAGTCACGATGGGTGTTGTCACAGACATCAAACAGGAATTACGTAAAGCAAACTCTTTGAGGATTAACTACGGAAGTGCTAAAAAGGCGACTGCTAATTAATTCTTTAAAATAAAAGGGGACAGCAGTCCCCTTTTTCTTTTTTTTATTACCTTTGCAAAGCAAATCGGTTCCGTAGTTCAATGGATAGAATGGAAGATTCCGGTTCTTTTGATTGGGGTTCGAGTCCCCACGGGATCACAAAAACCTGTCGAGCATCGCTCGGCAGGTTTTTTACATTGAGCATTTTCTCCCTGTTTTATTCTCCTCTTTTTGATTATCAAATTATATAAAAACAGATCTGTTTTTAGGACAGAAAAAGCTATACAAACTTGTCCGTCAACCACATCGTGATTGTTATATTGATAATTTTTCCTTTAAAAAAATTCAGGAATAAAAACAAAAATGATTGAAACACCCACTAAAATAAAAGGAAATACCTCCCCCCATAGTGTAAGTCATTACTTATTTTTGTATTATCAGATGATGTGGAATAAATTAAACGCTTTAAAAGTCATTGCTTTGAGTTCACTATTTATCACTTTTTCGGAATGCCGGTCGAATCTTTTTCGACTCATAATGGTGGCACTGATTTGTTTGGGAAGTACAACACTTTCGGGACAAACGGGGACGATTCATTATGTTCGGGAAGGTGGTTCCGGATCGAAGACGGGAATAGACTGGGCGAATGCAGCCGGCGATTTGCAAGCGATGATCAATGCTGCGCAAGCGGGCGACAAAATATACGTGGCAAAAGGACATTACTACGCGATGGAGGTGGGAGAAATGGTCACCGATGAGCAAGGCTTGGGGACAAAAGCGCGTCAGAAATCCTTTGTGATGAAATCAGGTGTTTCCGTGTACGGCGGTTTTGCCGGGAGAGACGGAGAGACGCCGGCAACACGGGCAAAGAAAGTCGGAGCCCTCTATAAATGGCAATTGGCAAATGAAACGGTATTGAGTGGCGAACACAAAGTGGTCGGCGAAAGCGGTACGACGGATCATTGGCATTTTGATACCTTAAAACAGCAATGGATTCCTTCCGGTTATCTGCAAGACAACAGCTTACACGTAGTATGGTTTGCCTCCAACGGATTTAAATCGCCGACAGTTGTCAATGAAGCCACCGAAGCGAATCCGCTCGGTGCAAAGACCGTTTTGGACGGTTTTGTGATTGAAAAAGGAGCAGCGGACGGAGAAGCAGCGGACGAAGGCATACTGGGAAGTTCAGCACGGTTTGGCGGAGGTGTTTATTTAGTCGAAAACGGAGTGTTGCGCAATTGCATCGTACGCGAAAACTACGCATTGACACGCGGTGGCGGTGTTTTTGTCAATAGTGGCGGACAGATCAGTGACTGTTTCATCGAACGGAATGCTTCGCCGGGAAGTACGGCGAATCGGAATGGTTTCGGTGGAGGTGTCTATGTTTTAGGAAAAGGAAAAATAGAACGGAGTTTTTTAGTCAGCAATAGCGCGCGAATGGGGGGTGGTATATACTTATCCAAAGATCAACAGGCTCTTCCCTACGAAATGCAGGTAGAGATGTCGATCATCGCCAACAACTCCGCTTTTCACGAAGGTGGCGGTGTATATTGCGACAATGGCGGAGTACTGACGGCTCTGACCATTGTTTACAACCATACGTTGAGTGCATTAAGCAGTCTATACGGGAAATCGGGTGGTATATTTTGCAACGGATACGGTGTCATCACCAACAGTGTCTTATGGGGTAACTCCACCTCTGCCGGCGATCGTCAGTATGATGGCGAACAAGTGACGCCGGCAACGGGCGACACGCCTGCCTCCGTACAGATCAATTACTGCGCCATCCAAAATATAGCAAAAGAACATTTCGGTCAAGCAACCTTGGAACAAGTCGTTGACATCAATGATAACATCCCGTCCCATCAGGCTCATTTTAAGAAAGTGCCTCCTGTATCGGGAGTCATCAGCAAGGCAGTCTATTTAGAGGCGGCAGACTGGGACAAAGAGGATTGTTCGGTATTTCTGCGGAGTGGAGCCAGTCAAGCGGTAGCCCCCCAATTAGCAGCGGGCGTGAAGGTCAGCCTTCCTACCGTCACGATTGACGGCAAGGAACTGAAATCCCGTCCGGACATCGGTTCTTATATCATAGATCAACTGGGCATTCGCCACTCCCTTGTCAATGGGAAAAAGATTGTCTATGTAGATAAACTGACCAACGACTGTGGCGATGGGACCTCTTGGGCAACTCCTACGCGATTTATGCAATCGGCGATTGATTATTTGGCAGCCAACGGAGGCGGACAGGTGTGGGTGAAAGAAGGTGTCTATTTCCCGAATGTATCGGGTTTTTCACTTGCCGAGCCACAAACATACAGCATCGGAATGCGAAGCGGCGTAGAAGTGTACGGCGGTTTTCCGCAAGAGATCGCCTCCCCAACAATGGACGACCGGAATCCGACGATCTTCCGAACTGTCTTGTCGGGTGATATTGGTAAACAAAACGATTACAGCGATAACTCTTACCATTTGGTTGTTTTCGACACCATCGTAAAGTCAGCTGCCGTATTAGACGGTTTCACGTTGACGAATGCCAATGGCAATACAGATCAGGAAGAACACGGAGGTGCCATCGTGGTGTTGTCTCCTTTTGCAGAAATTCGCAACTGTATCCTTGAAAACAATAAAGCCCGTAACGGAGCTGCTATTTGGAGCAACCGCCACGTGAATATGCTGAATTGCGTTATCAACAACAATGAAGTGACCGAAGACAATGCGGCAGCGATGTTCTTAGCCCCGGGATCAGAGTTGATGAACTTGACGATTGTATTGAACAAAGGGATCGGTGTCGATTTGCAGAGTGGAAAAATCACCAATACCGTATTATGGGGAAATACAGGTAATCTAAAAGGGGGCGGGCTGTACGATGACGTACAAGCGAAAGGCTCCCCCACCTTTATCTGTTCCGCCTTATCAAATCTTATAACAGACAACGTTTATCTCTCGAAGAATCCGACGGGAGAAAATGCGCCCAACTTCATCAATCCGACACTCCAAGCAGGAGTGATCACGGGAAGTTACGGAACTCTTTTAGGCGGTCCGGCTATTTTTGAGCCGACTTGTATCTCCGCCTTGGTTCAAAAAGCCAACACCGCTCCTTCGGCAGACATCACCGGTAAGAAAATCAAAAATCAAACGATCGTATTGAAATTTGATATTGGTGCATACCACAACACCTGTTTGCCGGTCAATGATCGAATTCGCTATGTCAAGCTATTCCAAGGTAAGAGCGGCAAAGGAGGTTCGTGGGCAGATGCCAGCAATCAATTGGATT
Organism: Odoribacter sp.; assembly: GCA_036657595.1. GTDB lineage: Bacteria > Bacteroidota > Bacteroidia > Bacteroidales > Marinifilaceae > Odoribacter. Next base: position 12,160 of record JAVXFZ010000016.1, on the reverse strand, counting down.
TTGTGATTCAAGAATTATCAAAAAACGGCGGCGGCGAAGTGTGGGTAGCCGGAGGGAAATATACTCCCGACATAATGGGTGAATTTACAATGGCAGAAGGAGTAAACGTATACGGAGGCTTCCCCAATTTCGGAACGCCTGGTATGAAAGAACGTCAACCGTTGAGCGAGGATCCGAGCTATCGAACCATATTGGAACCATTGACGGGGGCGGGGCGTGTTTTGACACAGTCGGCTGATTTTACAACGCCGACGACGTGGGATGGTTTTACGATTCAAAACGGTCGCACCCAGATAGCCTCCCTAAAGGATGGCGGAGCCGGAGTGAAGCTGATGAAAGGCGGACGATTGGTAAATATGGTGGTGCAGAATAATATCAATGAGGTAAAGAAAAATATAGGATCGAACAAGAGTTTGGATGTATGTGCCGGCGGTGTTTTTAATGCCGGCGGAGAACTGATAAATTGCTACATACGAGACAATAAAACCATTGGGACAGCCGAAGATGGTTTTCCTATTGGTAAAATTTGCAATGTGTACGGAGCAGGAGTTTATATGACGAGCGGGAGAATGTACAATTGTGTGGTATCAAACAATACGCTATCTGGAAAAATTAGTGGTTTGGCCTGTAAAGTAAATGCTTACGGAGCGGGGGTATATGTGAGTAAGGGTCAATTTTTCAACAACACCATTACAAAAAATATAGCCAGCAGTGATGTGGGACTCTTGGATAAAGGGAAGAGTGCCAGCGGAATGAGAGTGGAGGGAAGCGCTTCGATCGTCAATTGTATTGTCTATGGCAACACCGGAACTGCCGATCAAATTACGGGCAGTGGAGAAGCAAAAGTTTCTTACAGCTGTGTCGGAAAAGAGTATACGGGTACAGGAAATCTCGCGGGAGATCCGCTCTTTGTGAATCCGGCAGCCAATGATTTCCGGTTACAAGAGACGTCTCCGGCGATCAATTCCGGAAATACCTACCCGGAGGGTGTGACACTGCCGGAAACAGATATGGACTATACGGCGCGCATCAAAGATTGTTCCATTGATAGGGGCGCGTATGAATTCGGCAGCCAACACATCGCGATCACACCGGCAATCGTCGGCGGGAAGCAAGTGGTCTATGTCACTCGCTATGGAGCGGGAAGCGCGACAGGCTCCGCTTGGGATCAAGCGGCTTGTGCGAGCAAATTACAGGCAGCAATCGATCATCTGCACAGCGTAGGCGGCGGAGAAGTGTGGGTAGGCGTCGGGGTAGATTTGTGGGAACCCAATAAACGAAATGCTGATTTTTATCCGACGACACAAGTAGAGCCGGATATGGTCAGAAGTAAGATGTTTATCGTCCGCTCGGGCGTCCGTATGATCGGAGGTTTCCGAGGCAATGAAGCGACACCCGATGATCGTCTTCTCAACAGTGCGTCGCGTTCTGCTACGAATTTAAACGGAGATATCAACGGAACACCGGACAATGCGACAGATGATGCTTACCACGTCGTCACCGTAGATACGAATGCTATATTGGAGGGCTTCACCATCGAAAATGGAAATGCGAATCATTATATCAATGAACACTACCAAAACGGTGGTGGTGTTTTGGTGCACTATCAAGGGGTGGTTCGGAATTGTTTCGTTCAGCATTGCAAGGCACTCGCCAAAGGTGGTGGTATTTATCTCTCAGAAGGCGGAAATGTATCGGGCTTGGTGGTCACCAAAAATGAGGCACGTGTGGGCGGCGGTGTGTATGCAGAGAGCAACAGTATGATCATCGGAAGTACGATCGTCAAGAACACAGCGACACAGGGAGGCGGAGTGTCTTTTATGTTCCCGACATCTTTGCAGGGAAATATATTGTGGAACAACACCGCCGCAGACGGTAAAGATATTTCAGGTCGTACCGACTTAGTGTATGAAATGACGTGGGAGGGGAAACCGGTATCTCTTTATCCGGTCAGCTATACGGCAATCGAGAATTTAAAACCTTACGGAACCGGTAATATCAATCTTTCTTCTGACAATACAAGCGGCGAGAATACGCCCGGTTTCAAGGATCCGGAACGCGCCGATTTCTTTAATAGCGGCTGGAGTCTTCAGCCTACCTCAACGCTCATCGACAAAGGATTGAATACGGGTATGCCCTATTTAAGCTCCGTAGCGGATATGCTTCGTTTTTATAAATTAAGCCATCGTGATTTAGTCGGTGTGGAACGGATCAAAACGGTTCGTCCCGGTGGTTATCCGAACTCTTTTATGGATATGGGAGCTTACGAATCGGACACGGTGATTGCCTTGTTGCCGACAAACGGACGCATTTATGTAACAGCTATCGCCCGGGGCAAGATGGACGGTTCGTCTTGGAAAAACAGCACCAACGATTTGCAGGGAGCATTGAATCATTTCAAAGGAAAAACGGAAAAAGGGGAAGTATGGGTGCAAGGTGATTTTTCGTATGTACCGTATCGTTTGTTTGAAAACATAGATCAAGATCAAAGGAAAATGTCCTTTAGTCTCCATTCAAAGGTGAGTCTATATGGTGGTTTCAAAGGCGATCCCGAAAAAGGAGAAGGCAAAATTTCAGAGGAAAGCTTGGAGGAACGGGTACGCTATGACCGGAATCAGAATGGGATATTGGAAGATTTTGAATTTCGTTATCAAACGATTTTAGACGGTATGATCAATCCCGCCGATCAGAAATATTATGCCTATCACGTGGTGTATTACGATGACCCGACAGCAACGGAAGCAATTGTGATGGACGGATTTACGGTGACAAACGGAATAGCCAGCGGCACAACAGAGCGCGATCGGAATGGTGGAGGTATTTACAGTACGGCTCCCCTTGTTGTAAAGAATAGTATCTTATTTGGCAATACAGCTCTCGGCTATGGTGGTGGGGCTTATCTGAAGAAGTCCACGTTGATGAATTCCAGTATGGGAGGTAATAGCAGCGAGGTCGGCGGAGGAGCTTTGGCACTCTATGACGGCAGTGTCGTTGTGAATACCAATCTATTTAACAATACCAGCGAACTGCAGGGAGGTGGCGTTTATGCCGATGGCTCGGAGATTTTGAATTGCGTAATCGCCCGAAATGTGGCACACGAAGGTGCCGGCGTGTACCTTCAAGCAAGTAAGATGACGAACACGGTGGTGTGGGGAAATAAGTTGGGTCATCAGATAACAGCTATCACTCCTTCGGAAGGCTCTATCCGTCATTCAGCCGTACAAGATGGCGAAGGGATGCCGGCGGGAAACAATAACATCCGGTTAAATAAATTAAACAATGAATTTGACGGACCCCGATTTCTCATTCCGACGGAACACAGTGGCATCTCCGGTTACGATCTGATGGCAGATTGGGCACTACCCTCTTTTTCTCCCTTAGTGGACAAAGGAATTTCTTCTGCCTACCCGGATCAATATCCACAGACGATTCATCAGTTACAATATATAGGAATCCCGCAACCGATCGCCATCCTCCGAAAAGAAAATGGTCAAATTGATATCGGCAGTTATGAATATAAACGGTCTCCATTGGCTCAGAATCTCTCTCGGATGTATGTACGGACGTGGGAACATAATTCGCTGCTCAGTGACGGTTCGTCGTGGGAAAAAGCGACCTCCAATTTACAGGGAGCGATAGAAGCAATGGAAGCCTCTACATTCACGGGAATAAAAGAAATCTGGGTGGCACAAGGAGAATATATCCCGACAAAGTCGGCAACAGGGGGCATCGACACACGCGAACGTTCATTTATCATCGAAAAGGGGGGCATCAACATTTACGGTGGTTTTCCGGATGACGGAACCGGGCTGAACCCTAAGATAGAAGATCGAAATATACGAAGATATGCGACTATTTTGGATGGAAATCGAATGGATAATTACCACGTGGTCAGAATGGAGGGTTCATCCGCCGTATTGTTGGATGGTTTTACTATACAAGGAGGTAAAAGCGGAGGCAGCGGTTGGAGCCTTTACGGTAGCGGAGCATGGATACAGAATGACAACGCATTTATCAACCATTGTATATTTACCAAAAATGAAGGAGACGGAGGAGCATTGTATATGAACGGACGGAATATGCGGGTAGAAAATTCATTGTTTTATCACAATACAGGGTATGTCTTGTATATGGAGCAGGGACATTTTGTGAACAATACGGTGGTAAACAATAGCGGTAGCGTTCTGGTACGAGGCGGTGAATTGAAAAATACGATTATATGGGGTAATCAGGCGGGACAACAATTGGACGTAGCAAATACACCGACGATCCGTTATAATGCCATCGGAGGAACTTGGAATGCAGCGTGGGCAAGCGATCATAATATTTCTTTGAATGCTGTGAACAACAATGAGCGAGGTCCTCGATTTGTAGAAGTGACCGATCCAACGCTGTTGAATTTTGAATTGGATTGCGGTTCTTGTCTGATAGATGCCGGTGAAAGTTCAGGAGTGATGGATCCGGTGGATTTAGCCACGAAACCACGGGTGCGGGGAGCAGGAATAGATATTGGTGCATACGAGTCGTTGCGGGGAGCTTTCCCACAAAAGCCGACTTTCACGGGCGATTCAACGACCTGTGAAGGAGTGGCATTAGATTTATCCATAGGAAATCAAGGCTTTGCGGGAACAGAGATTTATTGGGCACCGAAAGGGACACCGATCAGTAGCGGTATCAATAAAGATCCGATGACGGTGAGTGGAGACCTATCGAGCGGAGAGCATATCTATGAGGTGGTGCGGATGGATATGACCACTTTTTGTATGAGCGCACCGAGCGAGGTGAAGGTGATTGTTTATGCATCCCCCAAGGTGATTTTGATCGGAGGAGCAGATGTTTGTGTCGGATCAGATGTGACACTTAAATTTGAACCGGTGCCGAATGTTAAAAGTTATCAATTATATGAAGGGGATGCAGTAGTCGGGAATGTTCGTTGGGAGTCGGCACAAGTGACGATCCCACAACCGACAGCCGGGAAGCACGCTTATCAATTGACAGCCACGATCAACCGGGAAGCGGGACAAGATTGCGAGAGTTTCAGAAGTGACACTTCTTTTGTCACGGTATTCGACCGACCGAGCTTACAGAACGTCAGCATCGCAGATGTGGTCAGTGGAGATGTTGTGCGTCATTTTCCGACGTGTAATGTTCCGAATGCAACATTTACGTGGGATCGTGCTGCCTCCGGCACAAATACAGCAAGTAGCGGACGGGACAGTATTCACGAGGTGTTAATCAATACAACAGATCAGACGATCACAGCCCATTATATTTATCACGTGACCGCCAACGGTTGTCCGGGAAGTGATCATTCGATCCCCGTTCGTATCTTACCGGGAATCGGAACGCCGAGTATTGTAAGAGGATATGGCGAATGCGGAAATGGAGAGATTGTCATTAAGATAAAACCGGCTTCCGGACGGGAAGCAGATAATTATATCGTCTATCAGGATGGAAAAGTATTCACTCCCAGCAGTTGGTTGAAGAGTGACAGTACGATTCACCTGACTACTACCTTAGGTGAAAGCCACCGCTACGAAATTGTTGCTACGGTCAAGATCAAGGGTAAAACTTATACAAGTGGTAAAACAGCTGCCATTTTATTGGAGGCACATCCAGCCGTAGGACAGGTAAGTAAGGTCACTGCTGATAAGTCTTCTTACTGTGATGGAGAGAATGTTACACTAAGCCTTGCAGCAGCCGAAGGGTACAAAATTTACGATAATGGGGTAGTATTAGCTACGACACACTATACGTTAAATGGCTCTAACGCCACATTGTATGCCCCCCAGATTGGAGATCATACTTATGAGGTGGCAGCCACAGTGACACACTCAGACGGTCAGATATGTGAAGGACCTACACGAGGAAGAAGTGTCCGGATAAATGCGGTGACTCCTATTGTAGCGGTTGAGAGCGACACCGTGAATAGCAACGAGGTGACTAATATACCATTAAGCATTGCCGGCGATCCGAGCATTACGGTGTTTCAATGGGAAGTCAGCCAGCAAGATCCTGACATCACCGTCGCCGACGGCGCGTTGTTGGGAGGACACATTGCGATGAAATTGGTGAATTTAGGGAGTACTCTTCACAAAGTTGTCTATCGGGTTACTCCTGTAAATGGCAGTGGTAGCGGTTGTTCGCCCGCAGCCTTGATCACCATTTATGTGCGACCCCTCGCAGCCTTGAAACCGGAGACAGCCGGTACGGATGCGCAAACCATTTGCGCCGGAGATCCGATTGTCCCTATTGTTTATGTGTTGAACGGTAATTATTCCTTTAATGGCAATGGACTCAATACTGCGGTACAGAATGGAAAGATCATCATCACCGGATCACCACTGATCACCGGCAGTTATACCTTAACGACAGGCGGACAAAGCGCCACCGGCAAGATTACGGTGAAACCGACACCGGTGTTTGAATTAGGAAAAAGAAGATAATTTAATATTGAAATTTAAATACAGTTGACTATGAAAGAATCACAATTAACCAGTGAAAGCGGAATACCGTCAGTAGCTAATCAAAAACTCTCAACCGGTTGGTTTGAGAAGGCAGGAAAACGATGCGCGTTATGTATCGCTTGTTTGTGTTTAACCCTGATGTTTGGTCTGCGCGAAGCAACAGCTCAAGGGGGCACCACACCGGAGTATACTATTTATCAGGCAGAGGAGTTGGCAAGTTCAACAGCTACACATACAGCTGTATCGCTCCCCTATAATAGTATGTCGAATGCAACGACCTATAACATCGTTGCAACAACTGCCGGCATTACCATTTCTAAAGGAGCGACCGGTAATCTATCAGGTGAAGATGGCGTCATTGCTTTTGAATTAACAAAGACCGGCGGAGGTCGTTTGGATGCTGGTACGTACGACTTTACTATCACGATGACAGGATTAGGTTGTCCCTCAGAAGAACATTCCTTTCAAGTCGTCATTTTAGGCAAACCGGTATTAGATCCGTTTGAAGGAACAAGTCCTGTTTGTAATGTAGCAGGTAATTTAGCCGCTACGGGTAAGATCACGGCAGGCACAGGTGCAAAGATTGTATATATTTGGACAGCAGTTATTAAGACAATATTAACTCCTGAAGAAGCAGCAAAAGTAAACTTTACAGCTAACAGCAGCGCAGAGACGGATTACGCAAGTGGTGTTTCTATCACCGGAACGATTGTGAACGGTTTGGACAAAGCTGTTGAAATCACCTATACCGCCACTCCTATCGCTTACTATACCTCAAACGATAATACAAAAGTAATCGGAGAATCAAAAGAATGGACGGTAACAGTTCAGCCTACGGCAACTTTGACCAGTGCTACTGAAATGCTTGCCATTTGTAGCGGAAGCAATGCTACCTATACCGCAACCAGTAATGTTACAGGAGCTACCTTCTCTTGGACTCGCGCAGCAGTAAGCGGAATTACAGAGGCTGCCGGCACGGGAACAGGTAATATTGACGAAAAATTGACCAACACAACTACTGCACCTATTACGGTCACCTATATTTATAAAGTGAAGGCAAGCGATGCTTGTGAGAACGCAACGACATTCCCTGTAACAGTAGTAGTGAACCCGACACCGGTGTTAACTTCTCCGTTAACGATAGCTGCAGTGTGCAGTGGCGAAACAGTTAATTATACCCCAACCAGTGATGTAACGGGTATTACCTATAACTGGAACAGAGCAGCAATCACAGGAATTACAGAGACTGAAAAGAGCGGAACAGATGCGATCAGCGAGGCGCTACATAATACTTCCACTGCACCTATTGTGGTGACATATACCTATACCTTGTCAGCTAACAGCTGTCCGAACACACAGGATGTGACAGTGACGATTCAGCCGGCTCTTGATCTGAAGTTATCAACACAGGCAGAAACTATTTGTAGTGATACCAAGACAAACGTTACGATCACTTCAAGCTTAACAGGCGGGAAGAATCAGATAGAATGGACTGCAACTAAATCAACAGGCGATGGTTCTAACATATCAGGATTTAGTGCTCAGACAATAATAAATTACACTTCAGGAATGAAGATTGAACAACAATTGACCAATAGCGGAACAACCGCCGGAACGGTAACTTATAAAGTAACACAAACATTTAATGATTGCTCTACAACAGAAACGTATGTGGTGACCGTCAATCCGACATTGACCATCAATGCAGTTCAAGCACAAACTGTATGTAGCGAGGATGCAACGGCAACAATTACATTTGGTTCAAATGTGACAAGCCCGACGGTTAGCTACGCTTGGGAGTTTGAATACAATCCGACAGAGTTGACAGTGGTAGGTGGGACGATTACCGATATTGCAGGTGGAAAGAAGAAAGCCTCCGGAACAGGTGATTTTACCTTGACGAAGGTGACAATAGCAGAGAAGGCGACGACCGTTGTGACAGTAGTAGTAAAAGTAACAGGAACAATCGGCACATCAGACTGTACCGCTACCCAAACGTTCCTTGTGACCGTCAATCCGAAACCGAAATTCAAATTGGGCGTAAAATAACCTTCAACTGAATTGAAAGTAAAATTAGGAGTGATGAATTTATTCAAATACTATATCACAATCAAACAAGAACTTCACCACGGCATAAAAATGCCGGCGGTGAAGCTATTGTTCCTATTAATGTTGTTTGTTAAAACAACATCGGGAAGTTGTGGGTATTTGGAAAGAGAAGAAAAAGTTTTTCAATTAGTCATTCCTGAACATAACCGGACATTTAGTATTCCTTATTATGGATTGACGTCAGGTGATTGCTATCGCCTGATCAGTAGAAACGAAAATTGGCGTTGGAACGGGAATAGTATATACACCGGACAGATAGAAGCAGCTCATTTACCGAACGGTCAATTAGAGAATATTCCCATACCGGAAAATATTTCTGCCGGCGAATATGAATTTGATTTGCAGATCGGTATTACAGCAGGTTCGACAGCTTGTTATTCAGATGTTGTGAGCTTTCAATTAGAAATCATCAAAACCGATGTAGGTACCCATTTGACGATTTGCAGCGGCGAAGCGGTGAATTACACCCCTCAATGTTTAACGGACGGACAGAGCCCTGCGGAGAAATACCACTGGACACGGTCAGCCGTAGAGGGCATTGTGGAAACGTCAACAAATGGTGTAGGCGATATTCACGAGATCCTGACAAACAGCACGAACCGGAGCCTTGATGTGAAGTATGTCTATTTGACGACAGCGGATGCGTGTAGCAAGGAAGGCAGTTTTGAAGTGGTGGTGACGGTGAAACCCCGCATTACTTTCGAGGTAGAGAACTCAACGACAGAATTGTGTTCGGGAGAAACGACTCGCATCACTCTATCACCGGGGAATATTGATTTTCAATGGGAAGCAGAAACAGCGGATGGAGTAAGCGGAACCAATGAAGGAATCGGCAGTGAAATCTGTCAAACCTTACAGACAGATGGCGAAAACGGCACGGTGACGTATCGAATTAAACCACTGACGGAAAGTTGTTCGGAAGAACAGACGACGACGGTGACCGTGAATGCGCTACCGGAGATTACGTTAGATAAATTAGAAGGGAATAGCGATATGGCTATCGGGAGACCAATAAAGCTCAATGCGTGGCCGGATCATTACGACAAGTATGTTTTCCGCTTTAACGGGAAAATAACCGAACAGAAGGGGTCCGAGCTGACCTGTTACGAATGGCGACAAGAGGAGTTGAATGATGTAGCAGTGTCAGTGGTTTCAAAAGAAGGATGTAAAAATACAGCAGAGGATCAAGTATATGGACCGAAGATGCAATTACCGAATGCATTTACGCCTAACGGCGACGGCATTAACGACCGATTGCTTGCAGGGTTCGAACTGGAAGTCTTTGACTTAAACAATGGTCAACTGTATAAAGGAAAAGACGGCTGGGACGGAACTTACAACGGTTCATTGGTTCCTACTGCAACGTATTATTATGTCATTAAATATAAAACGCCGGAAGGCACTCCAGTGATGTACAAATTTTTTGTATACGTGCAAACAGGAAAATAAGTTGTATATTTGCAAGTATGAAAAAGTATTGTTACGGATTTGGACTATTCATATTTCTTTTACTACCAAGACTGTCGGACGGACAAAATATCCGTCCGGCAGATCGTTGGTTTGAAAAAGGAGCTTATTATAAGGCTTTAGAAAAATATCAAGACTTAATTGTCAAACATCCGAATCACCCTGAAGCAGCAAACATTTTGTTTCGAGCAGGCGTCTGTTGTCTGCGTATGGGCGATTATGCCGGCGCACAGGAATGGCTTGAAAAAGCAGAAGGCGAAGAGGAATCTATTGCAAATCTGTATCAGGCACTGGGAGAAGTTTATTTGGTAATGGGTCGTTATCAGTCCGCAAAAGAATCCTTCTGTCAATATCGAGAATTTGTCCCCGATGATCCCCGTATCGCTGTTCAAATCGCTTCGTGCGATTTCGGAATGAAGGCTCCACAGACGAATCCGAATATCACGATCAGCACTCTCCCCCTGATCAATACGCGGGGAAGTGAGTATGGGATTTTATTTGTGCACGGCGGTATTTTGTATTCTTCAACGGGAGATATTGACGTGGTTCATAAGCGGAATTTGTCATTAAGAACAGGTATGGGGTATTCAAAACCTTATCTGTCTACCTTGAAGGAGGGGGAATATCAAGTCGGCGTACAAGTCAAAGGGCTTTCTAAAAGGAAAGCAAATGAAGGAAGTTTTGCATACGATCTTGCCAGTGAACAACTTTTCTGTACCCGCTGTGAGGAAGATCAAATGAATTGTCAGATCATCCGGGCTAAATTAAAGAATTTTCAGTATCAGGAAAAAGGGATACTGAAAATCGGCAAGGGAAATTATAATATGGCTCACCCTTTTATTTATGAGAACGGCAATTGTATTTATTTTTCATCGACAATGGAAGGTGGGTATGGCGGTTCAGATATATGGTCGGTCAGCCGCCGCCCTGATGGTCGTTGGGAAGAACCGGTCAATTTAGGTGCAAATATCAATACGGCGGGGAATGAAGTGTTTCCTTATCTCTGGGAAGGGAGCTTGTTTTTTGCTTCGGACGGACATATCGGCTATGGCGGATTGGATATCTATCTGTCACGACAAATAAATGATCATTGGGGGGAAGCATTTAATCTCGGAGCGGTGATCAATAGTTCGTATGATGATTTTAATTTGATTATGCATCAGGACGGGAAAGGTGGTTTGTTAGTCAGTAACCGGATACAGGAGCAAAGTGACGATATTTTCCGCTTTGAAATTCAGACTTATATGATTGAACTACGAGGTAGCATCAAAAGCAAAGAGAAGGAGCAGGTGTTGTCGAATGCCTGTGTGCATTTAATTACAGAAGGCGAAGATGTTCTTATTCCGGTAGATGAGGAAGGAAACTTCAGTTTGATGTTGCCAAACGGCATCCGCCACCGGCTGACAATTACAGCACCCGGCTATCAACCGATCACTGAGGAGATTCGAGCAGACAGCTATCTGCAAAAGCCCTTCAGCGGAGAACAAAACCGCTTGGAAAAAGCTTATTTTATGGAAACGATGAGCCTTCTGAAAGAAGAGGCGGTAGATGTTGCCTCCACAAGAGCGGTAAGAGAAGGTGTTGTCGGGGACAGTGTGAGTCCCTCGCAAGAGATGACTTTAAAAGAGATATTGCAAAATGCCGATTTACCCTATTCGCTGAAAGGGAAAATGGGAGAATTGAGCGATCCGGGCTGGTGGGTTCAAGTAGCGATGTTGATGCAATCAAAGATTATCAGTTATGACATGGCTTCTCAAATGTTGAAGCTAACCGGAAAAGAGGTAGTGATGTATCGAGGCGAAGACGGGGGACACCGTTTTTATCTCGGTGTGTATGCTTCAGAAGAAGAAGCACGACAAGTAGCCTCTCTATTAAAAGAAGCGGGGGTGGCTACTGATTGTTTTATTAAAAAAGTAACGGAATGAGGCGTATCATTTGTATCGGAATGGTCATCCTGACGGCTATCGTATCAGCAAAAGCTCAAAATGATGTTCTGTTCAGTCAGCACATGTTGAATCGGTTGGCATATAATCCGGCTGTCACCGGATCCTCCCGATATGTGAATGTTTCCGGTAATTTCCGGGATCAATGGCACGGCTGGCGCGGGGCTCCTCGCA
>JAVXFZ010000015.1:11169-46978 GCA_036657595.1 Odoribacter sp. | reverse complement strand
ATTTCTCTTTCTTTCCCAACAACAAATACCAATTTTGGTGTGAGTGTGCGCTATACATTAATGCAGTGATCAGAAGATATATCTACTGTACTGTTTTTAATGAGGATTGAAATTATTAACTTTGTGTTGAAAATAATAGAACATACTATGGAAGTGAAGGTTTTTATAAATAATCTCTGGCAAGAGAACACGATCGTTTTATATGATGATACGAATGAGGCTGTTGTCATTGATTGTGGATGTTTTAATCAGGAAGAGGAGAATAAGATTCAGAAGTTTTTTGAGGAAAAGAATTTAAAGCCGGTGGCTTTGTTGAATACTCATTTACATATTGACCATATTTTCGGAAATAATTTTATGAAAAAGAAGTATGGTTTAGCGACAAAAGCTGCAAAGGAAGATAATTTTTTGATAGAAAATGCCATTAAATATGCGTCAGAATTGGGCGTTACGGGTATTACTCCGCCTCCTGCCGTTGGAGAGTTTTTGAAAGATGGGGAGATCGTTCGTTTTGGTCATTCGGAATTATTGGTCATTGCTGTTGCCGGACATTCTCCCGGTGGACTTTGTTATTACAGTGAGAAAGATAAATTATTGATTGCCGGGGATGTATTGTTTGCCGGCAGTGTGGGGCGTTCTGATTTGCCGGGGGGAGATTCCTTTTCTCTCATTCGGGGGATTCGTGAAAAGCTGTTAGTGTTGCCGGATGATGTAAAAGTGATACCGGGTCACGGACCTGCGACGACTATCGGTGAAGAGAAGAGGTATAATCCGTTTTTATCCTGAGTTTGTATAGAAAAATCATCTATCAACCCTTAAAATATCTTTGGGTCTGAATAGGGTAAATTTGAGATACGCCTCTTATTTTTATTTTATTTATTTGTTTATTTTTGTCATTTATGATTGGGATTATAGTAGCTATGGGAGTAGAGTTCCGCTTGGTGGAAGCTTTGCTTAAAGATAAGAAAGAAAATCAAATCAATGGTTTGTGTTTTGTTGAAGGATATTTCGGCAACAAACAGATTGTATTGATGCAATGCGGGATTGGTAAAGTTTGTGCGGCGGCAGGGACGGTAGAGATGATTCGGGCATACACCCTTGATTGCATCATTAATAGTGGCGTTGCAGGAGGAATAGACGAGATCCTACGGGTGATGGATATTGTTGTTGCAAAAGAAGTTGTTTATCACGACGTGTGGTGTGGAGAGGGCAACGAAATGGGACAGGTGCAAGGATTACCGCCTCGATTTTGTGTGGATGAAAGATTGTATCAGATTGCTGTATCTCTCAAAAGTGATGTCGCGCTTTATGGAGGATTGATATGTAGTGGTGATCAGTTTATTACGAATCGTTCGGCGTTGGAGGTCATTAAAAAAAAATTCCCGGATGGACTGGCGGTGGATATGGAGAGTGGGGCAATAGCTCAGGTGTGTTATATGTATCATATCCCATTTTTGAGTTGTCGGATTATCAGTGATACACCGGGAAAATTTGAAAATCACGCTTTACAATATAAGGATTTCTGGGAAGCAGCTCCGGAAAAGTCATTTGAAATTTTGAAACAGTTGATAGAAAATATTTAATGTTTAGACAGGAGATGTTCCAGGTGTTGCTGCACGAGATTGCGGTAATTATTTATTGCATAATCTTCCGATGGCTAAATACGAAGCCGATAAATATTTGCGCGAAGTTTTGGAGGTGATAGAAGAGAAGAATATGCTTTATCCGAATGAAGCCTGTCAATGATTTTATCCGTCAGGCTTTAGTCTTACGCCTTATTTCTTACTTTGTTTTATTCTTCTTGCGGATGAATGGGCTTATAATTTTCTCGTTCCAGGCGATCAGTCGTATTGGCACAAGTGATTCCCCTATCTTTCATTGCTTTATTTTTCCCGATATGAATATCGGGAAATTTGCCATTTTTCTTGATAAGCATTCCTATTCCTAAGCCAACAAGTGACAAGCCAAGTAAAATGACAACGATAATAAAAACCGTAAAAAACATAATATAATTTTTTTGTTGTAAGTTATTTCAAATTGATTGACCGATTTACTACTTCGGTAAAATCATCAAAACAAGGAGTTTTAGACTCAAAGAACTAACATTTATTCATAGATCTTACATCTTCTCTTACGTTTATAATCAGTATTAGTTGCTTGAAATAAATTTTATAGCGACCTTCTCTGTGATTTTTGACAAAGGTACGTTATAAAACGTATGCTCATACAGTGCTTCTAAGAAAAAAAAGCTTAAAAAATAGCTTCTTTCTTAGTATTTTTCTACATTTGAAACCTGTAAAACGTAGGATTGATTCGTGAGAGAGAGAGGAGAATATCCTCTCAGAAATAAAGATCCGTAAACAGCTTGGAAGATTTAATTTTATAAGATGATGGAAGATTACGAAAAGAATGATGAATTTGAAAAGAATGATGATCGAGAGGAGATTTATTCTAAGATTGTAAAAGCAGGAAAAAGAACTTATTTTTTTGATGTGAAGGCGACACGTAATAATGACTATTACCTGACGATCACAGAAAGTAAGAAAAAGTTTGATGAAGATGGGAATGCTACTTTTGATAAGCATAAAGTTTTTTTGTATAAAGAAGATTTTGAAAAATTTACAGAGGGATTAGATGAAACTCTTATGGTGGTGAAAAAGGCATTGGAAGGACAATTGCCGAAAGAATAGTTCCATTGATGTCATTTAGATTATAAAAACTAAAAACTAACAGTTAAAAGCGAACGACTTAAAGGAATTTCAACTTTCAGTAGCTCACTTTTTACTGTTATTTTTTTATATGTGCTATGGCTAAGAAAAAAGAGGTAAAGAATATTTTTAATGATATCGCGCCGAAATATGACCTATTGAACCATTTATTGTCGATGAACATAGACAAAGGGTGGAGGAAAAAGGCGATGAAATGTATCGGCAAGGAGGAAAAAGATTCTTTGTTGGATGTTGCGTGTGGTACGGGTGATTTCTCTCTTGCTGCTCATCGCGCGGGGGTGAAAAAGGTAATCGGCATTGATATTTCTGAAAATATGGTGGAGATCGGCAGGAGAAAGGTTGAAAATCTGACTCTCTCTTCATCTATTGATTTGCGGGTAGGAGATAGCGAGCAAATGGAATTTCCCGATGGGCTATTTCAGGTCGTAACGGTTGCCTTTGGGGTGAGAAACTTTGAGCATTTAGAAATAGGGCTGCGAGAGATGTTGCGGGTATTGAAACCGGGTGGCAAGGTGATTATATTGGAATTTTCTATGCCAAACTGTTTTCCGATGAAGCAGTTATATCGGTTTTATTTTCGTCATATATTACCGACCTTGGGAGGTTGGATTTCAGGAAATAAGGGGGCTTATACCTATCTGCCGGAATCTGTTTTGAAATTTCCACAGGGACAGAATTTTCTGGATATTTTAACCCGTTGTGGATACGTCCACACCACACAAAAGAAACTGAGTTTCGGCATTGCGAGTTTGTACGTAGGGGAAAAAAGGAAGGATAAATAACTTTATTCTACATAACCACTCCAATCATAATATCGAAAACATATTCTTAGGAGGGATTTATAAAAACAGTAGATCCGTCCATAAACTTATATTAAAATCTTCCACCGGCAAGTAGAGCAAAGAGGAGAGTGGAGAGGGATAACATTTTTAGTTGTGGATCTAAGCAACGACCTTTTCTGTAAGCTACTTTTCTTAAATGAATCACAAACAAAGGAATTGTGACCAAGAAGGCAAAATCACTAATTTCCTGATAGTGTAGGGCTGCATATAAGCTCATACAGAGGAATGCCGTGATGATTAGCATAAAATGATAGATCTTTGCTTTCTGCATTCCCCATATAACGGGAAGTGTGCGCTTACCGCATTCCCGATCGTTATCAATATCGCGCATATTATTGAGATTCAACACTCCGGTGGAGAGAAAACCAATGGCTGCTGCCGGTAGGAATATCGTTGCCGTCAAGTGATGTGACATTAAAAAATAAGCACCCGCCGTACTCAACAGTCCAAAAAATAGAAACACAAAAAAATCGCCTAAGCCTCGATATCCGTATGCATTTTTGCCTACGGTGTAATTAATTGCCGCAATGATGGCGGCTGCTCCAAGGATTAGCATCATAATGCCGTCACGCTGGAATAAACTGTCGAAAGCATAATACACTAACAGCGTACCAAAGAAAATAGATAGAATGATAAAGCCAATAATCGTGCGTTTAAATGCTGTCAATGTCAGAGCCCCCGATTGAATACTTCGGATAGGACCTAAGCGTTGTTCGTTATCCGTTCCTTTTTGCAAATCGCCTAATTCGTTTGCCAGATTGGATAGAATTTGCAGACTTAAGGTGGTGAATATCGCCAAAATAAAAGGGAGTAGGTGGAAATATCCATCAGATGCGGCTAACAATGTGCCTAAAAATATACCGGATAAAGATAAGGGAAGTGTTCTTAACCGGAAGCTGGCGATATAATATTTTATTTTGATCATACAGAAAAGAAATAGGGGAGAATCTGTTGATTTAGCTCAAAAAAATCAGAAAGTCGAAAACTTCAAAGAAGTCAAAAAAAATCTTTTCGATCTCTTTTGACTTCTTTGAAGTTTTCGACCGTTATATTATAAATTCGTTCGATTGATAGGCATCGTCATACATCTGGCACCACCGCCTCCACGTGGAAGTTCTGAACCGTCGATGGTGATAACGTATTTGTTATAATGTTCCAAATTGACCCGATTGTCGATGACATCATTCGCTTTGATCACTTCAAATCCGGCGTTATTCATCGCCTCCATCGTATAACTGTTTCGGGCATATCCGAGTACTTTTCCGGGACCCACAGCGAAGAAATTCGCTCCACTGTGCCATTGTTCCCGTTCTTGATTCCAGTCGTCTGTACCTCCGCATAAAACAGGTTCTAAGTCCATACCCAGTTTCTTCAAAGCTGTCAATAGATTCTTTTCGTTACGGATACTTTGCAATTTCCCGTTTTGGATTTTAATATGTACCGTTTGATAAATTCCCGGATTAAGGATCAGAGGTTCAAATGCCATACATTTATCCTGATCCAATAGGGTGAATACCATATCTAAGTGGATAAACGATTCCGGTGTATGTGGTAATTGCTGTATAATAATATGTTGAGGCTTTTCACTTTTCCGACGGATAAATTCATATATCAACATATCAATAGCCTGAGTGCTGGTACGTGCTCCATTGCCAATGACCAGAATATCGTTGCGTGCAATTAACACATCGCCACCTTCAATTGTTCGGATGCGTTGTGTTGCGCCGTCGATGGGTGGGATTGTCAATGTTTTCGTTTTAAATTCCGGCGTAAAATCGAAGATCGACTGCATAATGACGGATTCCCGATCGCGAATAGAATTTGCCATACGTCCGATCAATACCTCATTATTGACACTCATCGAGGCATCGCGGGTGAAAAAGAAATTATGCATAGGACGTAAAGCGTACCAGTCTTTACTCATAAACTTGGTGAGATTATCTTTCACCATTTCCACGCCTTCAATCAAAAGATGCGAAAGATTTTCCGCGCTTTCATTCAGCAATTGTTCCTTCAAACTGCCTTTGGGGGCTTCTTCGCCGATAAATGGTTCGATCCGTTCGATGCGGTCAAGAACTTCCTGCTTTATCTTTTTATCCTGAAGAATATGGCACAACAATTCTTTTACTTCGTATGTCTTGGTCAATTTAGACAAGACGCCGGAGATCTGTTTGTATTCCTTCCGAGCAATAGAGAGATTTATAATGTCACTGTATAAAGCTCTTTCAGCATTTTCGGGAGTCATATTTTCAACTTCTTCTCCGGGAGTGTGGATGATGACGCCATTCAGTTTCCCGATTTCTGACTGAACGTTTACTTCGACAATTGGATTCATACGTATTAATTTATTTTGTGATCTACCATAGTTTCCATTTTTGAAAATGATACTACCATAGAAATCATAGTTTGTATCTGATTAGACAGAGATACGTGAACGATTATATCTCGCTGATTGTTCCGATACAAAAATAATAGATAAATCATTAATAACCTTATGATTACAGCTTATAATTATGCAAAAACCAAAAATAATTATGCAGTATGGAGTGAATAATATTTTATCCTAATCCATTGAGAATCAGACGACCGGTGGCAAGATAAATATTCAAACCGATAATATCGTTGGTTAATGTAATAAATGGACCGGTAGCTAATGCCGGGTCTATTTTCATCCGATTCAGCAAAAGGGGAAAAGCCGTTCCGAAAATTGAGGCAAACAGAATGACGACAAAAAGAGAGATAGTGACTGTAATAGGCATTGCGAGTGATGTCATTCCGAAAGAAAGAGTCAGAAAAAAGATAATCGACGAACAAATAGTTGCATTGATCAATGCGCCGCTAATATCTTTCGTAATATTTCCAAATCCGTGTTTCAAACTGAGCGAATTAGAGGCAAGTCCTTTGACGACAATGGCAGAAGATTGAATACCAACGTTTCCGCCCATAGCGGTGATGACCGGGATAAACATAGCAGTAATCGGAAATAAGGCAATGTCTGCTTCATATTGTGAGATCATCCAAGCCGACACCATTCCGCCGAATAGCGCAATAATCAACCAAGGCAGGCGTGCTTTTGTTTGCGACCACACACTATCGGACGATTCAACGTCCTGTGTAATACCGGACATCATTTGATAATCTTTATCAGCTTCATCCCGAATAAAGTCAACGACATCATCAATCGTGATACGTCCAACGAGGCGTCCGACCTGATCGACCACCGGAATGGCTACAAGGTCATATTTTTGCATCATAAGCGCGACAGAGTCAGCCGGTTCATCCGTTCTGACAGAAACAATATCCGAGTGATAAAGATTGCTGATTTTCGCTGATGTAGGGGCTGTAATGATTTTTTTTAATGACAGCCGTCCTTTCAGTTTATTATCCTCATCAATGACATATATATTATAAATTTCATCCAAATTTTCTGCCTGCCGACTTACTTCACGCAGACAGGTCAAAACCGTCCAATTCTCATTGACGCGGACTAATTCTTTTGCCATCAGACCTCCGGCGGAATTTTCGTCGTAGTGCAACAAGTCAACAATATCGCCGGCTTGTTCCAAGTCCT
Organism: Odoribacter sp.; assembly: GCA_036657595.1. Taxonomy (GTDB): domain Bacteria; phylum Bacteroidota; class Bacteroidia; order Bacteroidales; family Marinifilaceae; genus Odoribacter. The sequence continues at coordinate 39,836 of JAVXFZ010000015.1, read as the reverse complement.
CCATGTGCGACAACACCTGCTGCTGCTGCTTATTGGACATACTTGCCACGAGATCGGCAGCATCGTCCGAGTCCATATTGTCGATAAAGCGGCGGGCAATAGTCTCTGCCGGAAAAGATTCGATAAAATGAGCGCGTTCTTCTTCATCCAGTTCTGACAGTACATCTCCGGCTTTTTCATTATCCAACAACAGAAATATGAATTGTGCCCGTTCATTGTCTAATTCTTCCAGTATCTCTGCTATATCGGCAGGGTGTAAGTCGGTGATTTGTCGATCGACCTCTATTTTATTGCCTGCATCAATCAGTTCTTCGAGTTGACAAAGGTATTCGTGGGTAAGTTCAAATTGCTGCATATTTATTAACTAAAAGGGCAAAACTTCTTCATTCATTCTTTTGAGTAGCTCTTGCTTGTTGCAATTCTCCACAGAGTTGCAAAAAATCACTCACACTCAATTGTTCGGGGCGTAGATTCAAATAATTGGATTCAAATCCGGGAGGAAGCAGACCACGTATCGAATTACGCAGCGTTTTTCGGCGTTGGTTAAATCCTGTTTTCACAACATTAAAAAAAAGCCTTTCGTCACATCCGAGGTCTATTCGTTCGTTTCGGGTCAACCGGATGACGGCGGACTTCACCTTGGGAGGCGGATCAAACACTTTTTCGCCAACAGTAAAGAGATATTCTATGCGATAGAATGTCTGGAGGAACACACTGAGGATTCCGTATGTTTTATTGCCGTGTGAGGAGGCGATTCTTTCCGCCACTTCTTTTTGAATCATACAGACAACTTGGCTCACCAAATCGCGTTTTTCAATAATTTTGAAAAAAATTTGTGAGGAGATATTGTAAGGTAAATTGCCGATGACGGAAAAAGGCGTTTGATAGAAATTGCTAATGTCTGTTTTTAAAAAATCACCATAGATAATTTGATCTTTGTGTTCCGGTAATTCGCTGTGAAGATATTCAATTGATTCGCGGTCAATATCAATCGCCCGGACTGAAAATGCATCGTTGGCAAACAAATAACGAGTTAAAACTCCCATACCGGGACCAATCTCCAGTACTTCCCGCGTAATGGGCAATAGACTGTCGGTAATTTTTCGTGCGATATTCTGATCTCGCAGAAAATGCTGACCCAGACTTTTCTTAGCTCTTACTATACTCATACGGCAAAAGTACACAAATTACCTGAAAACCGTACCGAGGTGAGCATTATTTTGTACATTTGCGCCAAAATCTATCTTATTTATTTGTTGAATTGTTTATAGTTATATTGATTTTATGCGTCCTATATACAAACAAACTGTCAAATTTCTATTATTCTTAGGGATTTCTGTCCTCTTATTTTGGTTGGTCTATCGGGATCAGAATTGGCACGATTTGCTTACCGTATTGCGGGAAGATGTAAACTACACGTGGATTGGTGTGGCTTGTTTGCTGGGTATTGCCAGCCATACCAGCCGGGCTATGCGTTGGCAACTACTGACCGACTCGATGGGGTATAAAATTAGTTTCTGGAATAGTTTTATGGGGGTGATGATCGGATATTTTGCCAATTTGGCTATTCCTCGAATGGGAGAATTTACGCGTTGCGGAGTCGTAAATAAATATGAACAAGTGCCTTTCGCCAAATTATTAGGAACAGTGGTGACAGAGCGCGTCATTGATATGATCATTCTTTTATTTTTGACACTGATTGTGGTGATCACACAATTCAAGCAAGTGGGTATATTTCTTGATAATAACAAAGAAATTGAGGATAAAATAATCAACTTATTCCACTCAGCGTGGATGTTATTGATTGTGGTTGTGTTGCTTGCCTTGGGATGGATCGCTTGGCGATTGATGTGCAAAACCCGTTTTCGGGAGCGAATCGCTTCCTTCTTTTTAGGACTGAAGGAAGGATTATTGACAGTGAAAGATGTGAAACACAAATGGTTGTTTGTGGCTCATTCGCTTTTCATCTGGTTGATGTACTTTCTGATGTTTTATGTTTGTATATTTTGTTTCCAATTCACTTCCCATTTGAGTATATTAGTCGGTTTAACGATTTTTGTACTGAGTAGCTACGGTATGGTAGCACCCGTACAGGGAGGCATCGGAGCTTGGCATTTTATGGTGATTGCAGCATTGATGATCTACTTGCCGCATACACCGAACATTGAAAGTATGGCAAAGACATTTGCATTGCTGACACACGGAACGATGACACTTTTATACATACTCCTCGGCGTAATTTGTGTCATTGCATTGCCTATCTACAACGGTTCACGCAGAAAAAAATAATTTATAACCCTAAAGGAAAAACAATGGATTCGGTAGAGGTAGTATTTTCTTATTTTCCGGAACTCACAGAGAAGCAAAAGGAACAATTTTCTCGTTTGGGAACATTATATGGAGAGTGGAATGAGAAAATAAACGTGATTTCGCGAAAAGATATGGATTCTTTTTGGACACACCACGTATTACACGCTTTGGCAATCGCAAAGATCATTCATTTTCTACCCGGTACAAAAATAATGGATGTCGGTACAGGTGGCGGATTTCCGGGTATCCCGTTGGCGATTCTTTTTCCGGAAGCTGATTTCTATTTAATTGATTCCATTGGTAAAAAAATCAAAGTTGTCGAAGGAATACGCGATGCGCTCGGATTGAAAAATGTGAGAACGAAACAAACGCGAGTAGAGGAAATGAGAGAAAAACAAGATTTTATTGTCAGTCGCGCGGTCACGGCTTTCCCCGCATTTGTCGGTTGGGTGAAAAATTTGGTGAGAGTAGATTCCCACAACCCACTGCCCAACGGCATCCTCTATTTAAAGGGAGGAGATTTTGAAGATGAATTAAAACCTTTTGCCGGGAAGACCACTGTTTACGAACTTCCCACTTTCTTTTCAGAAGATTTTTTTGAAACAAAAAAAATCATTCATTTACCCTTGTAAAATAAGGTGGAAATGACTATATTTAGTGTGACCTTCTCTTGCTTCCTTTTTTCTGAAATAGGGGAATGAAAATAAAAATACCGATCATCTAAAACAGCAATTCTCATTTCTTTATTCTGTCCATCCGTCTTTTGAATATTTTAACAAATCAACACCTCCCGTAAATGCCTGTTTATACATTGTTATAAATATAGGCATATAATGCTTTGATTATCTTTTTGTTATAGTCGAATCCCCGATGTAGTCCCTGTGCCTCCTCTTCGTTTCGCGACGACGAGGATACGAAGGGAATACGACGAGAAAACGAAGGGAAGGTAGCGATACTCAAACGATTCTCAAAGCATTTGGTAGCGTTTGTGTAGGGTGTTATCGGCTATGAACGAAGCGGTTTATTCTTATTCCGGCATATTGAAACTCTTTAGTTCTGCATCAATATGCTCTTTCTTCATAATTTCTTTGATTTTTGTCACTACTTCCGGATGGTATTTAGCTACATTGGTTTGTTCGCGTGGATCAAGACTGAGATCATACAGTTCGATCTCGCGATTTCCGTTCAGGATTTTTTGTAGATAGCCTTTCCATTTGCCCATACGAACGGCTTTCTCGCCACCCGCCTCACAGTATTCCCAATAAAGATGGTCGTGCTGTTTCTGCTGAGTTTCTCCAAGGATGGATGGTAAGAGGCTGATCCCATCGGTTTTGGGCGAAGGTACACCGGCTATCTCACAGAAGGTAGGCATCATATCCCAAAAAGCAGAAATCACGTCGCAGGAGGCACCTGCTTTCACCTTTTTAGGCCACGATACAATCAAGGGTGTACGGATGCCACCCTCACGCAGAGAGCCTTTGCCCCAATTGCGTTCACTCTTGAATGGTTTGGCACTGTCAAACCAAGGTGAATCAGAACCTCCGTTGAACGTAGGTCCATTGTCGCTGGTGAACATAATAATGGTATTTTCATAAATGCCCAATTTCTTCAATTCGGCAATCAAGCCGCCAATCTGTTCGTCCCAATAACTGACCATCGCTGCATACGTGGCGTGCGGATAACGGCAGGGGAAGTAGCCCTGCTTTCCGTCATACGGCGTTTCGTCGCCAAATTTATCGACATAATATTTCACCCAACGTTCGGGAGCCTGTAGGGGAACGTGAGGAACGGGAGTTGTCCAAAACAAAGCGAACGGTTTGTCCTTCGAGCGGTCGATAAACCGGATGAGTTCATCGTACATCAAGTCGGGCGAATAAGTTTGCCGGGTATATTTGGCATAGCTTTTCAGCTCCATAGGGTCAGCGTCTTTGTCCAGTTTAGTGCCCGGAACCACTAAGTCATTCTTGATATATTCGCGCGCTTCATTGCGATACAGGAAGGTAGGAAAATAAGTATGCGACTGTCGTTGGCAGTTGTAACCGTAAAAGAAGTCAAAACCCATTTTATTGGGGGTGCTGACAGAACCCGGAAAACCTAATCCCCATTTGCCCACACAAGCGGTGGTGTACCCTCCTGCTTTTATTGCACGCGGAATCATAATGGTATTGGCAGGGACCGGGCGTTGTCCTTCAAGGGTGGAGTCTGCACAAACGGCGGCAAAGTCCCATACTTTTCCCCGTTCTTCTCCTTCATCGTTGCCCCGAATATAAGAGTGTCCCGAATGCATTCCGGTGAAAAGGATGCAGCGCGAAGGAGCTGATACGGCGGTACCCGAATAGTGGTTTGTAAATGTCATTCCGCTTTTTGCCAAAGCATCCAAGTTGGGTGTTTCGATCAATTGCTGACCGTAGCTACCCAGTTCGGCACGTCCTAAATCATCGGCAAGAATGTAGATAATGTTTGGCTTCTTGTCTTTATTTTTGACCTTTGTCTGAGCGTTTCCTACCACAGGAATAACTCCTGCTAAGGCTGTTAAACTTAAAAGTAAGTGGGTCGTTTTCATAAGATGTTATTCATTTCTAAAGTTACACACCTGATTATAAGTATTTAAAAGTCAATAAAAAAAGAGCAAATGACTACAAATGATTTGATAGCTGTATATGGGTTAATGGGCTAAGGAATAAAATGATAGAGTCACTTGTTGTGTAGGTAAAAGTATGAAATATTTTAGAGTTAAGCAAATGATGTGTCGATAAAAATACTTCCGGATTGAAATGGAAGGGCTTTGTCGCAACATTTTTTATGATTCTGTCCCTATGAAGACGAGCGGAGGGGAAAGAAGGTGAATTTACTTTATTCCTGTATTAAAATAGGAGTTTTTTTTGAATAAAAATTGTTTTCTTTGTACAGGTGTTTAGGAAAATGAAAAGTGGAAGTGATCAATAAAAAACGATAAATAATGGTGACAAGAAGAGATTTTATAAAGAAAGGCGGATTGGTACTCGCTGCCGCTGCTATTGGCGGATCTCCTTTGAAAGCAATGATGGGAAAACCGTTGACAGGGGTGAAGGGAAGCGAAGGAAATTGGGTGTGTAAGCGTCCGAAATTGGAAGAACGTCATTTTATGTCAAAGGCGGTGGAGGAGGTGATCGTTGCGACGAAGAAGCAATTGAAAGATCCGAAGTTGGCGTGGATGTTTGAGAATTGTTTTCCGAATACGTTGGATACAACGGTTGATTTTAAGATGGTGGATGGAAAGCCGGATACGTTTGTGATTACGGGGGATATTAATGCGATGTGGTTGAGGGATTCGGGGGCACAGGTGTGGCCTTATGTCGGTTTGTGCCGGAAGGATGAGCCGTTGCGTCTGCTGATTGCGGGGGTGATCAATCGCCAGATGAAATGTATTTTATTGGATCGTTATGCAAATGCTTTTACACACGGGGCGGAATCCAGTGAATGGGCTACGGATTATACGGAGATGAAACCTTTTGTACACGAGCGGAAATGGGAGATCGACTCGCTTTGTTATCCGGTGAGGTTGGCTTATCATTATTGGAAAACGACCGGTGATACGACTGTGTTTGGCGATGATTGGAAGAAAGCGACGGCACAAATTCTGCAAACTTTTCAGGAACAACAGCGAAAGGAAGGGAAGGGTCCTTATAAGTTTCAGCGGAAGACGGAGCGGCAATTGGATACGATGAATAATGACGGATGGGGAAATCCTGTGAATCCGGTGGGCTTGATTGTGTCTTGTTTCCGTCCGTCGGATGATGCGACGACTTTTGGTTTTTTGGTTCCTTCCAATATGTTTGCTGTTGCTTCGTTGAAACAAATGGCTGAAATTGCCGAGCAGGTAGTGGGAGATGGTGCTTTTGCAGGGGAATGTCGCGCGCTTGCAGCGGAAGTGCAAGCTGCTATTCATCAATACGCGATTGTTCGGCATCCGAAATATGGGGAGGTGTACGCTTTTGAGGTGGATGGTTTTGGAAATACTTATTTTATGGATGATGCGAATGTGCCCAGTCTGCTGGCAATGCCTTATTTAGGGACGATAGCGGTGAATGATCCGATTTATCAAAATACTCGGCGATTGGTGTGGGGAAAGGATAATCCTTATTTTTTTCAGGGGAAAGCAGCGGAAGGTATTGGTGGACCGCATATCGGTTATGATATGATTTGGCCACAGAGTTTGATTATGAGAGCTTTTACGTCACAGAATGATGAGGAGATCCGACAGTGTGTGAAGATGTTGCGAGATACTGACGGAGGTACGGGATTTATGCACGAGTCTTTCCACAAGGATCAACCGACGAAGTTTACCCGAAGTTGGTTTGCGTGGACGAATACTTTGTTTGGTGAATTGATGGTGCATTTAGTCAATGAGAAGAAAATAGCCTTACTCAATAATTTGTAAGGAGGGATGGGGTTTTCTTCGTTGAAACGCTGAAGTGTTTCAACGAAGAAACGATTCAGTAAAAATTGATTGGGGACGTTAGGATTTTTGTGTCTTTGCGACGATCAGAATGCTTAGTTCGTAGAGTAGGTAGAGGGGAATAGACACTAAAAGAAGGGTGAATACGTCCGCCGTGGGGGTGATGATGGCGGCAAGGAGGAGAATGCCGATGAGTGAATGTTTTCTGAACTTTTTCAGCATTTCGGTGTGAATGAATCCTAATTTTGCCAAGAAATAGGCGACGATCGGGATTTCAAAAGCAGCTCCCATCAGTAGAGAGAGCATTGTGAAGGTGCTGATGTAGGAGGAGAGAGAGATTTTGTTGACGACGAGGTCGCTCACTTGGTAGGTTGCCAAAAAACGAAAAGACAGCGGGAAAATAATGTAGTAGTTGAGCAGTAGACCGATGATAAAAAGCAGGAATGCGGGGATCATTACTTTTAAACAGGTTTTCCGTTCTGTTGTGTGAAGAGCAGGACTGATGAAACTGAATAGCTGGTAAATGATGTAGGGCGAAGCTAAGAGCAAGCCGGCATAGAAGGCGGTGCTCAGATGAATCATAAATTGAGAGGTTAATTGGATGTTGATTAATTCGACGTTTAGGTCGCTGACGTGTAGGGATGGCATAGAGCATTCGCTTGCCAGTATATTCAAAAAACGATATAAAATAAAATCCGACTGATGAGGTGCCAGAATAATGTCAAATAGTATTTCTTTATGCACGAAAGCGATTAGCGCAAATAGTAGAATGGCAATGATCATACGGAAGAATACTTTTCTGAGTTCATCCAAATGATCCCAAAAAGTCATATTTTCTTCGTTTGAATCTTCCATATTTGTGGCTGAAAGTTATTTCTTTTCTTTGTCGTCGGTGTTTAGATCATCTTCAACGCCTTTCATCCCGTCTTTGAAGTTCTTTACGCCTTTGCCAAGCCCTTTCATCAATTCAGGGATTTTTCTACCACCGAAAAGCAGGAGTACGATCAATGCAATAAAAAGAATTTCCTGTCCTCCAAGACCAAAAATCAGTAATCTGTCCATAGTAAGTTTGTTTTGAGTCGTTTGACTTTTTTATATGACTGAATGGTGCAAATTTAATAATTTACTTCTTATATTTGGGGTAAGTTGATTGACTTATTTATACTTCGCGTTACGTTTGTGTAAGTAACTTGAAATAAGATGTTTTGAACTTTCGAATAATAAAATAATTCTTTACTATTTTTTATGCGTGGAGATGAATTAAAGAAAACGGCTTCCTTTTTTTTTGAACAGGAGCGTAGCCGATTGCAGCGTAGTTTTTCAACGATGATTAAAGTTGTGGGACCTGTGTGTAATTTGGACTGTGATTATTGTTATTATCTGGAAAAGGAGGCATTATATCCCGGAAAGAAATTTAATTTGTCTTCTTTTCGAATGGATGAAGAGGTTTTGGAAAAATTTATCAGGGATTATATCACTTCACAGCCACAGGAAAGAGTAGAATTTATTTGGCACGGAGGGGAACCGAGTTTGCTGGGGGTGGATTATTTTAGAAAAGCTTTTCAATTGCAGCAAAAGTATGCGAATGGAAAAATGATTGTCAATGTGTTTCAGACGAATGGCACATTGATGAATGATTTGTGGGCAGAATTTTTAGCAGAAAATCAAGTCCTGTGTGGTTTGTCGATTGATGGTCCCCGTAAATTTCACGATGAGCATCGGCGTTTCTTGAATGGAGAGGGATCGTGGGAAAAAGCGGTGGCGTGTGCCCGATTATTTCAAAAGCACGGAGTGGAGTTTAACACGATGTCGGTGGTGAATGCTTCTAATTGTCGTGAACCCTTGGCTGTTTATGAGTTTCTAAAAGAAATAGGTAGTCATTTTATGCAATTTTCACCGATAGTGGAGCGCATTGCTTTGGATGAAACGGAAAGGCTGTCGATTGTAAATAATAATTATACGAAGGAAACGGCTGTGATGCAAGAAAATGTCGGTGACATTGAGTGGGGTAATTTTTTATGCCGGATTTTCGATCATTGGGTGAAAACGGATGTCGGTTCTTATTACGTAAATTGGTTTGATAATACATTGGCGGCTTATGTCGGACAAATACCTTCTCTTTGTTCGATGGCTCCCTATTGTGGTTGTTCGATGGCTGTTGAACACAATGGAGATGTTTATTGTTGTGACCATTTTGTTTTCCCGGAATATAAATTAGGCAATGTGTTAGAACATCCTATTGTAGAATTGGCAAAGAGCGATAGGCAATTGTATTTTGAACAAAATAAAAAAGACACTCTTTCTGCCCGTTGCTGTTCGTGTGCTTATTTGAATGTTTGCGGAGGGGATTGTCCGAAAAATCGTTTTGCCAAGACTGAGGAGGGCGAGCGTATTTCTTGTTTGTGTAAAGGTTTTCGTATGTATTTTGAACACACTCGTAAATATTTTGAATTTATGAGTAATGAATTGAAAAATCAGCGTCCTCCTGCTAATGTTATGAGAGCAAAGATATAGATAGATAAAAGATACAAAGTGTTTTATAAATTTCAAGGTTAAATGGAATGCTATCTTGTGAATGGATGAAGTTGAATGAAATAATTAACTTATAACACATAAAGAATTTTTAAAATAAACGGAGGGGTGTGCTGTTTTTCTATGTCGTCAGTGGGTAGAAGAAAAAAGGATGGTTTTGTTTATTTTATGATATAAATTTATAGTTTTCAATAGTTTGAAACAATAAACAATATTAAAATAGTAGGTTATAGGTGGTCGTTGTTTCATTTGCGAGCGTGTTATAGCACAAAATTTATTCCTTGTTCTTGCAAAATATAACTATTCGTATTTTTTTTTGTTATATAAATATTTATTCTTAAATTTGGGGCATATTTCAATTCCACCCGGTTCTATTCGGGTGATTTTTCTTACAAAATAAATAATCCATAGCATAACTTTATGTATGACATTCTGGAATTAAATGACAAATTGTTAGCTGATTTGCGGCAAATTGCTAAAACGTTGAATATTAAAAGAGTCGAATCTTTCAAAAAACAAGAACTTATATACAAGATATTGGATCAGCAGGCTTTGGAAACAATACAACCGGAACCTGTCAGTGAGGAGCCTGTATCAAAAGTTGTTGCTTCGGAAGAAAAAGGTGACAAGAAACCGAGAGTTCGGGTGGTTCGACCCGGTGTTGAAAAAGTAGGTGATTCAAAAGGAGGCGTTCAGAAGTTTAATAGACGTGAAGATAAAAAACACGAAGAGGTAAAGCAAGATATACCTGTTCGGGAGGAAATAAAAAAGGAAGAATCTAAGCAGGAAGTGCAACCTCAGCCTGAGAATGTGCGGAAAGAAGAAGTTCGTCCGGTGCAGAAGGAAGATAGAAAGCCTTTTGTACGGAAAGAATTTGTAAAGAAACCACAGCAAGGAGGAGGCGTTCGTGAGCATTCTGAACGTTACGTACACGATGATGTTATTGAAAAAGACTTAGATTTTGGAGATAGTGTAGAAGAGGATTATAACAAAGAAAGTTATGAATATCAGGAGGCTGAATCAGAAGTAATCCAGCCGGCGCAGCCTGAAATACAAGAGGTTCGTGATGAAGATACGAATCGTTATGAAGACAGCCGTCACGATAATGGAAATGGAAGTCCGACTAAAATGCGTTTTGATAAACGTGATAAATATTATGAATTTGAAGGGATTATACTGAATTCAGGTGTGCTTGAAATTATGCCGGATGGATATGGCTTTTTGCGTTCTTCCGATTATAATTATTTAAATTCACCGGATGATATTTATGTATCACAGAGCCAGATTAAATTATTTGGTTTGCAGACCGGTGATACGGTGGAAGGTACGGTACGTCCTCCTAAAGAAGGCGAAAAATATTTTCCTTTAATTAAAGTAGGAAAAATCAACGGGAAATCACCGGATGCGGTGCGCGATCGAATACCGTTTGACCATTTGACACCTCTTTTCCCCAATGAAAAGTTTAATATCACCGGCAATGGCAGAGCAACTATTTCAACCCGTGTGGTGGATATGTTTGCTCCTATTGGTAAAGGTCAGCGTGGTTTGATTGTTGCGCAACCGAAAACCGGTAAGACTGTATTATTAAAAGAAATTGCGAATGCGATTGCTGCCAATCATCCTGAAGTATATCTGATTATATTATTGATTGATGAGCGTCCGGAGGAAGTGACGGATATGGCTCGTAGTGTGAAGGCTGAAGTTATTTCATCTACTTTTGACGAACCGGCAGAACGTCACGTAAAAGTGGCTAATATTGTATTGGAGAAGGCGAAACGGATGGTGGAATGTGGACACGATGTGGTTATTTTACTTGATTCAATTACTCGTTTGGCAAGAGCCTATAATACGGTTTCTCCTGCTTCCGGGAAAGTACTTTCAGGTGGAGTGGATGCAAATGCTTTGCATAAGCCGAAGCGTTTCTTTGGTGCGGCACGTAATATAGAAGATGGCGGTTCGTTGACCATTTTGGCAACTGCATTGACTGATACCGGATCAAAGATGGATGATGTGATCTTTGAAGAATTTAAAGGTACCGGTAATATGGAATTGCAACTTGATCGTAAGCTTTCTAATAAACGTATTTATCCGGCAGTGGATATCACTGCTTCCAGTACACGTCGGGAGGATTTGTTGATGGATGCCAGTGCCTTAAATCGTATTTGGATTTTACGTAATTATCTGACAGATATGAATTCAATAGAGGCGATGCAGTTTGTAAAGGATCGGCTTGAAAAGACGAGATCAAATGAGGAGTTTTTGGTTTCGATGAACGATAAATAAATATTGAATTTTTTCAATAATGATAATGCCGGGTAATGATTGAGGTGATTTAACATTTCAATGGGCTTGGGAAAGTAATAAATAATCACCGGACTAAATAGAAAACCATCATCATCTACACTGGAGGATTTCTCCGCATTGAGTGGTAGACGATGATGGTTTTTGACACTTCTTTATCGGTTTACTCTTCTTTTAAACATTCATCAAGAGTGAGTTTTAAAGCTTTTGCTACACCTTCTCCATATTTAGGATCGGCTTTATAACAATTGCGAACGTGGCGTTTTTGAATAAATACCTGTGCGCCTCCAATGGAACGTGCTGTATTCTCGAATAAAACTTGCTGTTCGGCAGGTGGCATCAGACGGAATAAGTCGCCCGGTTGGCTGTAATAGTCGTCGTCATATTCACGCTCGTTATAGTTGTATATATCGCCATTTGTCTTAAATGCAGGTTCTTTCTTTTCCGGTTGATCTTTCCATTCGCCGAAACTGTTAGGCTCGTAGCCTTTGGTTGAACCGTAGTTTCCATCTACACGCATCGCTCCATCACGATGGAAAGCGTGGAAAGGACAGCGAGGTTTATTTACCGGTATTTGTTCCAGATTTACCCCTAAACGGTAGCGTTGTGCATCACCGTATGAGAAAAGACGTCCCTGTAACATCTTGTCGGGTGAGAAACCAATACCTTCAACAATATTCATCGGGTTGAAAGCTGCCTGTTCTACATCGGCAAAGTAATTTTCAGGATTACGATTTAATTCTAAAATACCGACGTCTTGCAGTGGGTAATCAGAATGAGGCCATACTTTCGTGAGGTCAAACGGATTGAATTTATAAGTGGCAGCATCTGCTTCCGGCATAATTTGTATTTGTAATTTCCAACGAGGAAAATCACCTTTTTCAATGCTTTCAAATAAATCGTGTTGGTTCGCTTCCCGGTCTTTTCCTATAATGGCTTCAGCTTCCTGATCTGTTAGATTTTTGATTCCTTGTTGTGTTTTGAAATGAAATTTCACCCAACAGCGTTCATCTTTGGCGTTTAAGAAACTATATGCGTGACTTCCATATCCATTCATATGGCGGTAGGAGTAAGGGATTCCGCGTGGACTCATCGTGATTGTCACTTGATGAAGGGCTTCGGGGAGTAATGTCCAGAAATCCCAATTATTGTCAGCACTACGCATATTTGTTTTGGGATCGCGTTTTACAGCGTGATTTAAATCCGGAAATTTTAAGGGATCACGGAGGAAAAATACAGGAGTATTATTTCCAACTAAGTCCCAATTACCTTCTTCTGTATAGAATTTAATGGCGAATCCTCGAATATCTCTTTCACTATCGGCAGCACCACGTTCTCCGGCTACGGTGCTGAAACGTACGAAAAGATCTGTTTTTTTACCAACTTTGCTGAAGATGGCTGCTTTGGTATAAGCACTGATGTCGTTGGTTACGGTGAATGTGCCGAAGGCTCCGGAACCTTTGGCGTGCATCCGGCGTTCCGGAATTACTTCCCGATCAAAGTGAGCTAATTTTTCAATGAGCCACGGATCTTGTAGTAGAACTTGACCTCGCGGACCAACAGTTTGTGTGTTTTGATTGTCTGCTACCGGTCGTCCTCCTGCTGTGGTTAGTTTTTTATTTTCCATACTTTAAAATTAATTTTAGCTGTTAAATATTATCAAATAATCATTACGATGTTTTAAGATTTAAAAAGAACTTATAAAAAGAAAAATAAGCTAATGTTTTCAAAATGATTTGTGTAAATGTAGAAATTTTTAATCAGATTGATAGATATATATTGAAAATCAATATGATTTTTTTTTATAGATGGATCAGTTTTATTTATCAATATGCAATTTTATAGATGGATGTTTAAAGATCTTTTTGATTTCAATTTGTTATAAAATATCTGTATTATATATGAAAAATGAAGTTTTTGATTTCTTTTTTTTAAAGAATGTGTATTTATATCATATCTAAATAGCATTTCACAATGATAATTGTAATGTAGAGATTGCAATTACTGTATTTTTTTAATACCTTTGTATGGCAAAAATGGACAAAATGAACAGTTTAGTCAGAACACATCATACGCTTTTGAAGGAACGAACCTCTTTGATACGTCGTTTATTGATGGATCGAGTGAACCGTAATAGCCGATTAATCGCTATAAAAGGTAGTCGTGGGGTAGGTAAGACTAATTTTTTATTGGATTATTGTAAAGAATTTCATTTAAGCGAAGATTCTTGTTTATATGTGAATGTGAATAATCTGTTTATTGCTTATGACGGTTTGTTTCGTTTTGTAGAGCATTTTTATAAATTGGGTGGCAAAGTATTGTTACTCGATCAAATTCATAAATATCCGGAATGGGATAAGGAATTACGGGAATGTTATGATTCTTTTCCTGATTTACAGATTGTTTTTACGGCTTCTTCTATTGTACGTATTAAATCTAATCCTTACTTGAAAGACGTAGTAGATATGTATAATTTAAGTGGTCTGTCATTTCGGGAATTTCTTGAATTGGAGACAGGTGAGAGTTTTCCTATTTTTTCTTTTCAGGAGATTGTAGAACGGCACGAGGAGATTGTAGAAGATATTTTGAAGCTTGTGCGCCCATTGGCTTATTTTGGTAATTATCTTGAATATGGTTATTATCCGATTTATTTGCAGGAGAAATCGCATATTGATTATTTATTGAAAAATATCAATCTGACATTGGAATTTGATATTCCTTATGTGAGTCAGATCGAATTGAAATATTTAGTTAAGCTCAAACAATTGCTTTATGTTGCAGCAAGAGATACAAGCTGTAATGTAAATATCAGTAAGCTGAGCAGTGCAACCGGAGTGTCAAGAGCTACCGTATTAAATTATCTAAATTATATGAAAGATGCCCGTTTGTTAACTTTATTATATGATGCAAGCAATAATGATGATTGTGGAAAAAAGCCTAAAAAACTATATATTCATAATCCTAATTTATTGAATGCCGTATGTTTAGATGAAGTAGATCCGGGAGTTCTTCGTAAATCTTTTTTTCTGAGTCAATTGTGTCCTGTGAGCCATATCAATTATACGGAACAGGCAGATTTTTTCGTAGATGAAAAATATGAAGTGATAGTTTGTCAAGAAGGAAAAGGTCGGCATCTTGATTCATCAGTGATAATTATGGAGGATATGATTGAAAAAGGAAAGAAAAATGTGATTCCGCTTTGGTTGTCAGGTTTCACTTATTAAGTAAACGTTAATAATTAATATAAATAAAATTGAAAATCTATAACTGAAAGTTGAAAATAGGAAATCCATATTTTCTTTAATTTTTAACTTTTAATTTTCAATTAAAATTAAATTCATTTAATTTTATAAAAATGGCAAAAGAAAAAAAATTTATTACTTGTGATGGAAACGCTGCTGCTGCTCATATTGCATATATGTTCAGTGAAGTATCGTGTATTTACCCGATCACACCGTCTTCACCTATGGCTGAATACGTTGATGAATGGGCGGCTAAAGGAAGAAAAAATATGTTCGGCGAAACTGTTCGCCTGGTGGAAATGCAGTCAGAAGCCGGTGCTGCCGGTGCTGTTCACGGTTCCTTACAAGCTGGTGCACTGACCACTACTTACACCGCATCACAAGGATTATTGCTGATGATTCCGAATATGTACAAGATTGCGGGCGAACTGCTTCCTTGTGTATTTCACGTCAGCGCACGTGCCTTGGCTGCTCACGCCCTAAATATTTTTGGAGATCACGCTGATGTATATTCTGCCCGTCAGACCGGTTTTGCTATGTTGGCATCCGGGTCTGTTCAGGAGGTGATGGATTTGTCGGCTATTTCTCATTTAACTGCTATAAAAGCCCGTATACCTTTTATGAACTTTTTCGATGGTTTTCGTACTTCTCACGAAATACAGAAGATCGAGGAGTTGGATATGGAGGACGTAAAGGGATTGGTAGATATGGAAGCATTACAGGCATTCCGTAATCGCGCTTTGAATTCAGAAACTCCTGTAACCAGAGGTACTGCACAGAATCCGGATGTATATTTCCAAGGACGTGAGGCTTCTAATAAATTTATGGATGCTGTGCCGGATATAGTCGCTGATTATATGGATAAAATCGGTGTTATCACTGGAAGAAAGCACCGTCCGTTTGATTATTACGGACCTGAGGATGCTGAGAATATCGTCATCGCGATGGGTTCTGTCACAAAGACAGCAAAAGAAGTGGCGGATTATGCAAATGCACGTGGTGGAAAATTGGGTGTGATTTCTGTTCATTTATACCGTCCGTTCTCTGCAAAATATTTTATGGAAGCTGTACCGGCATCTGTGAAACGGATTACTGTATTAGATCGTACGAAGGAACCGGGAGCAAACGGAGATCCTCTTTATTTAGATGTAAAAGATATTTTCTATGGTCGCAAGAATGCTCCGATGATTCTTGGCGGACGTTACGGTATGGGATCTAAGGATGTTACTCCGGCTCATCTGATAGCGGTCTATAAAAATATGGAGCGCGCAGAACCGAAGGATCATTTTACGGTGGGTATTGTGGATGATGTCACTTTCCACTCTCTGCCTTTGGAAGCAGATGTGAAAATGACTCCTGATGGAACGTATGAAGCTAAATTCTACGGATTAGGATCTGACGGAACAGTGGGTGCGAACAAAAACTCTATTAAGATTATCGGAGGAACAACCGACAAATATTGTCAGGCTTATTTTGCTTATGATTCTAAAAAATCAGGTGGTTTTACAGCTTCTCACCTTCGTTTTGGTGATCGCCCAATTCGTTCAACCTATTTGATCACAACTCCTGACTTTGTGGCTTGCCACGTTCCGGCATATATTCATATGTATGATGTATTGAAAGGATTGCACAAAGGCGGTTCATTCCTGTTGAATTCTATTTGGGATGAAGAAGAGACTAAAAAACATTTGCCGGTACAAATGAAAAAATATTTGGCTGAAAATGAGATTAACTTCTACATTATTAATGGTACAAAGATTGGTCAGGAATTAGGATTGGGCAATCGCACCAATACCATTATGCAGAGTGCATTCTTCAAAATCACGAATGTTATTCCTTTTGAATTGGCAGTGCAGGCAATGAAAGCTGCTATTGATAAATCATACGGAAAGAAAGGTGAGGCTATTGTTAATATGAATTACGCAGCGGTTGACGCTGGTGGTAAAGAAGGCAATTTAGTCAAAGTATCGATCCCGTCTGAATGGAAAAATCTGAAAGATGAAGAGCCGGTTGTTGACGGAACTCGTCCGGAATTTGTTCGTAACATTGTTGACGTGATGAATGCTCAGAAAGGGGATAGCCTGCCTGTAAGTGCATTTAACGGCTATGAAGATGGTACTTTCCCCAATGGAACTGCTAAATTTGAAAAACGCGGTATTGCGGTGAATATTCCTGAATGGCAAGCAGACAACTGTATACAGTGTAATCAGTGTGCATACGTATGTCCTCACGCTGCCATCCGTCCTTTCCTGATGAGTGATGCAGAATTAGCTGCTGCTCCGGCTGGCACTGTATCTAAACCGGCAATCGGTAAAGAATTAGCCGGCTATAAATTCAAGATTCAGGTATCTCCGTTAGACTGTACCGGTTGTGGTAACTGTGCTGATGTATGTCCTGCTAAGACAAAGGCACTTGTGATGAAACCATTGGAATCTCAAGAGGCTGAAATTGAACGTTGGCATTATATGGACTTGAATGTTGGTTACAAGAAAGCTGTTGAACCCAATAATGTAAAAAATTCACAATTTGTACAACCATTATTTGAGTTCTCAGGAGCTTGTGCTGGTTGTGGCGAAACTCCTTATATTAAACTGATCTCTCAATTGTTTGGTGAAAGAATGATGGTTGCTAATGCAACAGGATGTTCGTCAATTTATGGAGGTTCTGCACCATCTACTCCCTATTGTACTAATTATGAAAGTGGACGTGGACCAGCTTGGGCAAATTCTCTATTTGAAGATAATGCAGAATTTGGCTTTGGTATGGCAGAAGGAGCCAATCGCTTGCGTGAAAGAGCAAAAAGATTATTGGAAGAGAATTTGAGTACTTTCTCTGCCAACACTCAGACGGCTGTACAAGCTTGGATTGAATCTTATGCTGATGGAGACAAGACATTAGCTGTTAGTGATGCAATGTCGGTTGCATTGGAAAAGGAGAAATCTCCAATAGCTAAAGAAATTTTAACTTGGAAAAATTATTTCACTAAAAAATCACAATGGATATTTGGTGGTGACGGATGGGCTTATGATATTGGTTACGGTGGTGTAGATCACGTATTGGCAAGCGGACAGGATGTAAATATCTTGGTGGTGGATACTGAGGTATATTCCAATACTGGTGGACAGTCTTCAAAATCGACTCCTGCCGGGGCAGTAGCTAAATTTGCAGCCACTGGTAAGCGTGTTCGGAAGAAGGATCTGGGAATGATGGCAATGTCCTATGGTTATGTGTATGTTGCTCAAGTAGCAATGGGGGCTAATCAGGCTCAATATATGAAAGCTATCAAGGAAGCAGAGGCTTATCCGGGACCGTCTTTAATTATAGCCTATGCACCGTGTATTAATCACGGTTTGAAGGCTAGTATGGGAAAATCACAGCAGGAAGAGAAGAAGGCTGTTGAATGTGGTTACTGGCAATTATACCGATATAATCCGATTTTAGAAACTGAGGGTAAAAATCCGTTTGTTTTGGATTCTAAAGAGCCGGATTATACTAAGTTCCGTGAGTTCTTAATGGGCGAAGTACGTTTTAACTCTTTGGTAAAAGCGGCTCCTACAGACGCTGAACATTTATTCCAAGCTGCTGAAAATGATGCAAAATGGAAATTGAACGGTTATAAACGTTTGGCTGCTATGGAATACGGCAAATAAATTGTTTATTGATAACTAAAAGAGATCGCCTTGATATAGGCGATCTCTTTTTTTGTTTTTATATTCACTTATTCGTAATAATGGGTGTATTTAAAGAATAGGTATAACGCTCATATTATCAACATAAAGACTTAATGAACTATCATTCAAATAACTTCGAATTTCTACTCGTAATTTAGTTGCTTCCATAGGTGCCTTGAATATTTTACCTTTATAAGGATTTATATAGCCATCTGTTTTTTTTTGATAACCACTTGCCATATACATTTCTGTTGATGCTACATCTAATGCTTCATTACCTTTATACCATTTACAATAATAACGCCAGGGAGTACTCTCATTCATTGCATTTACATACATACTTATCTGATAAGATTTTCCACCTGTGATGGCGACATCTTGATACATATAAGTGGCTCCGCATAATTTTGCCGTTTTACTGCCATCTTGAACAGGAGTGGTTTCTAAAGTAATTTTAGGTGTAAGTCCACTTGCGTTTATTAACCAGTGTTGTGGGAGATTATCGATAAAATCGCCTTCAAAACTTCCATTTAATAATAGATTTGTACCTTTCACTTTACTTGTATCTGTTTCTTCAGGCAAATCAATATTCCAGTCATCCTCTTTGATAATTTGCTTACCCCATTCAACAAGATTTGTAGTTATATCCAAAACACTTGAACTTTCGGGAGAACGGAAATTGGCATTGATTTCTGTAATACGGTTTGCCAAAATCGAATCAATCGGATGTCCATCTGTGATATAAGCTAAAGAACCGCAGGTGTATGAAAGGCTCAGATTGCTTTTTTCATTTGGAGGGAAGACCAGTAAAGTCGTTTCAGAATTTTTCGTTTCATCGGGAGGAGAGGCTTTTTTGGATACGGTGTAAGTGGATGAGGAATATTCTCCGGCAAGATTCATCTTTGTAGGAATATTTGAAAGATGAATTTCCAGATCCTTGATATTTTCGGGAGTATTGCTGATAGTCACTTTTAACAGGCATACTTTACGATCAAGTTCAAAAATAATTTTATCCGAAGGACTTTCATTCACTTCAAAATCACACTGACCGAGCAAAAAATCTTTTGCTTCTTCCGTACTGTTTGCTGTCTTTTGTGATTTTAGATATACCTGATTGGGAGTAAAATTTTCTGCAAATTCCCAATTTTCCTCTTCAGGTGCATTCGTGATACAATAACCGGTGTACTGACCGGGGAAGAGTTTTACGTGGAGTAAATTGTTATCATCCTTATCAGGATTCACATTATACTTCACCATTTTGTTTTGTCTATCGTAGACAAACAATTGATAAACGGAGGGTGGTGTTGTAATACCTGAAGAACTACGTGTTCTTACATAGACGGCTACTTCTTGTTGGTCGCCCTCATACGGCCATTCTTTCATGTGCCGCTGGCAAGATCCAGCTGTGATGACAGCTAGAAAAATCATAAAACGTTTCATGATTGAAAGAATTTTAAAATAAAATAAATATAATAGGCTACATTCCTCCACAGGGAATGCTGTGTAGAAAAAATTAAGATAGCTATAAAATTACAAAAAAAAAATCAAATAGCAAAAAATAAATTATAAATATATAAAAAATGAGCTGCCCGTAAAAGACAGCTCATTTCGTTTGTTGTTTTTCAATGCTTATTCTAATTCTTTTAAAATCTTTTCTACATCGCCGGGAATAACTCGTCCATATACTTTTTCACCGATAAGTACAACGGGGGCAAGTCCGCAGGCTCCGACGCATCGCAAACTGGAAAGAGAATATTTCCCATCAGCACTTGTTTCCCCAACATTGATTTTCAGTATTCTCTTAAATTCATCTAAGACTTTTTCAGCTCCCCTCACATAGCAGGCGGTTCCCATACAAACGGAAATCGGATGTTCACCTTTGGGAGTCATTGTAAAAAAAGAATAGAACGTTACAACGCCGTATACTTTAGAGGAAGGTATATTTAGCTGCTTGGCTATAATACGCTGTACTTCTGCCGGAAGATAACCGAAAAGATGTTGAGCCTTATGCAGAATGTGGATCAATTCGCCCGGCTGATTATTGTGTTCTTTGCAGATATCCAGCAGCTTGTCTATTTTGGTTTGAGATAATTCTATTTCACTCATAATCTACTGTTTTGAAATGTGAATGATTTGAAAAAGAGATCCATTCACTGATTTGGATCCATTTTCAAATTAATTATTTGCTTTATTAAAATAATGAGTATGCAGTAAATGATGTGCTTTCTCACTCAATGGTTTACCCAAATATTCTTCATATAATTTGATAATATCAGGGTTTTCGTGTGATTTGCGTAATAGCTTATTGCGATCTTCTTCATAAAGGGCTTTACTACGAGCTTTTAGCAAGGCAGAATTACCGTGATGAAGAGGTTGTCCACCGCCGCCAATACAGCCACCGGGACAAGCCATAATTTCAATGGCGTGAAATTCGGATTTCCCTTCTCGTATTTCGTCCAATAATTTACGTGCATTCCCAAGTCCGTGAGCGATGCCGATATGCAATTCTGTTCCATTGAGCTTGATGGTCGCTTTTTTAATGTTTTCCATTCCGCGTACCTCTTGAAATTCCACTTTTTCAAGTGTTTTTCCTGTATACAGTTCGTAAGCGGTACGTAGGGCTGCTTCCATAACGCCTCCTGAAGTTCCAAAGATCACGCCGGCTCCCGTAGATTCTCCCAATGGATGATCAAAATCTTCATTCGGAAGACTATTAAAATTGATATTTGCCCGTTTGATTAGACTTGCTAATTCTCTGGTCGATAGAGAGTAATTGACATCCGGATCACCATTTTCACTAAATTCCTTACGTGCGCATTCATATTTTTTTGCCAAACAAGGCATAATAGAGACGACAATCAAATTTTCACGTGGGATATTCATTTTTTCAGCCCAGTAATTTTTAGCGATAGCTCCGAACATTTGTTGTGGAGAGCGGGCTGTTGATGGGATGTTTAACAGATCAGGGAATTGATGTTCAAAGAAATTCACCCACGCCGGGCAGCAAGAAGTTAGAATAGGGAGGCATACGCTTTTATCTCCACTTAGGTATCTGGTGATACGATTCAATAATTCACTGCCTTCTTCCATAATTGTCAAATCGGCTGCAAAATCCGTATCAAACACTTTATTAAAACCTAATTGTCGAAGGGCTGCCACCATTTTACCGGTGACAGAGGTTCCTGCCGGCATTCCAAATTCTTCACCCAAAGCAGCTCGCACAGCAGGAGCTGTCTGCACAATAACCGTCTTCTTCGGATTATTGAGATCTTTGAGCAGGCGATTGGTATGATCGACTTCCGTTAAGGCTCCTACGGGACACACTGCTACACACTGTCCGCAGAAAGTACATTCCGAACTTGTCAGAGATTCGCCGAAGGCTGGTGAGATAGTAGAAGCAAATCCGCGTTTAGCTGCACCCAATGCTCCGACTGTTTGTACTTCGTTGCACATCATTTCGCATCGCCGGCAATAGATACATTTATTCATATCCCTGACGATAGAGGGGGAAGTTTCTATCTGATAGTGTACTTGTTCGCCGGCATAAGTGATTTCCCTGATTTTTAGTCTGACGGCTAAACTTTGCAAATCACAGTTCCCTGATTTCGGGCAGATCAAACAATCATTGGGGTGATCCGAAAGGATCAATTCCAATACAGTTTTGCGTGCGTTCAATACACGTAGACTACTGGTTTTTACCTTCATTCCGTTTTCGCATCGTGTTGCGCAGGCAGGAGCCAAATTTCTGCGTCCTTCCACCTCAACGACACAGATGCGGCACGAAGCAGGAAGATTGGTGATACACATATCTTTCAGATTCATATAGCAAAGAGAAGGAATCTGAATTCCTATGCCCTTTGCAGCCTCAAGTATGGTGGTTCCTTTGGCTACTTCTACGGTGTGGTTGTCGATTTGTAATGTTATATTTTGTTCCATAAAATTCTAATTATAAATAGCAAATCCGCTTGACAATACTAGTATATTCAAATGTTCATCCGGATATATAGAGTTATTTCTTATTTTTTTCACTCTACAATCTTTTTTTCGCTTATCCTGCGCTGATGGCATTAAACTTACATTTATCTTTACACGTGCCGCATTTAATACATTTTGCTGTATCAATAAAATGAGCCTCTTTCCGTTCGCCGATAATGGCATCTACCGGGCAATTGCGGGCACAAAGCGTACAGCCTACACATAATTGCGGATTTATATGATAGGAGAGTAGTGCCTTGCATTTTCCGGCGGGGCATTTATGATCGCGGATATGAGCGACATACTCGTCATAGAAATTATCAATCGTAGACAGAACCGGATTGGGGGAGGTTTGTCCCAATCCACACAGTGCCGTATCTTTGATCACCTGACTAAGCTGGCGGAGATTGTCTAAATCTTCCATTGTTCCCTTGCCTTCGGTGATTTTATTTAGAATTTCATATAAACGTTTATTACCGATGCGGCAAGGAGAGCATTTCCCGCAGGATTCTTCCACAATAAAATCAAGATAGAATTTAGCAACGGAAACCATACAATCATCTTCGTCCATAACAATCATACCGCCGGAGCCCATCATTGAACCGACAGCCAGCAGATTGTCAAAGTCAATCGGGGTATCCAAATGCTTTTCTGTCAGGCATCCTCCCGAAGGACCTCCTGTTTGTACCGCTTTAAATTTCTTTCCGTTTTTGATGCCTCCGCCGATTTCATAGATAACTTCTCGTAGGGTAGTTCCCATAGGCACTTCAATGAGTCCGACATTATTAATCTTTCCGGCTAATGCGAATACTTTAGTTCCTTTTGAGCGTTCTGTTCCGATAGAAGCAAACCAAGCAGCTCCTTTGTTGATAATAGCCGGGACATTTGCTAATGTTTCGACATTATTTACATTTGTAGGCTTATTCAGGTAGCCTGATTCTGCGGGGAAGGGTGGTTTCATCGTTGGTTCACCGCGATGTCCTTCCATAGAATGAATCAGAGCGGTTTCCTCTCCACATACAAAAGCTCCGGCTCCATAACGGATTTCTATATGAAAATTAAATGTTGTACCCAAAATGCCATCTCCCAATAAGCCGTATTCTTCAGCCTGACCGATAGCGATTCGTAATCGGTCAATCGCTAAGGGATATTCGGCACGGATATACACCAATCCTTTACTGGCTCCTATACTGTAACCGCAAATCGCCATTGCTTCAATCACCGAATGCGGATCACCTTCCAGGATGGAACGATCCATAAAAGCACCGGGATCGCCCTCGTCGGCATTACAAACTACATATTTCTGATCTGCTTGATATTTGCGGGCAAATTCCCATTTTAATCCGGTAGGAAATCCGCCGCCGCCACGTCCCCGTAGTCCTGAGCGTTTGATTTCATCAATAACTGTTTCAGGAGTCATTTCTGTCAGGCATTTGGCTAAGGCGGAGTAACCTTCTCGACCAATACTTTCATCAATATTTTCAGGATCAATGAAGCCGCAATTGCGGAGAGCGATTCGTTGCTGTTTTTTATAAAACTCCATGTGTTTGGAATCGCTGACGGCTGTTTTTTTCTCAGGATCTTTATACAAAAGACGTTCTACTTTCCGTCCTTTGATAATATGTTCATTGACAATCTCTTCTGCATCTTCCGGTTTCACCTGTACATAAAAAGTATTGTCGGGCATAATTTTGACGATGGGTCCTTTCTCACAAAAACCGAAACATCCGGTTGATATTACCTGTACTTCGTCTTCCAAAGCTCGTTCTTTCAGACACTCTTCCAGTCTGCAGACAATGTTTTTGCTGGCGGATGCACGACATCCGGTACCTCCGCAGACAAGAATATGCATTTTATAACTCATAGAATTAGACTGTTTTATCGGTTAATATTCATTTAGTACGCATTCTTTTTTTTAATCAAATAGTAGGGGAAGAGGGCGAAATCACTCCCTCTACGGGTTCATTATTTTTCAGATATTTCCGGATGATCTCTTCCGCTTTTTCACAGGTCACATATCCAAAAACAATGGGAGCCTCTCCCGGTTTAGTGATTTCAACCGTAGGTTCGGCGGAACAATACCCCATACATCCCGTTTGGGTAACAACAGCGTTAATACCGTTATTTTCCAAATGATTTAGAAAATAACTCATCGTTTCCTTTCCACCTGCCGCAATACCGCAGGTCGACATTGCCACCTTGATTTGTATGTTTTCTTCAGGATGCTCACTTCTTTCGCGCAAATTTATTTTTGAATGTACTTTATCCCTGATCCTTTTTAAGTCAGCCAATGATTTTATTTTCTCCATAAAAGCATAATTAAAGATTGATGTTTAGGTATTTAGTATTTAAGTATTCTTTTCTTATCCCGTTGATATATTGTTCGCTATGGATGTTCTTTAAATTTTCGCGAATCATTTCTTGCATTGCCGATAGAACATCCGGATGATCTAATGGCACACCGTTTAATAATTGATAGACATTTTCCGTATCAAACAGATAACGGCCTTCCGGTGTTGTATGGGTATATATAAATCGGATGGCAGGATGAGCGACAGCCAATAAGCCTAAAGGGATCGCCACATCTCCGAATGGAGGACGGTCTAAATGAGAATGAGTAAATCGGGCGCAAAGGCTTGTGCCTTCACCTTGAATCGAATGAATCGTAACCTTTCCGCCTGTTTGTTCTGCATTTTGTATTAAGAGTGGGATGCCTAATCCTACTTTACGGACTGTTCGGCTCGTATAAAAGGGATCGCCTACCTGTTTTAGCGTTTCAGCATTCATTCCACCTCCGTTATCACGGATCTCAATGACAAAAGAATCTTCTTTATAATTTTCACAGACATCTATTTCCACCTTGCGAGCTTTTGCCCGGATAGAATTTTCCACGATGTCCATTATATGAGAAGCTAAATCTTTCATTGGATAACGCTTACAGTTTTTCAGATATAGAGCCTTTAGAGATTCAATCTGTTATATTCACCGTCAAAATTAGTTTAATTTAATAAAATTCCAACGTTTGTAATAAAAAAAACAAAAGGATATAACTATGCTTTCAGTTGTTCGTAAATAGCTCCACTGATTTCAAAACTCTGCATCGAAGTGCCTAAAATAGGAATCCCTTCCACCTCGCTTGCTTCCGCCGTATCTTCATCGGGCGAACAGCCTTTCACAAGCACAATGGCTGAAAGTTTTTTCAATGAGGCGACAGCCGTGATATTTTTATGGGTATGCAGTGTGATCCAAATATCACCTTCTTTGGCGTGTCCGACAACATCACTGAGTAAATCGGAGGTATAGCCTCCCTTAATTTCGTTCTCCAAACCGGCTGATCCACAATAGATTTTAAATCCTAATAAGTGTGCAATTTCTTTTACGGTCATACTTTTTGATTCATTTATTTCTATGCATCTAAATTAGCCAAATCATTTTTCCAAGCAATGATTTGGCAGACTTTTATTCCATTGAAACAACTCGTCCTAATTGTGGAGAGGTTGAAATATTGCTAATCGCTTATTTTAAGCATTTTATAAAATCATCCATTCCATTGTTCATTGATACATATTTTCAGAAAATAATTTGCTTTCTATCGTTTTTTTATTTTATTTTGAATACAGGATAACAGATCATTCAAACCATAAATAACGAGCAGTATGACGAATTACGAAATCGTAGCCTTTTACAAGGAGGACAAAAAGGAAGTGACTGCACACGCTACGGCAATCAGCACTTTTTACAATCTCCGCTTGAGGTACGAAAAAGTGCCTCAAATGCAGACTGCTATATCTTCATTATTGACACAAGAAACCGTGCTTTGCATCTTCGACCGGAAGTGTTTTGGTTTCAATAAACTGATGAAATATGTCTATGCTCTCAACAAACCGGTGATTATTGTCCATCCGAATGATTCGCCCGAATCATACAATAAATTGAAATTACCGGTTGGTTATTTGCAGGAGAACAAAGAAAAAGTGGTATGGGCAAACTTTTTTCAGCACAACAACAGCAACAGTCAGGTAGAATTGGTGATTCCGAAAGAAAAAGACGAGGACATAGCCTCTATGGTCAAAAATAATGTATCCTTTATTGAAGATATTTTTCAAAAATCAGAAGCACGTTACATTAAAACCTCCGTAGAGGGGAGTTTTGAAAAGAACTTAAAAAAAATATTCATAAATAGTGACGACTGCATTGTATTTATTATGCGTCCTTTTCGAATATTTTCATTCCACTATCCTTATTCCATTCGTATTTTTCGTAAATATGCACATACGCCTACAATGATTATTCCCCGTGATGACGCTTTATACATCCCGTGTCATTAGAAAAAAAATCACAAATGCAGACCTGTGCGAACTTAAATTTTTGATACAGCATTTGAAGCATTCGTTCATTCATTCAAGATCATTCTGTCTTCTGCTGCATGATGGCATAAAAAAAACACCCTGATGGTTGAAATCAGGGTGTTTGTTATATTAAATACTTGTTTTATAATTCGGAAGATTATTTTTCATCACGATAGATCCAAAAAAAGAAGGAGGAACAATGGATGACTAATAGCTTGGTAAAGAACAGTCAACTTCTTGTCCCCCTTCTCCTATCAAAAGAAACTTGGGTTATGAGTTAGTAAATGTAACTATCAAAATCATTTATTCATTCTATAATATAATTCGTATCAATGCACTTTCCGGCAAATGAGCGATACCGTATATTGCTTTATCTACATTGTCATAACAAATATCTGTCAGAGGTGCGCCCAAATTATATGCTTTTATAAGATTACCTTCCCAATTAAATTGCAACATCACACTACACTGTTGAAACTTCTCTTTGGATTGTCGGTAAGTCTTTCCTGAATAAATAGCATATATAGATTCATTGCTCACCGAAACATCTGTAAATCCCAATTGATTCGTCGTATAATAAGTCACATCCGGAATCCCTATTTCTGAAATCATTACTTTGGGGTAATGAAAATCGAGTTCTCTGATGCGTGATATACAATTACCGGAAATACGGCAAATATCAATAATTCCACTGTAACGGTCCGCACACACGAAAGCTCCATTATCCGGTCGGACTTTCAATATACTACTCGCATAAAGAATCCCTTTCGTTGTTTCCTGAATGTTCGGATAATCCGGATGTTCAGGATAAGACAGAAAATAATGTGCGCTACTGTCTTCGGGCGTATATAACAGATAACGTCCTTTTTCATACATTCCGGTCGAGATAACAACATCTCCTGCTTTGACAGCTGAAAAATGCTGTTTGTCCGAAGGCAATTGAATCGTTTTAGCTTCACTTGAACGGGTTGCAGGACCGGTTTGATTTTCAAGTAATTTTCCGGTCTGAAAATCCAAAGCAGTCACAGCCTGTTCACTCCCTGCTAAATTATTAATGCAAACCGCTTCGTTCATCTTGCGTCCGCGAGGGAAGAAATGTACTGCTTTATTTGTATTTAAATCTATACTGACAACATTGTTGGCAGCGCGACGGTCGCCGATAGTGATCAGATCGCCTTGTTTGACCAATCCGGTCGCACGATCTATCCCCATATCTTTTAATGATAAGAGTTTAGTCACTTGCAACGTTTCATTCGCGCCTTTAATATAGGGCGTAAGCCCGGTTGTGGCTTCCTCCTGTGTACAAGCTCCTAAAAAGAAGGCAAATAAAAATATGTAGGTTATCTTTTTCATATTTATTCAATTTTCATATGAATACCTTCCCATACCCATCCATTGACACAACACATACCTGATGCCTCTGTACAAATAGAAGGTATGACACTTTCTGATGTTGCCAATGCCTCTATGTTTTGGAACGACAGCGAATTTTCACCCGGATTCCAACTGACACAAATTGAAACGCTCATCGCAATGATCAGAGAAATAAAAATGCCGATTTTAAATTTATTTTTTCGCATAGAAACCTGTGTTTTAATTGTGCGTTACAAAGATCTGAAAAAAATATATAGGTTTGTCTTTTTATGTATAGCAAAAGTATAGCAAATTTCAAACAACTGTTTTTTTGTTCGATTTACGTTTATTCATTACATTAGCGCGAACTTAAATATAGAACGGTGGATCATATATTAAAAAAATATGGGTGGGTAGCTTTTGGTGCTTTTGTGTTTTTACTCGGATTACAGCTTTTCATATTGAGCGGATTGTACTCGACAGAACGAGAAAAATA
>JAVXFZ010000015.1:0-11069 GCA_036657595.1 Odoribacter sp. | reverse complement strand
AATGGAATTTAGAAGCTTTAAATTCCATTTTTCAGAAAAAGCTGAAGGATGCAAATCTCACCACCTCCATCCGATGGGTGAAAAAAGATACTTTAGGGCGTGTGTTGGAAGTTTTTGGAGACCATACCTCTTCTTTCTTATTCGGAATGCAAGCAACGCCTATTCAACTGGGATTGTTAGATAAACACCTATTGGAATCCGATTTTGATTTTTCATTGACTTGTTTTGCTTTAAAGAATTGGGATAGATTGTTCACTATACTGTGTCTGTTGCTGATTTCAGGCTGCTGTATCGCCACTCTTTACCACTCCATCAAAACAGAGAAAAGAGCGGGTATCTATCGGGAACAATTCACGCATACCTTAGTACACGACTTGAAGACACCGGTGCAAGTGATAAAAAAAGATGAATACTTACTGCGTAGATATTTGCCGGAATCTATCGAGGGCAGAACCTTAAAATTGGTCGATACGATGAAAGAGGATTTAGAAGTATTGTCGCAAAAGATTGATACTTTACTGACAACAATGATCACCGCCGACGGCTTTAAGATCAATGTGAAAGTCTTTGAATTAAATGTATTATTGGAAAAACTCATACAACTT
This sequence comes from Odoribacter sp., assembly GCA_036657595.1. Lineage (GTDB taxonomy): Bacteria > Bacteroidota > Bacteroidia > Bacteroidales > Marinifilaceae > Odoribacter. The sequence goes on along the minus strand of JAVXFZ010000015.1, from coordinate 10,464 downwards.
CATCGCAAGATTGCTTCAACCAATAAAGAGATCATCTATCATTTGATCCCTTCCCCCGATGTCAACTTCATCCGTGCCGATCCGAATCATTTATACGAAGCTCTCAGCAATCTATTGGAGAATGCCGAAAAATATTCGGGCGAGCAGGTAAAAATAACCATAGAATACAGAAAAATCAAATCGGGCATACAAATTAGCGTAAAAGATAACGGATGGGGGATAAATGAAGAGAACAAAAGATATATCTTTGAAAAAAATTATCGGATAAACGAAGGCAATGGGGTAAAAGGATTCGGACTTGGATTATATTACGTAGAAATGGTCGTACACGCACATAAAGGTAAGATGGATGTGCAAAGTGAAATAGGAAAAGGGAGTGACTTTATTATTACATTACCGCAAAAATGGAAGTAGGAGAAAAAATGAATAGTGGATACTGTATTTTGTATGCAGAGGACGATGAAAGGACTGCATCGGTGACCAAAGAGATTTTGGAAATGGAAGGTTTTCAGATAGAAATTGCAAATGATGGCAAAGAAGCGTGGAAACTCTTTCAAACAACGAAACCGGATTTGTTATTATTGGATCTGAAACTACCGGAGAAATCCGGACTTGATTTAGTGAAATTAATTCGCAAACAGAATGCTCATATCCCTATCGTTCTTTACAGTACGTATGCCTCTACCGAAAATATTGTGGAAGCCATTCAGAACGGAGCAAATGATTTTATAGACAAGAGCGGCGATACAGAAATATTGTTAGTAAAACTAAAAGGGATTTTAGAGCGAATCACTCAAAATGGCGGGCATCCTTTTATTTATCGCCTTTCACCGTCCACCCTTTATAATAGCACCTCTAATATTTTGACGATCGCCGGCGAACAGAAAAGACTGACTCCGATGGAATCACTTTGCCTGACATTGCTGTGCGTAAAAATGGGAGAGATCGCCGATAGAGTTTATCTATTGGAGGGACTTTTTAAAACAAGAGAATACCAAAAAGAAGCTGATTTAAGAAGATATATCAGCCATTTGCGGAAATACCTGCAATCAGATCCCTCCATCATCATCGAGAATCGGCGGGAGTGTAGCTATTGTTTATTATTAAATCAGGCATAACCAAGAAAAATCATCCTCGTCGTGATAGAATATAGCTAAATACAAGTTGGCGAGGGTACAGACGTTCGTGTGTTTTATGGGAAATAAATAATACTTTCAAGAAAGAAAACGATTTATAAATAACTTCAAATGAACAAAAATGTATGGATTCCTTTGACATTTGTACCTTTGTTTGCATTGACTGCACAAGCAGAGGATAAGGGCAATGTTGCACGAGGAGAGAAACGTCCCAATATCATTTTATTTATGGTGGATGATATGGGCTGGCAAGACACCTCCTTGCCTTTCTGGAACCGGAAGACACACTACAACGAAGTATACGAAACGCCTAATATGGAACGGCTCGCCAAACAAGGGATGATGTTCACCCAAGCCTATGCCAGCAGTGTCAGCTCGCCCAGTCGTTGCAGCCTTATCACAGGGACAAATGCCGCTCGCCATCGGGTGACAAACTGGACGCTGCAAAAGAATGTGACCACAGATTGCACCAGTGAAGTGTTGAATTTTCCGGATTGGAATTACAATGGTGTGTGCCAAGTGGCGGGCATCAACAACACCTTTCAAGGGACTTCGTTTGTCGAGTTGTTAAAGGATAACGGCTACCACACCATCCATTGCGGCAAAGCGCATTTCGGTGCCATCCATACTCCGGGAGAAAATCCCCATCATCTGGGTTTTGAAGTAAACATTGCCGGACACGCGGGAGGAGGACCTGCCAGTTATTTGGGGGAAGAAAACTATGGACACACCAAAGAGGGGAAACCGGTTTCTCTATTTGCTATACCGGGATTAGAAAAATATTGGGGAACAGAAAATTTTCTCACCGAGGCGTTGACGATCGAAGCCATAAAAGAACTCGACCACGCGAAACAATTGGGACAGCCTTTCTTCCTCTATATGGCACACTATGCCCTCCACGTACCCATCAATAAGGATCAACGTTTCTATCAGAAATACCTGAACAAAGGTCTACCACCGAAAGAAGCCGCTTATGCAGCTCTTATTGAAGGGATGGATAAGAGTTTGGGGGATCTGATGGAATGGTTGGATGAAAATGATGAAGCCCATCATACCATTCTTATTTTTATGAGCGATAATGGCGGATTTGCTACGGATTCTCATTGGCGTGATGGGACACTGTACACTCAAAACGCACCCTTAAACAGTGGCAAAGGTTCTGCCTATGAGGGAGGCATCCGCGAACCGATGATCGTCCGCTGGCAGGGTACAGTAAAACCGGATAGCAAGTGTGATAAATATATTATGATAGAAGATTTCTATCCGACTCTTCTCGAAATGGCACAAGTAAAAAATTATAAAACGGTACAGCCCATTGACGGCATCAGTTTTATGCCTTTACTGAAACAAAGCGGCGACCCGTCAAAAGGGCGTAGTTTGCATTGGAACTATCCCAATCTGTGGGGAAATGAAGGTCCGGGTATCGGTGCCACGTGTACTGTCCGTCAAGGCGATTGGAAACTCATCTACTATTATGAAACAGGCAAGAAAGAATTGTTCAATATTTCCTCAGACATCGGCGAGAAAAATGAATTATCGGCACAATGTCCCGACCTTGTGAAAAAGTTGTCGAAAGAATTAGGCAACTACCTGCGAAAGGTAGATGGACAGCGACCATCGTTTAAAGCGACCGGCACGCCTTGCCCTTGGCCGGACGAAATATGATCCGTCGTGACTGACCGTTTTTTTGCCCGGACGAGCAAGTGAAAGGCTTGTTTTTACTGTCGTTTATTTACCTGTTAAAGTCAATTTTCCTTGTATAATACACCACACAATCGCTACCCTATCGTTTGAGTATCGCTACCTTTCAGTCGTATTCCCTTCGTATTCCCTTCGTATCCTCGTCGTTTCAGAACGAAGAAAATACATCGGGGATACAGGTAGACAACGACTTAACCGAAAAGAGATTCAAAACAGATGCGAAGGATAAGATGGAGGAGGAGATAGGGGGATAACGGCGGGGAGGGGAATGGCGGGGAGGCAAAAGAAAATGATTGCCGAGTGATAGGAATCGGATCTTCTTCCTTGTTGTCCTGTAAAAAAGCATTATATTTGCACTCATTGTATTACCATTAAAAAAAATGTCTATGTGTCGAGTTTTAATAATCGGTGCCGGAGGAGTAGGTACTGTCGTTGCACATAAAGTTGCTAAAAATAAAGTTTTTACCGATGTGATGCTTGCGAGTCGCACGAAGGCAAAATGTGATGAAATTGCTGCTGCGATAGGTGGCGGTCGGGTGAAAACTGCCCGAGTGGATGCTGATAGCGTCTCCGATTTATGCACCTTGTTCCGTTCATTCCGACCGGATATAGTGATTAATGTGGCATTGCCTTATCAGGATCTGACGATTATGGATGCCTGTTTGGAATGTGGCGTGAATTATTTAGATACAGCTAATTATGAGCCGAAGGATGTGGCTCATTTTGAATATAGCTGGCAGTGGGCTTATCAGGATCGCTTTAAAGAAAAAGGCTTGACGGCGATTCTTGGATGCGGTTTTGATCCGGGAGTGTCGGCTATTTTTACGGCTTATGCTGCGAAACATCATTTTGATGAAATTCACGAGTTGGATATTGTCGATTGTAATGCCGGGAATCACGGTATGGCATTTGCTACGAATTTCAACCCGGAAATTAATATTCGGGAGATCACACAGAATGGTCGCTATTATGAAAATGGCAAATGGGTGAAGACGGGACCATTAGAGATTCACCGTTCATTGACTTACCCGAATATTGGGGAACGCGATTCTTATTTGCTGTATCACGAAGAATTGGAGTCGTTGGTGAAGAATTATCCGACACTCAAGCGGGCACGATTTTGGATGACCTTTGGACAGGAATATTTGACACATCTTCGGGTGATTCAGAATATCGGTATGGCACGTATCGACGAAGTGGATTATAACGGGGTGAAAATTGTGCCTTTGCAGTTCCTCAAAGCGGTATTGCCTGATCCGAAATCGTTGGGCGAAAATTACCACGGCGAAACGTCTATCGGTTGCCGTATTAAGGGACTAAAAGACGGTAAGGAGCATACCTATTATATTTATAATAATTGTGATCACGAAAAGGCATTTAAGGAAACGGGGACACAGGCGGTGAGCTTTACGACGGGAGTGCCGGCGGCTCTGGGTGCGGCTATGTTTGCCAAAGGCTTGTGGAAAGGTGCGGGCGTGTATAATGTGGAGCAATTCAATCCCGATCCGTTCTTGGCTGAATTGGGCGAGCAGGGCTTGCCTTGGGTGGAGAAATTTGACCTTGATCTTGAATTATGATCAACAAAGATACGGTGCTGAATAACTGGGAGGTATCGAAGATCCCTTCACCTGCTTATGTGCTTCACGAATCCCTGTTGGCTGAGAATATGGAGGTCATTGATCGTGTGAGAAAGCAAAGCGGGGCGGAGGTCATCGTTGCTTTAAAAGCCAACGCGATGTGGAGTATCTTCCCGGAACTCAGGCGTCATTCAGACGGAGCCACTGCCAGTTCTCTGGCAGAGGCTCGTCTTGTTTTTGAAGAATACGGTCAGCCGGCGCATACGTATGCACCGGTATATCCGGAAGGGGAAATAGATGAAATACTCCGGTACAGCAGTCATATTACTTTTAATTCTTTGGAGCAATATCGACGTTTCGGCGGGCGTGCCCATCGGCGGGGGGTGTCTTGCGGTTTGCGGGTAAATCCTGAATATTCGACGGTGGAGACGGATCTTTATAATCCTGCCAGCCGTACTTCGCGCTTGGGTGTTTTAGCCGAGCATCTTAATGAGTTGCCGGAAGGTTTAGAGGGCTTGCATTTTCATTCTTTGTGTGAATCCCGTCCGGCACAACTTCGGGCTACTCTTGCAGCTTTTGAAGCCCGTTTTGGTCGTTTTTTCCCGCAGATCAAATGGTTGAATATGGGGGGAGGACATTTGATGACGCACAAAGATTACGATGAGACGGAGTTGATCCGTATTTTGCAGGATTTTAAGTGCCGTTATCCGCATTTGCGGGTGATATTGGAGCCGGGAAGTGCTTTCACTTGGGACACGGGTTGTTTGGTGGCTACGGTGGAGGATAAGGTTTGCAATGGCGGGGTGAATACGTTGATGTTGAATGTGTCGTTTGCCTGTCACATGCCTGATTGTCTTGAGATGCCTTATAAACCGGTTATACTGGGGACACACGATCCGCTCGAAGGGGAGAAGCGTTGGCGGATGGGAGGCAACAGTTGTTTGGCAGGTGATTTTTGCGGCGACTGGGCTTTTGATCACGAGCGTGAACCACAGATCGGCGATCGTCTTGTTTTTCGTGATATGATTCATTATACGATGGTGAAAACGACGTTGTTCAATGGCGTCACCCATCCTTCCATTGGTATTTGTTCTCCCGCCGGTGAATTTCGGTTGATCCGTCAATTCGGCTATGAGGACTATAAGGGAAGGATGTCTTGATCGTTTATGCGAGTGGTCTATTCTTCTCTACCTTGTATGTAAGTGCGCCATTTTTCGATGAGTTGTTGCATATCGTCGGGGAGTTCGGAGTCAAAAGACATCTCTTCGCCGGTGGTCGGATGGATGAATCCGAGTGTCTTGGCGTGGAGCGCTTGACGGGGACAAATCGCGAAGCAGTTGTTGACGAATTGTTTGTATTTGGTGAAGGTGGTGCCTTTTAATATTTCATCGCCACCATATTCTTTATCGTTAAACAGGGGGTGTCTGATGTATTTGAAATGGGCGCGAATTTGGTGTGTACGTCCTGTTTCCAAGATGCATTCTATGACGTTGACATATCCCAGCCGTTCGATAACCCGATAGTGGGTAACGGCGTGTTTGCCGTGGCTGCCATCGGGGAAGCACGACATTACTTTCCGATTGACTAAGTTCCGACCGATGTGCCCCGTGATGGTGCCGTTATCTTCTTCTAAATTACCCCAGCAGACGGCAATGTATTTCCGATGGGAGGTTTTATTAAAGAATTGCAGTGCCAAATGGCTTTTGGCATTTTCTGTTTTAGCGATGACGAGTAGCCCGGAGGTGTCTTTGTCAATACGGTGTACCAGTCCCGGACGAAAGTCGTCTGTATTGAAAAGCGGATTGCCTTTCAGGTGCCAAGCTAAGGCATTGACCAACGTGCCGGAGTAGTGTCCGAAAGCCGGGTGTACGACCATTCCGGCAGGTTTATTAATGACCATTAGTTCTTCGTCTTCGTAAACAATGTGCAATGGAATGTTTTCGGGGATGATTTCGATCTCCCGAGGAGGGTATGCCATCACGACTGATACGATGTCTTTAGGCTTGACTTTGTAACTGGATTTCACCGGTTTGTCGTTGACAAGGATGTTTCCGGCATCGGCGGCATCTTGTATTTTTGTGCGAGAAGCATTGGGTAGGCGTGACATCAGGAATTTGTCAATACGTAGTAGGGTCTGTCCATCATCGGCTTCAATGTGATGGTGTTCGTACATTTGTTGCGACTGTCCTACTTCGTCGTCTAATAATTCTTCTTCAGTTTCTTCGAACATAAATGGTTGGGGGGTATTATTGCTTCTATTCTTCTATTGGATCAGGCGAAGTGTGCCCTGAAACAAGCAGTGTATCTAAGGCTTCAATTTTGTCTTTTTGGAGCGTTATATATAAGTTGACGGGTGTTCCGGCGGGAGCGATCTGGTTGGTTGCCGGTTCTTGTTTGTAGATGGTCGCCGCATATTTTTCGTTTTTAGTGCGGATGCTACCATCCGGAATGATCTCTCCTATGTTCAGATAGTATTTTCGGGCGATGTCAATGGCTTGCTGTATGTTTTTTCCTGTGAAGAGCGGGATGGACAGTGTGTTGTTTCCGTTGCCGCTACCTAATAGGATGTCAATGGTAGATCCTTTGGGGAGAGGGGTGCCGGGAATGATTATTTCGTTGTCGTGTTGGAGATTTATCACCAGATTTTGAAATTCCGAAGGGACGTATATGATTTTTCCGATTTTAAATCCGCGGGCTTCAAGGGTTTGCAGCGTTTGGCGATAGGCAGCGTTTTGTAAATTGGGGAATATTACTTTTTCCGGATTCCGAGCATTGATGGTCAGGTGGATCAGGCGATTTTCTTTTACAGAGGAACCGATGGAGGGGTTTTGTTCTAAGACAGAACCGGGACGAGCTTCTTCGTCGTATAGGGAGTCGATGATTTCAGCCCGCAGTTTGTATCGCTCGGCAAGCTCTAAGGCTTCGGCAGGCATCAGGTCATAAAATGCCGGGACGCTGATGAAATGCCCGTGTTGCGTGTAGTTGTCCAGTCGTGAAAGAACGTATACACTGATACCACTGAGTAAGATCAGGGCTACTGCAAGGTTGAGTAGAATGAATTTTGTTTTGGCAGAAAGTTTTTTCATTTGTATAACTGATTAGCTTTGCAAAAATAGCGTAGATTTTTAAATTATCTGCCACTATTTTCCTAAATTTGCCAGATTTATAAATAATAGGTGTATTTTTGGGTAATGATCCGATTTTACGGTAGTTAGTAATCCAAGGTCGATGGAATTAAAGGAAGTATTTATGCACAGATTGGTTGTTCTATTTTTTCTTTTGTGGTTTTGTTGTGAAGTGACCGCTCAGGAGGTGTCGATTACGAGGTCTTCTGATATAATCGTCCTTCGTGGTGAAAGTTTTTATTTACATACGGTATTGCCCGGACAGACTCTTTATTCGATCTGTAAAGCTTATGGTGTTGACGTGGAGGAAATGAAGGTGTTGAATCATAAAAAAGATAATAATCTGAGTTTGTATGAGGTGTTGAAGGTCCCTTATAAGAATAGGGAAGTGATGGAAGATGGTAAATTTTATTATCATAAGGTTGTCAAGGGAGAAACGTTGTATTCGATAGCAAGGGATTTTGGTATAAGGCCGAAGAATTTGTTGAAATATAATGAGAATTATACGGATAAAATGCCTTTATCGGTGGGGGCTGTTGTCAAATTGCCTTTGAATGGAATCGACCGCGCGGTTTTGAAGCAAAAGAGCGAGGAACAGGCGGGGAAGATGGAAACGGTGTCGCCTGTGGTGAAAGATGAGCAGAAGGGAACAGTTGTTGCGACGGAGCAGCAGGAGGAGTCACCGGTGGTATCGACGGGGAAGGAGAAGCACGAGAAAATGAGGGACGTGAAAGCGGCTGAGCCTTCTCAAAATGGGCATCAGCCCAAAGAAATGCCGGCGTATATATCAGAAGTGGTTTTGCCGAGTCATCCTTTTGTGAAAATTGCCTTATTGTTGCCTTTTTCTGCCAAAGAGTATGCCCATTATGATACGGTTTCTAATCGGCGGATGGAGATTCCTGCCCGGTCGGAGCAGTTTGTTGCTTTCTATGAGGGTATTTTATTAGCAGCCGATAGTTTGAAAAGTAAGGGGTATAAGATTGATTTACGGGTTTTTGATACGGAACGGAATGTGGAGAAGACGATAGGAATTGCAGATAAAATGAATGAATTGCAGCCCGATTTAATTATAGGACCGGTGTACGGCTCTATTTATAAAGCGATGGCGGATCATTTAGAGAAGAAGGATATTCCAATGGTTTATCCTTTGTCTTCCCGCAGTGAGAGTTTTGGAGAGTATCCTAATTTTATTCAGGTGAATGCGTCGATGGATGTTCTCTCGGCTAAAATGGCTTCTTGGCTGAAGAAACAACGGGCGAATGCCAATATCATTAATATTGATTTGAAAGAAACGGGGGATCAGGCGGATGTCTTGGAGAAGAAATTGTTTATGGAGCGCATTAAGCAGATTGACGGGGTTCAGTTTTTTCATTGGAATGCAGCAGAAACACCTTTGCACGAATTGCGTACGATTCTTTTACCCGATCGGGAGAATATTATCATATTGCCAACCTCTAAAGAGGCAGAGGTGAGTAAGATTTTGCCTATTCTTTCGGCTCTTGCCGATCATTACCGGATGACGGTGGTCGGATTTCCGGAGTGGCAAACGTTTACTTCGGTGGATCACGAAACTTATTACAAATTGAATACAAAGATTTTTACGTATAGCTATGTTGATGTTTCTTCGGATGCTGCTCGCGTATTGGCTCAAAAGTATCGGAAATATTTTTATGCAGAGCCCGGTAATTTGGTATTTAAGGCTTTTGATATGGGCGTTTATTTTATGGAATTGGCTGCGAAATACCGTGATCGCACGTTGGAGGCTATTGAATATTCCGGCAGGAATGGAGATTTTTCCAGTTTCCATTTTGAAAAGATGAAACACGGTCTTGGTAAGGAGAATGAAGGTTTCCTGATTGTCAATTTCGGTTCAGATTATCAATTAAAGATCGAAGTTTTGTGATGAATGAGGGGTGTCGGATTGCGATTTTTAAAAGTCTGCGAAAATATAAATAATTTGAATATCTTATATTTTTAAGGATGAAAATATTTTTGTTTTTTTGAATATTTTTAGGGGGGGAGCAGTAACATCAAATAAAATATCTCCGTATGTTTGTACTGTTTAAAATTAAAACAAATAAAATCTGATTAAGGAGAGATTCGGAAGAATCTAACAATTATGAAAACAGGTAAAACCGAGTTGCCCCGATCGAAGAGTGGGGCAGATGAGTTCTTTATTTTACGGGGAAAGAAGCAGGAAGTAAGAATTATTGGAGATGGATATGTGTTGCGCGAACTGAGTTTTTCAGATTGTGAATCGTTCGCAGAAAATGCGAATAATACAAAGATCTGGAATAATCTGATGGATCATTTCCCGCATCCTTATACGAAACAGGATGCTTTTGATTATATCAGTATGGTGAAAGCAATGCCGGGAATGCCGATGCGCTTTGCAATTGAGGTGGATGGTGTGGCGGTTGGAAGTATTGGATTCGGCTCTGAGGGAGACGTTGAACGTGTGACGGCGGAAGTCGGATATTGGATCGGTGAAAAATATTGGGGACACGGTATCGTGCACAAAGTATTGGAGGATATCACTGAATATGCTTTCCGTTATTTTCATTATGAGAAATTGTATGCGATTGTATTTAGCAGTAATCCTCCCTCTATGCACGTGTTGGAGAGAGCGGGTTATCAGCAGGAAGCTGTTCTTCACCACGCTGCTGTTAAAAATGGAAAATTAGTTGACTTTTGTTATTTCTGCAGAATGAGGGAAGATGTGAAGTTGGACTGAAAGCTGTAAAATGATTGAAAGCTGTTTATCTGTATGAAATCAGATGAACAGCTTTTTTATTTATGCGATTTCTATTTTACTTCTACCGTTGATCGTTTTTACTACTCTTTTCCTTGTAACGCATCCGAATCAGTAGATTTTCGTAAACGCATAGGGAAATGGTATTGTTGTTGTTCTTTTGGGCAGCATAA
>JAVXFZ010000014.1:0-47585 GCA_036657595.1 Odoribacter sp. | reverse complement strand
TTTAGAAGAACCAAGGTTCCCTTGCGAGCTATCATGCTCTTTTGCAGGGTCAGCAGTATGCGCAACCCCGAACTACTTATATAGGTAAAATCACTGCAATCCATCTCGATATTTAAGACCGCAGGATCGTATAATTCTACTATTTGTTTCTCAAAATCTTGAACATTTGTTGTGTCCAATCTGCCGCTAAGTGAGATTAGAATCTGCTCTCCGTTACGTGTAATTGTCGTATTCATCGTATTTTAATTTAATATTTTCTTTAGTGTAAATATATTGTTGCCGTCTATTCTCTGATACTCCACCTCGTTCATTATCTTCTTTATCAGATAAATACCCAGACCTCCAATGGGTCTCTCCTCAGCAGAGAGCGTAATATCGGCCTCGAGAACTTCTGTCGGATCAAACTCAACTCCTTTATCGGTGATGATAAATATTAACATATTATCCGTTTTCTCAGCCATAATGGTTATTAATTCCCCCATTTTCTGCGGAAAGGCATATAGAATAATATTTGATACCGCCTCCTCAAGGACTAAATTCAGACTCATCACCAATGAGGACTTCAGTTCTAACTCTTCTCCTATCTGTTCTACAAAATCAGTTAGAGCGGATATTTCAGAGATCTCATTTTTTATTACTATGTATTTTTTCATACGTAAATTATAATTGTGTTCCCCATTAAAAGAAAACGTTTTTATTCCATTAATAAATCATTTGTTCCGTTCAGACAAAAGGAAAGAAAGCACTTGTTGTTTGACAAATGCACTTTTGGTTAATTATCTTCCGGCATTTTATAGTTTTACACCCGCCAAGAGTTTAAAATTTCATATACGTGTTTATGGACTCACAGTCTTAACCGCTTAGCAGTTGAAGTCAGTTTCATATTCGGTCTCTTGCTACTTTTTGGCAACAAACCAGTAAAAATCGACCTTGTTTATATCGCTTTAACTTGCATTCGGGATGTCCGCCTCCTTGCTTATTGAAACCTTATACCCGAGTGGTTCCAGCTCTTTTTTCAAATACGCTTTTCGCTTCGTTTCCGCCTTCTTGATCACGTACTCTGCCCCTAACTCTTTATACTGGCGAACCTCCTTCAATACATGCCAAACCGATTTCAGGATCGAATGTCCTACGGCTACCAAGGCTCTTTTCTTGCCTCTTCGGGCAGCTAACCGGTGATAACGGGCATTGTAAAAAGTATTCTTGGTTCGCTTGGTAGCCCAAGCCGCTTCGGTGAGTATGGACTTCACATGTTTGTTCCAGTGGTTGGTGTGGGAGCTTTTTTTTACCGGCACTCTCGTTATTGTCTGGGGGTTACATAACCTTTGTCGATCAGCAAGTCGATCAATTTAGTTGCAACCACTCCGCTCGTATCGCTCAATACACTCGAAAGCTTAACATTACAGTCTTCAAGAATACGCATTGTCCGGTTCTTCTCGGAGGATACATGCTGTATCAACTTATTGCGATAACGGGTCAAGTCTCGAAGTTCACGTTGCTCACGTTCTGGTATGTAACTCGGTTTGAGAAGATCCGCCAACAGTAGCTTGCAGATCCAGGCACTATCCTGTTTATCAGTCTTATGACCGGGAACGTATTTGATGTGACGAGCGTTGACTATCCATACCTTTAAGGACGGACTTTCCAACACCTTATAAACAGGTTTCCAATAAACTCCGGTGCTCTATATGGCTACATGGGTGATTCCATTAGATAATAACCATTCTTTCAATTCTGTCAAAGAACTACTGAATGTCTTGTAACTGCGGGTCTCAGTCTTTAGACCTTCGCGACTGATGGTGGCGACTACCACGTCTTTGTGGACATCTATGCCACAACCCCGTTGAACGAATTGGAGAAAGGGTACTGTACTCATAGCTTTATATATTAAAGTGTATGATTCTAAGGTAACTAATATTCTCCTATTTTCATTCGCTTGGACGAAAGTTATTTCATGGGTGTTTCATGTTATTATGGTTTATATTCTATTATCAAGATAGTGAGATCATCGCTTTGAGGGGCAGTATCGGCGTGTGACAATACCTGCTCCACGATAGAGGTGGTCATCTCCATCGTTTTTTTATCTTTATATTTCACAGCGCACTCCAGTAATCTCTGTTCTGAGAAGAGTTCGGCCGCGGGATTTTCTGCTTCGGTCAAACCGTCGGTGTACATAAACAGTTTCGAATTCGGCTCAAGAACGATTTGTTCGCCACAATAGCTAAAACTATTGAAAATTCCCACTGGAATATTCGGCTTAACATTCATGTAGTTCACCTCGCCCGTTTGTGTAATCAGAATCGGAGGGTTATGACCTGCATTGCAATACTCCAGAACGCCCGTCTTAAGATCGAGCACCCCAACCAGCAGAGTAACAAACATATTCGACTCGTTATTCTCCGCCACAGAATTATTCATCGATTCAACAATCTGCATAGGGTTTTGCCGATGTACAGCTATGGAACGAAACAGGCTGCGCGTAACGGCCATAAACAGAGAGGCAGGGATACCTTTCCCCGATACGTCGCCAATGGTGAAATAGAGCTTTTCGGAATCTATAAAAAAGTCATACAAATCTCCTCCAACCTCTTTTGCGGGTTTCAATATAGCATAGAGGTCTATATCTTCTCTCTCGGGAAACGGAGGAAAAATTTTAGGGATCATCCCCATCTGTATCTTGCTGGCAATTCTGAGTTCGCTCTCGATACGCTCCTTATTGGAGATTGTAGATTTTAGTTCATCCATGTACCGAACCAGCGAATGTTGCATAAAATCGAACGACTCATAGAGCTTCCACATCTCGTCACGAGTTTTTATATACGGCAATTCGGTATTAAAATTTCCCCCGGCAATACTCTCTGCCGATTGGGAAAACGAGGTGAGAGGTTTTGTCAGATGTTTGATGATTTGTATGGAAAACAGTAATAACAGAAGCAGTCCGATAATGCCGACAATAGCCACTACCCGCTCTAACCGGTCGCTACCCGAGAATACATTGGCATGAGGGCAGACAATAGCCAACGACCATCCGGTAGATTTTACAGGGGCATAGAAGACATAAGAGAGAGTGTCGTCATTATGCAATATCTCAACACCATGCTTGCCCTCTACCATCTGCCGACCTAAGGCTCGGACAGTGGTATCGGTCATATTCATAGTTGCAGTAAAAAATGTTTCGTTCAGGATACGCTCCTTAGTAGGGTGTACAATGTAGGTCCCTCCTCGTCCGATCAGAAAATTATATGAATTTTCGTAAGGCTTTATAGAGTTGACCATCTCGGTAAGCCAGTCGAGCGAGATGTCAGCCGTCATGATAGCATACACCGAACCGTCAGCCCTCAACAGTGATCTGGAGTAGGTTGTCATGACTATATCTGCACCACCTTCATCATAATAGGGTTCGCTCCAATAGCTGCATTTCAGCAGTCGCGGGATCTGATACCACTCCATATAGTGATAATCATAATCTTCGGTGCCAAGCTGTGTGGTTTTCACCTTACCATCCGAGCGAAAAGAAAATGGAGAGAAAAACAACCCCTTATCTTTATAGAAATAGGGTTCAAAAGCGATGGCCGAACCAACGACAATCTTATTATTGATCAACATCCTGCGAGTGATACCATACATCGAATCGGGCGAGCAGAGATTTTCCTCCACCAACCACGCAAGATTATCGACAGCCGTCTCTACCGATTGCATCACCTTGTCGATATGTAAATTGGTTGAATTAACCAGACTTTCGGCATTACGCAAAGCCTCCTGTTTGACCAATGAGCGGGAATATGCAAAAAAGACCACAAACGTAACAATAAATATCAACGCCGTAATCAGGGTAATATATAAACTCAGTCGTGCCGAAAATGATAGTTTTTTTAGCATCATTATTTGGGCATTGTTAGTTGATTATACTCCACAGGGTATTTGATATCTCCATTTTTGAGCAATATTTCGTTTGCCTTTTTCACATCCGACTCTTTAAGTTCAAAAGATGCTTTGCCTGTGCTTTTATCAATTTGCAACGCCAGAATCTCCTTTAACATCCACTCCTGATGAGGACGGTTGGTGTTGACATTATGCTCTTTGGCTATACGCATCACTAAATCTACGGTCTGATGCTGATGCTGGCTGGCCCACTGCCAACCTCTCTTTGAGGCCTCGGCGAATCGTAGAAGAGCATCTTTGTTTTTTTCGTAAAAGTCCTTCGTCACGTATAGTCCGTCTTCGGGAATATTATAACCCATTTCGGAGAGTCGGAAGATCCCTTTCGTGTCTATTCTTTTGCCGGATGTCAATATCTGAAAATATTCGTTGTAGCTCATAGCAAGTGTAGCATCTATTGCCTCTGAGACAAATAGGTTGATATTATGGATAAACGGCACCCATTCCACATTTAATTTACGATCGTTTATCATAGCAAAAGCCAACTCACTAAACCCTGCCCTCCAATGCCCTATGCGTTTACCTGCGAGTTGATCAATTGAGCTAATCCCATATTTAGACACAATCATAAGTGCGTTATTCTGGGATGTTTGCAGAATGTTGACAAGTGGTACACCACCACTGATATTCTCAATAGCGGAAACAAGCTGAAGAGTTATGATATCACAACGCCCTTGTTTGAGCCAGTTTAGTGCTGTGTTAGAAATTGAAGGGTGTTCAATTTTGACGTTAAGGCCCACCTCTTTATAAAGCCCCATTTCCTGAGCTACGTAATATCCTGCAAATTGGCTCTGAGGTGCCCACTGAGGGGTAAAAGTCAGTGTCTGTCCATATGTAAAGATAGAAATAATGGATAATAGAAATAATGTGATAATTTTTCTCATCTGTTTAGCTATAATGATTTAAATAAATTAAGACAGACTACTTATTGTGTTCAAATCTGTACAAAAATAGATTTTTCTTTTGGAATTTACAAATTAAAATGCAGGGGTGGCAGGGCAAACGCATTAAAATTATACGTTAATCTGCACGAGTATCTTAAAAAAGGGGGAGGGAGGGCGGAGTAAAGACATAAAAAAAGGAAGTGACATTTCTGTAACTTCCTGATTTAATGGTACTCGAGGCGGGAATTGAACCCGCACGATCGCAATGATCACAGGATTTTAAGTCCTGCGTGTCTACCGATTCCACCACTCGAGCATTCTCTTGAGTGAGAGAGCGAAAAACGGGACTCGAACCCGCGACCCCGACCTTGGCAAGGTCGTGCTCTACCAACTGAGCTATTTTCGCAATTATAAAAAAGAACTTTTCCCTTTTAGCGAGTGCAAATATAAGGTGTTTTTTAGTTTGTACAAGCAAAATGTAAAAAATAATTAGATATAATTGTTATATTTGTCGTGTTTTTGAGATCATTGATTTATTTGACATTTTAGTTAGCGGCTTTAAATGAATGTGTTGTCGCTTGATTGGGATAATATGAATAATTGAAGTATACTTAAACAAAGTTTAAGATGACAGGTAAAAGAAAAAGAAAAATAGCCGGATCGTATGTCGTATCAACATTGAGTATTTCTTTGGTGTTGGTGGTTGTGGGTATTTTGGTGTTTATATTGCTGAATGCAAGATCTGTGTCGAATCACGTGAAGCAGAATATTGGTTTTTCGATTATTGTGAAGGACAATGTGAATGAGGCGGATATTAAGAAAATGCAAAAGCTTTTAGATACAAAGCCATTTGTTTCTTCTTCGGTATTTATCAGTAAAGTAGAGGCTGCGCGGGCTTTTAAAGAAGAATTAGGAGAGGATTTTGAAGGTGTATTGGGGTACAATCCTTTGTTGCCGTCATTGGAAATTAAGTTAAATCCGGTATATGCCAATAATGATTCGTTAACCGTGATTGAAAAGAATCTATTGGCAGATGAAACAGTACAGGAAGTTTCTTATCAGAAATCTTTGGTGCAGATGATTAATGAGAATGTCCGGCGGATTAGTATTATTTTATTGATTGCCGGAGCTGTGTTGATGATTATATCGTTTACTTTGATTCGAAATACGATTCATTTGGCTGTTTATTCTCAACGTTTTTTGATAAAGACGATGCAATTAGTGGGGGCACAACCGTTTTTTATTTGTAGACCTTTTATTCAAAATGGAGTTTGGTTTGGTTTTTTTGGTAGTATGTTCGCTAATTTAATTCTTTTAGCGGCTATTTATTTTTTACAAAAAGAAGTGGGGGGAGTGGTAGACTTGATGAATAAAGAGTTGATTATTGTGATGGTGGTGTTTGTGATGTTTTGTGGTATTTTCTTGTCGTTTTTTTCTGCGTGGATGTCGGTGAAGAGATATTTGAATAAAGATATGAA
Source organism: Odoribacter sp. (assembly GCA_036657595.1). GTDB lineage: Bacteria > Bacteroidota > Bacteroidia > Bacteroidales > Marinifilaceae > Odoribacter. Next base: position 41,284 of record JAVXFZ010000014.1, on the reverse strand, counting down.
TGATCTTTATTCTTAAATGAAAGGGAAAAAAATTGAAGATGGATAATTTTTTAATAAATAAAATATATGGCAAAGATTGATTTGAAGAATACAACTCCGGATAAAAAGGCGGGCTTTCCGATACCGGTAAGTAGTTATAAGATGATTTTAATTGGATTTGGAATTGTGTTGCTTGGATTTCTCTTGATGATGGGGGGAGGGAGTCACGATCCGAATGTGTTTGATTATAATATTTTTAGCTTTCGGCGTATTACGTTGGCTCCGATTGTTGTATTGATCGGTTTTGGTTTTGTCTTTTGGGCAATTATGCGTAAACCGAAACAAAATAAGGAGGTATGACCATTTTTGAAACGGTTGTTATGGCTATTGTGGAAGGCTTGACAGAATTTTTACCTATTTCTTCCACCGGGCACATGATTATTGCTCAACATTTATTGGGTGTTGAGAGTACGCCGTTTGTAAAGGCTTTTACTGTGATTATCCAATTTGGTGCGATTTTATCTGTTGTGTGTCTTTATTGGAAACGTTTTTTTAAACTAAATTCTTGTAAAATATTTGATAAAGAGGCAATTACTGATCAAAAAGGAATGTCAGTATGGTGTCTTTATTGGAAACGTTTTTTGTATAAATATGATTTTTATTGGAAGTTATTGCTTGCTTTCCTCCCGGCTGCTTTTTTGGGTCTGCTGTTCAGTGATAAGATAGATGAGATGTTAGAAAGTGTGACAGTTGTGGCGGTGATGCTTGTTTTGGGTGGTATTTTTATGCTCTTTGTCGATCGGATTTTTAATCGGGAGAAAGCAGATCAATCGGTGACAGAAAAGAATGCTTTTTATATTGGTCTTTTTCAATGTGTTGCGATGATTCCCGGAGTATCCCGTTCGATGGCAACCATTGTGGGAGGTATGGCACAGAAATTGTCTCGAAAGGTTGCTGCTGAATTTTCTTTTTTCTTGGCTGTTCCAACGATGTTTGCTGCAACGGCTTATAAGGTATTGAAGTTGTTTATGGAGCCTGATGGTATGGAATTAATCAAGGCGAATATAGGAACATTGATATTGGGGAATGTGGTGGCATTTATTGTGGCCTTGTTGGCGATTCGGTTTTTTATCCGTTTTGTCACTAAATACGGATTTAAGGCTTTCGGTTATTATCGAATTGTTGTCGGAGGTTTGTTGCTGGTATTGATTTATTTCGGATATAATTTGCAGATTGTGTGATTTAATGAATAAGGCTTGTGTGTAAGATAATTTATAAAGAGGAAGGGGATTTTCAGGAGGGGGCATTGATTTTGGTGGATAAGCCGCCGAGGTGGACTTCTTTTGATGTCGTAAATAAAATTCGTTGGTGTTTGAAGGCTTCTTGTGGGAAGATTAAGGTGGGACACGCCGGGACGTTGGATCCGCTTGCTACGGGATTGGTCATTATATGTACGGGGAAGTGGACAAAGCAGATAGACTCGTATATGGCACAGGAAAAGGAGTATGTCGCTTCTATTCGATTCGGAGCTACGACTCCTTCTTTTGATCTTGAAACGGAACCGGAGGGGAATTATCCTTATGAACATATTGATCGGGCGAAGTTGCAAGAGGTGTTGCAACAATTTATTGGAACTATTATGCAAGTGCCGCCTGTTTATTCAGCGATTCGTGTGGATGGAGTTCGTGCTTATGAACAAGCGAGGAAAGGAAATGGTCCGGAAATGTTGTCTCGGGAGGTGATGATTCAAAAGTTGGAAATTTTGGATTTTGTATTACCGGATATGACATTACGGATTGATTGTAGTAAAGGTACGTATATACGTTCGTTAGCGAATGATATAGGGAAAGCCTGCGGAAGTGCTGCCTATTTGTCTGGTTTGCGGCGTACGAAGATTGGCAGTTATCGTGTAGAGGATGCAAATAAAATGGATGAATTGGTTGCATTTTTACAAACAAAGGTGTAACTTGCGCCGTTTACTGAATTTGGAATATTTTCGTTTATTGAGAGGTGGAGATATTCCAGTATTTTATTGATATGAGTGAAGATGTTAAATGTAGTATCGAATTATAAATGATTTAACGGAGCCAGTTGGTGATTGTATATTGGCGGTTTGTTTATAACAAAATCCTTTTAACATTGAGAGATAGAAATGAGTCAATGGACTTAATAGAATTATTTTTAATATAGAGTAAAGATGAAATTATCGAAGTTCAAATATAAATTACCGCCAGAATTAATTGCTCAGCATCCGGCAGCTAATAGGGACGAGTGTCGTTTGATGATATTGAATCGAAAAAGTGGAGAGATTGAGCACAAGACTTTTAAAGATGTCATTGATTATTTTGATGAAAAGGATGTGTTTGTATTCAATGATACGAAAGTATTTCCTGCGCGCTTATATGGCAACAAAGAGAAGACAGGGGCTGAGATAGAGGTGTTTCTGTTGCGGGAATTGAATCGGGATTTGAGAATTTGGGATGTATTAGTTGATCCTGCCAGAAAAATTCGAATAGGTAATAAGTTATATTTCGGTGATGATGACAGTTTAGTAGCGGAAGTTATTGATAATACGACCTCTCGGGGACGTACGCTGCGATTCCTTTTTGATGGGGAATACGATGAGTTTAAAAAAATGCTCTATGGATTGGGTGAAACTCCACTACCTCGAATAATAACCCGGAAAGTGGAACCGGAGGATGAAGATCGTTATCAGACGATATTTGCAAAAAACGAAGGGGCAGTGGCTGCTCCTACTGCCGGTTTGCATTTTAGCCGTGAATTGATGAAGCGAATGGAAATTAAGGGAATAGAGTTTGCTTATTTGACTTTGCACGTTGGTTTGGGTAATTTCCGAGAAGTAGATGTGGAAGATTTGACTAAGCATAAGATGGATTCGGAGCAGATTCTTGTCGGTTCGGAAATTGTAGAGATTGTCAATGAAGCGAAGGATGAAAAACGTAAGATTTGTGCAGTCGGAACAACGGTGGTCAGAACATTGGAAAGTTGTGTAACAACAAAGGGGCGTTTGACAGAGTTTGAAGGATGGACGAATAAATTTATTTTTCCTCCTTATGATTTCAGTGTTCCTGATGCTTTTATTTCTAATTTTCATCTTCCTTATTCAACACTATTAATGATGGTGGCTGCTTTTGGAGGATACGATCAGGTGATGAAGGCTTATGATATTGCTGTCAAAGAGAAATATCAGTTTGGAGCTTATGGTGATGCAATGTTAATTATATAAAAGAAGTTTTTCTTTTTATATGATGCTCATAAATATGCAGGTTATGGATTTGAAGATGGTACTTTAAATCTGTAACCTGTTTATGTAAATGGCGTTGAATAATTGCGAGGTTGTATAAAAGATATTATAAGTATACAGTCTACGGAGACAAGCAATCAGCCAATGAACTTAAATGGTAAAAAGATGAAAGAATTAAAGTTTTATTTTGTTATAGGAATGGCTTTTCTGTTGGTGCAGTGCGCAACCGTACCAATCACGGGGCGCAAACAGTTTGTGATGATGCCGGAAAGCGAAATGATGCAGATGAGTTTGACTTCGTATAATGATTTTTTGAAGAGCAATAAGCTTTCAACGAATCTGTCAGGAAGTCGTCGAGTGAAGAATGTTGGACAACGTATCGCTACAGCTGTTGATTCTTATTTGAAATCTCAGGGAATGGAATCTTTGCTTCAGGGGTATCAGTGGGAATTTAATTTCGTGCAGAGTCCGGAAGTGAATGCTTGGTGTATGCCGGGTGGTAAAGTTGTTGTTTATGAGGGAATATTGCCATTGTGTGTTACTGATGATGCTTTGGCTGTTGTCATTGGACACGAAATTGCACACGCTGTTGCCCGTCATAGTAATGAGCGGATGAGCCAGCAGATGCTGATACAGGTGGGCAATGCTGCTGTCGCTTATGCTTTAAAAGATAAACCCGAACAGACGAAAGCATTGTTGGGTGCTGCTATCGGATTTGGTGCAAACTATGGTGTGATGTTGCCATTTTCGCGGAAACACGAATTGGAAGCAGATCGCTTAGGTTTGATCTTTATGACTATTGCCGGGTATAATGCGGAAGAAGCAATTGCTTTTTGGACACGAATGTCTTCTGCTTCATCAGGGAAAAAACCGGCTGAATTTATGTCTACCCATCCATCAGATGCTCATCGAATAGAGCAAATAAAGGCATTGATGCCAGAGGTTATGACGTATAAGAAATAATTACAATCGTTTTTTAGTTATTATTTTATGAAAAAATATTGGATAGCAATATGTTGGTGTTGTATATTGACTGAAAGTTTATGGGCGCAAGAATCTGTATTTTGTCAAGATTTTGAGGAACTTACAGATTCAAAGATCGTTGATCTAAAAGAATGGGAACTTTGTCGGCCTTTGAATAGTGCTTGGGGATCTACGGATGTTCGATATTGTAAAATGAAGATACCGAAGACAGATGTGAAGGTCCGGATATGGCGTGGAACGGTTTGGAGAGGTGAGAGGATTAATGCACAAGTATTACTTTGGGGTACAAAAGATTGTAAGGAAGTTTCTATCTCTGTGAGTGATTTGAAAGGACCTGCCGGAAATGTGATTCCTGCATCAGCAATCCGTAGCAGTTTTGTGCGTTATGTGATGACTGATGAATTGAATAAAGATAAGCGAGGGACTTGTGGATATCGTCCTGATCGGACAGCTTTTGATTCGTCAATGGTTGCGGATATATTGGATGTAAAAAAGATGCATAATTTACAGGCATTTCAAACACAGCCTGTTTGGATTAATATTTGGACACCTTCGGATGTGAAAGCAGGGATTTATCGAGGAGAAATAAACTTTACGGGTAAGGGTGGAAAGTTTGCTCCTTTGAAAATAGAATTAAAAGTTTGTGATCGGATTTTACCTGCTCCTCGAAATTGGAAATTTTGGTTAGATATGTGGCAAAATCCATACGCTGTGGCTCGTTATCATCAAGTCCCTTTGTGGAGTGAGGCGCATTTTGATGCGATGCGACCGATGATGCAGCAATTAGCTAATGCCGGACAAAAGTGTATTACGGCTACGTTAATGCATCAGCCTTGGGGTGGACAAACAGAAGATTTTTATGAATCAATGGTGATGCGGGTGAAACGATTGGATGGCAGTTGGTCTTTTGATTATGCTGTTTTTGATAAGTGGGTAGAGTTTATGATGTCGCAGGGAATTGATAGACAAATAAATTGTTATACAATGATCCCTTGGAAATTATCATTTCGCTATTTTGATCAGGCGTCGGATGAGATGAAGTTTCTAAATGCTCAGGTAGGAACTCCCGAATATCGAGATTATTGGTTTCCTTTTTTAGTGGATTTTGCTAAACATTTGAAGGAGAAAAAGTGGTTCGAGATCACAAGAATTGCGATGGATGAACGTCCGATGGAGCAGATGCAAAAAACCATTGCACTAATATATGAAGCTGATTCGGCATATAAAGTTGCTTTAGCTGGAAATTTTCATTCCCAGATTGAGAAAGATATTGATGATTACAGTATAGCTTCTGCTCAGACTTATCCAAAAGAAGTACTGGCAGATCGTCGGAGTAAAGGAATGAAAAGCACTTTCTATACTTGTTGTTCTGAAGCTTATCCAAATATATTTACTTTTTCACCACCGGCAGAAGCTGCTTGGCATAGCTGGTATGCTGCTGCTGCTGATTTTGACGGATTTTTACGTTGGGCTTATAATAGTTGGGTAAAGGATCCTTTACGTGATTCCCGCTTTCGGGCTTTTGGTGCTGGCGATTGCTATCAGATATATCCAGGCGGGCGTTCATCTATTCGAATGGAACGTTTGGTTGAGGGTATTCAAGATGCAGAAAAGGTGCGTATATTGAAAGAAGAGTTTAAGAGTAATCCAGATAAATTGGAACAGTTGCATAAAATATTATCTATCTTTCATATTGAACGCTTGATAGAAGAATCTGCTGCCGATATGGTAAATAAAGCACGGGAAGAGTTAAATAAATTATAAAATCGGAGAGGCATTAATGAAAAACGAGTAACGAGAGCATAAATGCTAATCGTTACTCGTTTTTTCTTGTTTTCCTTTTTAGAGCTTGCTGGCATCTACCAGAAGTTCCTTATTATATTCTCCGTTAGCTAATTTTTCAGCTACGTTTTTGAAGGCTTTAATTGTATACTTTACGTCATCCAGTGTGTGCATAGCTGTTGGTATCAAACGAAGTAACAATTGTCCTTTGGGAATAACCGGGTAGACTACGATTGAGCAGAATACGTTGTAGTTTTCGCGAAGGTCAAATACAACTTGCATACCTTCTGCTACACTACCGGATAAATATACCGGTGTAACCATTGAATTGGTGATGCCGATATTCAAACCATCTTTTTTTAGACCATTTTGTAGAGCGTGGGCAATCTGCCACATTTTCTCACGTCTTTCTGGTTGAGATTTCAACATCTCCAAACGTTTGATAGCTCCTTCAACCATAGGCATTGTCAGTGATTTTGCAAATGTTTGTGAACGCATCGTATAACGTAGTGACATACATATATCTTCATCAGTAGCAATGAATGCTCCGAATCCTGCCATTGCTTTTGCAAATGTTCCGAAATAAAGGTCTATTTTATCTTGTACTCCAAAATGTTCTCCTGTTCCGGCACCTGTGGCTCCCATTGTTCCAAAACCGTGGGCATCATCAACTAAAAGACGGAAATTGAATTGGTCTTTCAGGGCTGTGATTTCGTCTAATTTACCCAAGTCGCCAGCCATACCGAATACTCCTTCTGTGATGACTAAAATTCCACCACCAGTTGTTTCAACCCATTTTGTCGCTCTTTCGAGTTGCTTGTGTAGGCTTTCCATATCGTTGTGCATATATACATAACGCTTTGCCGGAGATATTCTCAGTCCATCCATTATACAAGCGTGAGCTTCTGCATCATATACGATGCAGTCAAAACGATTTGTCATTGCATCAATGATGGATATCATACCCTGATAACCAAAATTTAGTAGAAATGCATCGGGTTTACCGACAAAATCTGCTAATTGTGATTCAAGATATTCATGGCGGGCAGTTTGTCCGCTCATCATACGGGCACCCATTGGATAAGCTAAGCCCCATTTTGCAGCAGACTCTGCATCAATTTTTCTAACTTCGGGAGCATTGGCTAAACCAATATAGTTGTTTAAACTCCAGTTTAAAACTTCTTTTCCACGGAAGATCATTCGGGGACCGATTTCCCCTTCTAATTTCGGGAATGCGAAATAGCCGTGAGCTTCATTAGCGTATTGCCCGATATTACCTCTCTGTTTTTTTACTCTTTCAAAAATGTCCACGTCGATAGTATTTTGAAAATTTGTAGATACTGTTTTCTAAATGTTGGGCAAAGGTAATAAAATAAACTAAAAGCTAAAAGTTATCCGATTCCATTTCTTTTATTACTGTCACAGAAACTTTTAAGTAAATTGAAAGTTTTAGCTTTTTTAGCTTTTAGTTTTTAGTTTATTGTCTATCTTTGCATAATGCATAAAAGCGTTCTATTTATGAAGAAAATTTTTGGATTTCTACTGATAATTGTGTTGTTGACATCTTGTGGGGAATATCAACAATTGTTGAAAAGTGGCGATTATCAGTTGGTTTATAAAAAAGCAATAGAGTACTATAATAAAGGAGACTATCAACGGGCATTGAATTTGCTGGATGGTATCCGTACGGTATTTACCGGTACGAGTAAGGCGCAAAATATTGCATACTACCGTGCTTTTTGTAGTTATAATTTGAGAGATTACTCTATTGCATCTGATTTGTTTAAAATGTTTATCCAAACATATCCGGAAAGTTCATTTGCAGAAGAGTGTCTTTTTATGATGGGTTTTTGCGATTACAAAGCCTCTCCTAAGCCACGTTTGGATCAGCAGGTAACTGATAAGGCGGTGAATGAGTTCCAGTTATACCTAAATCGTTATCCGAGTAGTATGCGGAAGGATAAAATAAATGGATATATGGATGAGATGCGGGATAAACTTTCTTATAAAGCTTATCTGAGTGCTAAAAATTATTATCAACGGGAATATTATAAAGCGGCTGTCATTAGTTTACAAAATTGCTTAAAGGATTATCCCGGATCAAAATATCGAGAAGAAATTATGTATATGCTGTTTGTTTCCAAGTTTGAAATGGCAATAAATAGTGTGGAAGATAAGAAACTCGAACGTTATAATAATGCACAGGAGGAGTATTATTACTTTACGGATGAATATCCGGATAGTAGGTATCTGCCTGATATGAAGAAAAATTATGAAGAAATAAATATTTTCTTGAAGAGTTTCAAGTACGAGAATTAACCAGTAAATAGTAAACAATAATACATAAATTAGTTATGGTAGATTTTAAAAAAGTAAAAGCGCCTAATAACACTATTACGAGAAATCCGGCTAAAATGGCTCTAAAAGCTGATGGTAATATTTATGAGGCGGTTGCTGTGATAGCAAAAAGATCCAATCAAATTTCTGTGGAGATGAAGGATGAGTTGAGTCGTAAGTTACAGGAGTTTGCTTCTTATACAGATAATTTGGAAGAAATTTTTGAGAACCGTGAACAGATTGAAATCTCTAAATTTTATGAGCGTATACCGAAACCGGTATTGATTGCAACTCAGGAATTTGAGGATGGCGAGATCTATTTCAGACTTCCTGCCGCAGAAACAAAAGTGATCAAGCAAGACTAATTGGACACCGCTTTTAAGTGTGTCTTTTGACTGATAAATTGAAAATAGAGAATTGAAATATTCATTCCCTGTTTTCAATTTTTAATTTTCAATGATCGATCATTTATTATTTCTGTGGAACACTTGAAATCAGGTGTATTAATACTTGGAATAAGATAATCATTCTTTTATGTTGGGCTATGTTGAAAGATAAAAATATTATTTTAGGGGTTACAGGAAGTATTGCTGCTTATAAAGCAGCTCTTCTGACTCGTTTGTTAGTAAAAGAGGGTGCTCATATTCAGATTGTTATGACAGAGCTGGCAAAACAATTTATTACACCGCTGACTATGGCTACTTTGTCTAAGCATCCTGTAATGGTGGAGTTTTATAATCCGGAAAATGGGGATTGGCATTCGCACGTGGATATGGGACTTTGGGCAGATTTGTTACTGATTGCTCCTGCAACAGCGAATACGATTGGAAAAATGGCTCAAGGCATTGCGGATAATCTTTTACTGACAACTTATCTTTCAGCCAAATGTCCAGTAATGATAGCTCCGGCAATGGATTTAGATATGTATCGTCATTCAGCTACTCAGCGTAATTTGTCTCAATTAAAAGAATATGGGAATGTGATTATAGAGCCTGTTGAAGGAGTGTTAGCCAGTGGTTTGACAGGAAAGGGACGGATGGCAGAACCGGAAAGAATTGTCGCTTTTATGAAGGATTTCTTTGATGAAGAAATGGATATGAGGGGTAAAAAAGTATTACTGACAGCAGGACCAACTTATGAGAAGATAGATCCCGTGCGTTTTATCGGAAATTATTCTTCGGGGAAAATGGGCTTTTCTTTAGCTGAAGAATTTGCGAGGCGTGGGGCAGAAGTGATATTAATCGCTGGACCTGTGGTAATGAAAACTGTGCATCCAGCTATTTGTCGAATAGATGTGGAATCAGCAGCGGAGATGTATGAGCAGGTAATGGCATTTGCATTTTCTTGTGACATAATTGTATCGTGTGCGGCTGTGGCTGATTTTACACCGGTGTATAAAGCTGATATGAAATTAAAAAGAGGAGTAGACTGTTTGACATTAGAATTGGAACCTACTCGTGATATTGCTGAAGAATTAGGGCGTCGGAAGCGAGAAGGTCAACTGTTGGTTGGTTTTGCGCTTGAAACAAATGATGAGGCGTGTAATGCTTTACAAAAATTGCATAAAAAGAATTTAGATTTAATTGTTTTGAATAGTTTAAAAGATATCAATGCTTGTTTTGGTTATGACACCAACAAAGTGACGATCATTGATAGGCAAGAACGCTATTATCAATATGATTTGAAGTCGAAACAAGAAGTTGCAAAAGATATTGTAGACCGTATTTCTGAAATATTTCCTGATTAATTAATTTATAATCACGCTTCTATAAAAAAAGAGTTCATAATTACTTTATACTTTTAATAAATAGAAAATTAGAAGGAAAAAATAAAAATGATTCTCGGAGGAAAATCAGTTTACTATTTATTGTTTTATTCCGAAATAATATCTACTTTTGGATTCTGATATGAACTCAGAACATTTATATATGGGAATTTTAGGGTATGCTGTCGATCCCTGCGGACAGGCTAACCGTTTTATTGATAAAAATTTATTAAACCAACATTGTCGTTTGACTTGTTGGTTTTTTTTTGTTTCTCCGAAAATGCTCTTTTCTTCTGTAACTTGTAACATTAAATAAATGATATGAACACACACAGCTTAGTATCCATTGAAGATTACACAAAAGAAGAAATTCTGGAAATACTAGAAATGGCTTCTGAATTTGAGAAAACTCCGAATCGACCTTTATTAGAAGGCAAGGTCGTCGCTTCTTTATTCTTTGAACCTTCCACTCGTACACGTCTAAGTTTTGAAACGGCAATCAATCGTCTTGGAGGACGTATTGTAGGTTTTTCGGATGCCTCTTCTTCGAGTGTGACGAAAGGTGAAACATTGAAAGATACCATTAAGATGGTGGATAATTATTGCGACCTGATTGTGATGCGGCATCCTGTAGAAGGCGCAGCCCGTTATGCCAGTGAAGTGGCGAACCATCCTATTTTGAATGCAGGGGATGGGGCAAATCAACATCCATCACAAACGATGCTTGATCTTTATTCTATCTATAAAACACAAGGGACATTAGAAAATCTGGATATTTGTATGGTGGGAGATTTGAAATATGGTAGAACAGTTCATTCATTACTGCAAGCAATGAGTCATTTTCATCCTGTCTTCCATTTTGTAGCACCAGAATCTTTGCAAATGCCGGAAGCTTATAAATTACATCTGAAAGAATTAAAGATTCCTTATTATGAGCATACGGAATTGGATGAAGTGATTAATAGAGCTGATATTTTGTATATGACTCGAGTGCAACGGGAACGTTTTGCAGATCCATTGGAATATGAAAAAGTAAAAAATGTCTATATCCTGAAAAATGCAATGTTAGCAAATGCAAAGGAAAATATGCGTATTTTACATCCGCTTCCACGGGTGAATGAGATTGATGTGGATGTAGATGAAAATCCAAAAGCTTATTATTTTGAACAAGCCCGTAATGGTGTATTTGCTCGTGAGGCAATCATTTGTAAGGCTTTGGGATTGAAAGTTTGTTGATTTAAATTTTAGATTTTATTGTTATGGCTAAGAAAGAATTACAGGTAAGTGCGATAGAGAACGGGACGGTCATTGATCATATTCCCGCTGGTAAGTTGTTTGATGTGATCAATGTTTTGGGTATTTCTACGATGGATAATGCAATGACTTTTGGTACTAATTTACGAAGTAGTAAATTAGGAAAGAAAGCCATTATTAAAATCTGGGATAAATTTTTGGAAGATAAGGAAGTAAATAAATTGGCATTGGTAGCTCCTTCGGCAAAGATCAATATCATTCGAGATTATGATGTGGTTGAGAAGAAAATGGTGAATGTGCCAGAAAAAGTGGAAGGTATTGTTAAATGTATGAATCCAAAGTGTATCACTAATCACGAGAAAGTAATGACTAAATTTACGGTTGTGAAAGATTCGCCAATTGTATTAAAATGTCATTATTGTGAGAAATTGACAGACCAAGAACATATGGAAATGAATCAATAAGAGATATTTATGAATTGTTTATCTGTTGGACATTATTCAACAGATAAACAATTTAACCAATTAGATGTATATTTCTAATAATTGAACTTCTTGTTCTGGAATCAAAAAGAGGTTTTTCAAAATTGCCGGTACTAAGATGGTTTCTCCCTTATTTACTTGGATTGTTTGATCAACATCATATACTAATGTGAATTTTCCTTCCAGACACATATAAATAACAAACGAATCTAATTCAATATAATCTTTTTCGATTTCTTTATCAAATTTCAGAAAATTTGTTGTAAAATAATTACAACGCACCAGTTCTTCTGTATGATTTTTGTGAATATGATAAGGAATGGCGTGTTGCTTCTGTTGTTCAAAGTTGATAACGTCTGTAGCCAGTTCGGTATGTAATTCACGGAGATTACCATCTTTATCTCGTCTGTCGTAATCATAAATTCGGTAGGTGATATCCGATGTTTGTTGTATTTCTGCAATAAAACAACCTTTGCAAATAGCGTGTACTGTACCCGCAGGGATGAAAAAACAATTTCCTTTTTCCACCTTTTCAATGTTTAATAAAGCTGGTAAGGTATGATGGCGGAGGTTTTCTAAATACTTTATTTGATTGGAATTTCTGTTAAATCCTATCACCAATTCGGCATTTGGATCAGCTTCTACGAGATACCACATTTCAGTTTTTCCGTAGGCATTATGCCGTTCTTTAGCAGTTGTATCATTGGGATGAACTTGTATAGATAGATTTTCGCGGGCATCAATGTATTTGATTAACAGAGGAAATTCTATTCCGAAATTCTCATAAATTTTATCACCGACGAGGTCTCCCATATATATTTCTGTCAGTTCTTCCAGAGTATTACCCGCCAAGTTTCCTGCCGAAACAACTGAAATATTATCTTGTACTCCTGATATTTCCCAACTTTCCCCAATAGAGTTCTTTATATTAGGATTATCACTTTTGTCAGATAATTTGTTTCCTCCCCAGATGGTTTGTTTGAGAATTGGTTTAAATTTTAATGGATATAGCATATAAATAATAATTAACAGGTTTTAGATATTTATTTTTGGCATAAAAATTGTATCTTGCAAAGATATAATTAATTGAAAACCTAAAATTGGAAATTAGAAGTTATTTTACTTTTATCAAAAAAACAAAATGATGATATTAAAAAAATTATTGATCTGGGTCTGCTGTATTTGTTTCCTATCTGCGTGTCATAAAGATAATGAGCGGGATGATACAATTTTAGATATATCGTTGCTTACCGAAAAGAATTGGTATTACAATGCTTGGCTGGGAGATAAATATAATTTTGGACAATCGGATTTTTTGGATGTAATTCGTTTTGAAAAAGGAGGCATCTTGAAGGCTATTGATTTTGGGGGACGACAAGAATATGTGATTGGGAAATGGTATAAACAAAATAATCAAATCACGATGCTTCATAACACAAAAGATTCTGTTGTATGGAATATTTTGAAGAGTGGGGATGATTATATTCAAGCGATTGTCAATGCTCAGGGAGAAAGGGAGTATACAACAGATGTTGGATACCTGGATAATCTTACTGCGGATGCCTTTCTAATCAATGAATATACTGTTGATAATCGTTTTCGAACTTATATGGGGGCAGATGTCAGAGGGTGTATTAATTTGCGGGAGGGTGCTTTGATTACAGCTGCCGGAAAATATGCATCTCTACAAAATCATGGTTACTATTGGGCAGAGAGAACTCCGATTCAGGAAGATTATTTCGATTTCGACGCAACTCCTCGTGAAGTGCGTTTTTATTTGAGAATAGGGAAAAATACAGAATTGAAGTTGAAAGATTCTATTTATACTTATAATTTACCTGAACGTACTCCAACTGAAATTGCTTTAAAAGTTGAACGTTTGCAGGAAACAGGTACATTATCTATAGGATGGAATCCATTCCCCCAGCAGAGTATATATTATCGGATTGAAATTCTTTCAAATGATATGAATACCTTAAAGCCTTATTTTGTGAGCAGGATTCAATTACCTTTTTCTGTCGGTTTGCAAATAAAACAGACTACCGCTGGTGAAATAAACCGTGTGGAGGAATTAAAACAGGGTGAAACTTATATTGTGCGTCTATCGGTAATTTCTTATGAACCGGATGTTGATATAATCAATGATGAATATAGTTATGCGAATGTACAAGCATTGACTTATTATACTAAACGATTTGTTTGGGAATAGCATTCGTGAGGTAGAAAAAAATCAGTTAATGTGGCAATTAAAAGAGACGGTTGATCGGTATGTAGGCGATGAGAAACGCCGTTTAGCGTGATGATTTGTGCTGCTGGGAAGAATTGTCGGATCAACTGATAATCGGATGCTTGGATATAATCGGAGTGCTCTCCTTTTATGAAGAGGATAGGAGGATATTCAACAGACTGAGAAGGCAAAAATGGCCAGTCCATTAGTGAGTTTAGTTCTTTTTGAATAATTTTTGTATTTACTTTCCATTCGTAACCTTGTGTCGTTTTTTTGAGATTTTTCAGAAGAGTTTGATATAATTCTTCTTCCGGAAATTCAGAACGAATCAAGGAGGTGATAGCTTCTCGTTTCTGATATTGACTGAATGAAATTGAATTAGCAAAATTCAGGAGACGGATATGTTCATTTGTATGTTCTGTGTGATAACTCCGTGGGCAAATATCCAATATAGCTGCTTTAGCTGCGATATTCGGTCTTTTGATGAGTAAACGCATCAATGTTTTCCCGCCCATTGAGTGGCCTGCTAAAAAAGGTCTAACGGGCAAATGGAGCGTTTCAATAAACTCTTCCATATCTTCGGCTAATGCATCATAATTGTGGAAGGGTAAATGTGGAGAACGACCGTGATTACGTAAATCCGGAAGTATAACATAAAAGCGTTTAGATAAAAATTCTGCAATAGTCAACCAATTATCAGATGCTCCCCATAAACCGTGTAAAATGATCAATGGAGGTAAATTTGAAGTCCCTTTTTTTCGATAAAATAATTCCATTGCAAATAAAAAGCCTTTTTATATTATATAAAAAAAGCCGCCCTGAGGCGGCTCTTTTTTAATCCTGCAATTTAGCTTTCAGAAATTCGCGGTTCAGACGGGCAATGTGGGCAATTGAAATGCTCTTGGGACATTCCATTTCACAAGCTCCTGTGTTTGTACAGTTACCAAATCCGAGTTCATCCATTTTTGCAACCATTGCTTTGGCGCGACGTGCTGCTTCAATTTTACCTTGTGGAAGAAGAGCCAACTGAGACACTTTGGCAGCAACGAAAAGCATCGCTGAAGAATTTTTACAGGTTGCCGCACACGCTCCGCATCCTATACAAGCAGCTGCGTCCATAGCTTCCTCAGCGTTGTCGTTGGCAATAGGAATAGCATTTGCATCTGGTATACCACCAGTATTTACCGATACATAACCACCTGCCTGTAAAATTTTGTCATAAGCCTTACGGTCAACAATCAAGTCTTTAATAACTGGGAAAGCTCCGCTGCGCCAGGGTTCAATGGTAATGGTTGCACCATCTTCAAAGCGACGCATATGGAGTTGACAAGTCGTTACATCATTGTCTGGTCCGTGTGCACGGCCATCAACAAATAAACTACAAGTGCCACAAATTCCTTCTCGGCAATCGTGGTCGAATGCTACCGGTTCTTTATTTTCGCTGACTAATTGCTCATTCAAAATATCCAGCATTTCAAGGAATGAGGTGCCGGTAGAGATATCGTGGATTTTGTATGTTTCAAACCCGCCTTTTGATTTAGCGTTCTTTTGCCGCCAAATCTTAAGTGTCAGTTCTTTTAATATTTTATCTGCCATAACTGTTGTATTTATGATTTTGATGGATAATTTACGTATTTCTATTACTCGGGAAATCGAAATCATCCATCTATATCGTCAATTATTTATAAGAGCGTTGTGTAAGTTCGACATTTTCAAATGTAAGTTCTTCCTTATGTAATTCTGGAGTTTTATCATCACCTTGATATTCCCATACGGATACATATTTGTAATGTTCATCGTCACGTTTGGCTTCACCTTCAGGCGTCACCGATTCCAGACGACAGTGTCCACCACACGATTCATTTCGGTCGAGAGCATCGTGTGCCATCAGGTCTGCTAATTCAATAAAGTCTGCTACGCGAGCTGCCTTTTCCAGTTCATTATTCATTGCTGTAAATTCGCCGGTAATACGTAGATCTTTGTAGAATTCCTGTTTAAGTTCAGCTATGAGCTGTATCGCTTTTTTCAATCCTTCCGCTTCACGTGCCATACCGATATAATTCCACATAATATGTCCCAGTTCTTTATGAAAATGATCTGGAGATTTACTTCCCTTAATATTGAATAAGCGTTGTAGACGATCGGTTACATGCTTTTCAGCTTCATCAAATTCGGGAGTTGCGGTATTGATTTTAGGTGTTTGAATATCTTTTGCCAGATAATCGCCGATGGTATATGGCAGGATGAAATATCCGTCAGCCAATCCCTGCATCAAAGCAGAGGCTCCAAGACGATTTGCGCCGTGATCTGAGAAATTACATTCGCCGATAGCATACAATCCAGGAATAGTGGTCATCAGGTTATAATCTACCCAAAGACCTCCCATTGAATAGTGGATAGCCGGATAAATCATCATAGGATTATTATAGGGATCAACGGCTGTAATTTTTTCATACATTTGGAAAAGGTTTCCATAACGTTTTTCGATCGTGTCGTGTCCTAATTGTGCGATGGCATATTTGAAATCAAGGAATACGGCTTTACCGGTATTGTTGACACCAAATCCTGCATCACATCTTTCCTTTGCAGCACGTGAAGCAACGTCACGGGGAACAAGGTTCCCGAATGCTGGGTAGCGACGTTCCAAATAAAAGTCACGATCTTCATCAGGAATATCATTTGGATTTTTAGTACCTGCTTGTAATGCTTTGGCGTCCTCTATTTTTTTGGGTGTCCAGACACGTCCGTCGTTACGGAGTGATTCTGACATTAATGTCAATTTGCTTTGCTGATCGCCGTGAACAGGTATACAAGTTGGGTGAATTTGTACAAAACAAGGATTACCGAAAAATGCACCGCGTTTATAAGCTTGCCAAGCTGCACCTGCATTACATCCCATTGCATTGGTTGATAAGAAAAAGACATTACCGTAACCACCGCTTGCTAATACAACTGCGTGTGCTCCGAAACGTTCTATTTTTCCAGTGATGAGGTCACGCGCGATAACACCTTTTGCTTTCCCATCTATAATGACAACATCCAACACTTCGTGACGATTGTACATTTTTATTTTTCCGGCTTCTATTTGGCGATTCATTGCTCCGTAACATCCTAATAATAATTGCTGACCGGTTTGACCACGGGCATAGAATGTGCGGCTTACCAATGCACCACCGAAAGAACGGTTGGCAAGTAAACCACCATATTCACGGGCAAAGGGTACACCCTGTGCTACGCATTGATCGATGATCGCATTGCTTACTTCTGCCAAACGGTATACGTTTCCTTCGCGTGCCCGGTAATCACCGCCTTTAATGGTTTCGTAAAATAAACGGAATACGGAGTCATTATCATTCGGATAATTCTTGGCAGCATTGATACCTCCTTGTGCTGCGATAGAGTGCGCACGTCGTGGGGAATCTTGATAACAGAAAGCGGTTACGTTATAGCCTAATTCTGCTAAACTGGCTGCTGCAGAACCTCCAGCTAAACCTGTTCCTACAATAATAACATCTAATTTCTTTTTATTTGCCGGGCTGACAACTCCGATATGAGCTTTGTGGTTCGACCACTTGTCTTTCAACGGTCCGGCTGGTATTTTTGCATCTATTACTGACATAATAAATAATTTTAATTTTTAATTTTTCAGATATTTGCAGTCATCTTTTTAATTTTATGATCTGCAATTTTATGGCGTTTAGTTTCCTAATCCTGCTATAAAATACAATGGGATGATACTGAAACCGACGGCAAAAACAATGGCGAAAAAATAAGCCGCACATTCCAAGCGTTTTCTCCAAATATCATTAGAGAAACCGATTGTCTGAAAGGCTGACCAAAATCCGTGAGTGATATGAAGACCAACGAAAATTGCGCCTAAAATATAAAGGAGGCAGTAAAGAATACTTGATTGAAAAAGACCTGCAACTAAAGAATAGGTGTCTTCCATTTCTGTCCCGCCTACGATAGTTGTAGCCAAAGGTGTGCCCAAAGAGGGAAATTTAATATTCCACCAAAAATTGTAAAGGTGAATGGCCAAAAAAATCAGCACCATACCTCCTAAAATGAACATATTGCGTGAAGCCCATGTTGCATTTCCGCTTTGGCTCGATTTTGCATATCCGACAGGACGGGCTTTCTGATTCTGAAGTGTCAGTATGGAAGCCCAAATAATGTGGATTATAAAACCTAAAGCTAAAATAGGTTCGACGATCTTGATCAGGGGATTGGTTGCCATAAAATGTGCACCTTCATTAAATAATGCCCCGCTGTTATCAAAGACCAACAGTAGATTTAGCGCCAAGTGGACGCAAAGAAACGAGATCAGAAAAAGTCCCGATAAACTCATGATGACTTTTTTTCCGATCGAAGAAGTCAAAAAATTACTCATAATTTGTTCTATTTATTAATAACTGGTTAAATCACTCTTCTTCTGCAAAATTATCTTTTTTCCTTGAATTTTATAGTGTTTTGCTACATTAGAATGATTCTAAATTCGGATTTTTTTCTTTAATGCAAAAGATGAGGAAAATAAAATGACATCAAATAATTATTGTGGCATTTAATATTTCACAAGCATCTTATTTTTAAATGCTTACTGAGAAGTACATAGGTTATGAATTTAGTTTATTGGATTGCTTTATATATAATGTCTTGTATTTTAGTGCGGATATTTTCTTCTGAGAGTTTATTGTTGAATTCATCAGGATAAGTGCGGTTGGATAAAAACAAGTATAACAAATGATTGGTTGGATCGCACCAAACCATAATGCCGGTAAATCCCGTATGCCCGTAACTTGAAAGAGGGGCGCAAGAACAACTGGGACTGACCTTTGTGCTATCCGCTTCCGGTTTATCAAAACCAAGTCCTCTGCGGTTTTGTGGGAATGCGTCATTTTTTGTAGAAAAAGTATCAATGGTTGTCGGAGAAAAATAATATTCGCCTCCATAAGAACCTTTGTTTAAGTACATTTCTAACATTTTAGCCAAATCTTCAGCAGTAGAAAAAAGTCCGGCGTGTCCGGCAATTCCTCCTAACATAGCTGCGGTAGGATCGTGTACGCTGCCGGATATTTCAATTTTTCTATAAAGTTTATCTACACAAGAGGGGACAATATGTTCTTTATTTAATCGCTCGGAAGCTTGAAAATCGGTATCATACATACCCAGTTTATGATAAAATTCTTCTTTACAATATTGATCCAAAGTTTTTCCTGTCATATTTTCTATGGCGAACTTCAGTAGAATGAAGCCAAGATCGCTATATGCATATTCCTTTTTTGTACTTAAAGGTGTCTGTAAAATTGTGTTTATAATGCTATCTTGATACTTAGGGAACATATATAAACCGGGAACAATGTATTTGTAGCCGGGTTTCGGAGTGATGGCGATGGTGCTATCTTTGAAATGGTAATTCAAATTCATATATAAATGATCTTTCAGGCGGAGCGTGTTGTTGGCGGTCTTTTGACTTGTAAATAGCTTTCCTTGTATAGATTTTTTATCAATAGCATCACTAAACAAGGGCAGAAAAGTCTTTAACCCTGCGTTGTGACACAATACCTCTTTGACTGTGATGTCTTTTTTGTCTGTCTTTTCCAGTGGTGGATAATAATCGGATAAATGTGCATCCAGACAGATCTCTCGATTGTCATACAGTTTCATAATTCCTGGAAGTGTTGAGGTTATTTTTGTTACAGAGGCAATATCATAAATGTCATCGATTGAATTGACTACTTCTTTTTTATAGGTATGATAGCCAAATGCTTTGTTATAAAAGATCTTACCATCTTTTGCTATCAACACCTGACATCCGGGAGTTGCCTGTGTGCGGATAGCCATTTCACATAATGAGTCAATGCGTGACAATTTATTAGTGGCAATGCCGCACATTTCCGGCGTTTCATATCCCAATCTTGTTTTCTGAGTTTGTATTCCTTTACCTACTGAATATTGTGGATTGATGCTGACAGGAAGTTTCCCATTTATGGCTATACCGCCAAAAATACCTTGTGCGGCATATTGTTGGGCATATAAATGATTTTCGTAAGTAAGTAGAATGGCATCAATAGGTAAATTAATATATTTTGATAATCCGTATGGAATCCGTGGATGGCATAAAATAATTCTTTTGTCGGATAATTTTTGTATTAATAGTCTTAAAGAGGCAGAATATCCAAATTCTTTATTGGAAGAATTTGAACACGCGTTATTATATAGGATAATACAGTTATATGCTTTTAATTTTTTCTTCCAGTTATTGACATCTTCTTCTGATAATTCATCCTCTATGTTAAAATGGCTAACATTGGAATAACGACATAAAGTTCTTTGAAAATGATTAATTTCTTTTTCACCAAAGTTGATGCTTGCAATTCGGAGAGTATCTAAACGTTTTAATGGCAATAATGAATCATTATTTTTTATCAGAGTGATTGATTCTTTATAGAGAGTTTCTTTTAAGGCTAAATCAGAGGGAGTATTGATGCGTGACAATAGTTCTGGTGTTTCTAACGGGAAAACATTAGGTAATACATACCTATATTTTGCTGTCAATATCTTTCGACATTTCTGTGTGATGATCTCTTCACTTAGTTCTCCCTCTTTAATAGCTTTTTTGATTTCTAAAATGGCTTTTTCAAGATTAGACGGAAAAAGCAATATATCATTTCCGGCTATTAAAGCTTTCACTTCTGCTTTGCCGGGAGTAGTATTTTGAGTCACACCTTTCATATTCATTGCGTCTGTAAAGCAAAGTCCATCAAATCCCCATTCTTTTTTTAGCAAGTGATTGATAATTATCGGTGATAAAGATGCAGGAGTTCCGCTACTATCCAATGCTTGTATATTTAGATGTGATGTCATAACAGCTGGAACACGGGCTTTAATCATTTCCAAATAAGGATATAACTCAATTGAATCTAAACGTTGACGGGAATGTCGAATAAAGGGAAGTGTATGATGTGAATCAGAATCAGTGTCACCGTGTCCCGGGAAATGCTTAATAACTGGAAGTACATTTTGTGATAATGAACCTTGCATATAGGCTATCGCTTTCCGAACGACTTCTTGGGGCTGTTCTCCAAATGAGCGCATACCGATGATCGGATTACGTGGATTGCTGTTTATATCAACGACTGGGGCGAAATTGATATGTACACCTAATTCTCGGCAATGATTTGCAATAGTTGCTCCTAAATCATATACTAAACTGTCATTTCGAATAGCTCCATTTGTTAACATTTTTGGAAATTCCATTGCATTATGGAGACGCCAGCCGATGCCGTGTTCTGCATCCATTCCGATCAATAACGGATATTTAGAGGCTTTTTGATATCGGTTGGTTAATTTCACCTGACGAATAGGTTCTCCTTGAAAAAAAATTAAGCCACCAATATGATATTTATGAATCTGTTCTTCTAATTTATTTTCGTTATCTATGCTTTGATTGCTGTAAGCGGCAACCATAAAGAGTTGTCCGATCTTTTCGTTTAAGGTCATATGATAGAGTGTTGAGTCTATCCAAGAAAGATCTTGATTGTAGATAGAAACGACCTTTGAAAAACAATTCGGAGATAGGATAAAAAATACCACTATAAAAATAATTCTTTGTTTCATATCTTTTTTTAAAATAGACAACAAAAGTACAAAAAAAATAGAGGGTATTGATCAATCAATGCCCTCTATACCTTATGAATCAATGTTAAATTATTTCAACATCTCAGCGATTTTTTCTTTCAGTTTTTCACCTCTCAGATTTTTAGCTACGATTACATTGTTTTCGTCCAAAACAATTACGTGAGGAATACCATTCACGGCATAAAGTTGAGCCGCTTCACTCTGCCATCCTTTTAAGTCTGATACGTGATTCCAAGTTAATTTATCGTCTTCAATAGCTTTCAACCAAGCTTCTTTATCATTGTCTAAAGAGATACTTAGGATTTCAAGACCTTTCGGGTGAAATTCGTTATATACTTTTACAACGTTCGGATTTTCTCCACGGCAAGGACCACACCAAGATGCCCAGAAATCAAGCACTTTCACTTTTGCTTTGATTGAATGCATAGCCAAAGGTTGACCTTCCGGTGTATTCAATGTGAAATCAGGTGCAACTTGACCAACAGCAACTGTTGCTACTTTTTGGATTCTTTCTGCAATTTTTTTACCTGGAGCACTAATTTTTGCATTGGCACCTAATTCGTCGAATTTTGCAACCAATACATCTGATTCGTAACTACCCATTTTGCTGGCTAACATATATGCAGCAATATATGAATCTGAGTTTGCTTTTGTTAATTCAGCTTCTTTCGTTTGTGCTTCTTCGCTTAGTTTATTGAATTGTTCTTCAATCTGTTGCATTTTCTCTTCATCCTTCCCTTGTGAAGCTATGCTATATTCTTTGTAAAGAGCTGCTTGTCCCTTTCTCATTTCATTTGAAATAGCTGCATATTGATTTGCTAATGCTTGATTCGGAGTACCTTCGATTTTATTATCTGCTGGACTTGCTGGATTTAATGTGGCTGTGTATGCTACATTTTCAACAAAAATTGGCGTACCACCTCTTTTACCTTCAATAATAATATAGGCATCGGTAAGGCTATCAATCGTTCCAGTCAGAACAAATTTACCTTCAGCGATTGCTGCTTTGGCTAAGGTGTCCATTGCTTCTCCGGCACTTTTAACCAAATATACATTGCCTGTTTGTTCGCCTTCAACAACACCGTTAATTGTGTACTTGGGAGTTGTGTTGCATGCTGACAAAGAAACTGCAATGACAGCAAGTGATAATAAAGTTTTCTTCATGATTTTATGAATTTGTGATAAAAATTAACAAACACAAAGGTAGAGATAAAAACAATAAAACGATGCATTTGCATCGTTTTATCGTGTTAATGTTTAGTTAATCTTTCTCTTCATAAACCAGAACTCTTTAAAAGCGATATTGACTCTGAGTTTTGCAAATTTCTCTTGAATCAAGCCATTTTTTTCTGTTCCGCGTATGCCAAGATCAAAGGCTATTCCTAATAAAAGTTCTCCGCTACGTGGAGGAGTAAATGGAATTTGAGCACCGAAAGTTAAGGCATACGTATTAATATTGGTGTTTTTGATTTCAATACCGGATTGGATGAAATACCCTCCCATCATATATTTATTGCGTTGCCACCAATAACGACCCAATTCATCAGGTTGCCACGACAAACCGATAGCTCCTTTGTGATAATCATTTAATTTCTGATTATCCTTGAATATTTCGTAAGCGGACATTTTCTGAAAAGTATAATCTCCGGCAACCTCCCATTGATTTTTATAGGAGTAGCTAAAGCCACTAAGTATCCTAAATGGATATTTCATATATCCGTTATTTGTAACGAGATCCTCCATCATCGTGCTTGAGCCTGTTCCTGAATTTACCTTGTAAGAAATAAATTCTTTTTTTGCTCCTAATTTCTGAGTAAAATTGAACGATGTACCTAAATTTAAGGTAGATTTTGGTGATAATTTAGCCGTATATTGAAAACCCGGCATAAAAAGGACATCGTGGATACGATTATTTTCGCTTGTTTTTATGATATAGCTGTTTTCAAGCATCGCTGAAAGAGTTTGCCGTTTTTCTATTTTACCAAATACATAAGAAGTATTAAGACCGATAGAAAGATTTTTATATTTCCAGCCTAAGCCTAAATAAATATCGTTT
This sequence comes from Odoribacter sp., assembly GCA_036657595.1. Lineage (GTDB taxonomy): Bacteria > Bacteroidota > Bacteroidia > Bacteroidales > Marinifilaceae > Odoribacter. Next base: position 17,515 of record JAVXFZ010000014.1, on the reverse strand, counting down.
AGACCACCTTCGCCTTGTATATTTTGATTAAAATAAGAATTACTGCTACCCGGTATAATATTCGTGTACAATAAGTCATAGCCAATATCTGATTTCTCTGTAAATCCAACAGATATGAAAAGGCTTTTATACAAACGAAATGCCATATTGAACGCTGCATTTTGTGCTACCCGGTAATTGGAATTTTCTTTGTGGGTAGATAAATAGCTATATTCACCGGTGATTCCCATCTGAAAATAAAATCGGTTACTGTCTAATGCCGTATAAGATGCCGGATTCAGATAATTGATACTATTCTTGTGTCGTAAAGCAGCTGCAACGCCACCCATTGCTGAATAGGGACCTGTATTTTCAGGCTGGAGTCCAATACCATAGACAGAATAGGGCGTGCCGATATTATCCTGTCCATATCCCTTAAAAATTAGTATGGATAAAAGCGTTAAAAGGAAGATTCTTTTCATAATCGTTCTATATCGGAAATAACTCTGATTAGTCTTTATAAGTTGCATAATAAACACGTAAAATAGGCGTATCTTTAACAAGCATTCGGTCAAATGAAGAGGTCAGATTGGGTATTGTTAATAAAATTTCCCTTTTTAAATTCTGAGACGGTTGTGTTGACAGTTGTTGATAGTAATCAGTTATATCAAAAATATACCGGTTATTATCCAAATTTCCCGGATCATTTTTGTATTTACCTATAACAGGATTGTCCGTACTGTTAAACACAATGTCTTTTATTTCATTTAATTTATTTGTGTGATATACGCTAATCATAGAGGGGGAAGCAACAATAGGTGAATACCAAACTTTGGGTTTGATTTCTATTTCTGCTTTCACGACTGTTTTAAATGTTTCAGGAATTTCTGGTTCCGGAATATTTATTTTCACCATATATCCGCTTAAACCTTGTGCCATTGCCAGTTTGTTGTTTGTAAACGGCACTTCATCCTTTTGATTTGTTAATGCAGCAAATTGAGGTGCAGGTTCATTCTTGATTGTGTAATATTGATATTTATTACTTTCTGTTAATAGCTTCAAGTCGAAAGAATTTTTTATATCTGAATCGTGATAATGGAATCTCATATAAAGGCTGTCCGGCTTCATTTGAATAGAGAAGAGACAATTATTATCGGCTGATGTTTGGATAGCCAAGCCTTTAAAATAATTTAGAAATTTATAATAACTAATTGAACTACTGGCTACCGACTTGAAAATAGGATCGTTATTTTTCATTTTATTGAAGAGATCTTCTGTAAATTCGTCATTGGGAAGTCTAAAATAAACATATTTCATTATTCTATTCTTCGGAATAAAGCTGGTACGAGCTAATTCTTTTCCCCAGGGAATAGAATTTGTATTATAAAAATAATCATTATCATCCGTTTTTAATGTGGGTAAATCGGATAACTGATAAAGAGTAAAAGTTTGAGGGACGGGATTCACCGTGTCGCCCCATATTTTTTCTCCGAAGTTAAAATGAAAGGTGACAGAATCCAAAGTGAATCTACTTGCAATTGAAGGTTGATATGCCGGCACTAATTGAAAACAGGGATATGCCATTGTTGTGCCACTGTATACATCTTCATAACGTCCCATATACATTTCTGCCATACCTTTGCCATATCTGCCGCTGGAAGTGATGAAAGAATCAATCTTTATCGTTCCTGTCTCACTGAGCAAAATCGATTTGACCTCTATTTGATTACCGTTATTAATTAAATCCTGTCCAATTCCGGAGAGGTCATTGTTGCAGGAGTATAACCATAAAACGATGGTGGATAAAAGGAATATGAATCGCATAAAAGAATTTTTATATTATAATATGACGCGAAGGTAAAACTATTTTCTAAAAATATAGTACCAATAAGGTGATTTTATTATTTTCAATGATCGACTTAACGTATGAAAATATTCTTTATCATTCATATACAGCTAAACTAAGATGACGTATATTTATTGTGTTAAAAATGTGTAATCCTGAACGGATCGTCATATTATATCTTGATTTGAGTCGAATTATATGCAAAAAATGTTTAGTTTTGCCGAATAATTAAATGAATAATTTAGCTTAAAGAATATTGTAATAACATTAATCAGATAAAAGAGTAATTTATGAAAAGAGTAAATTTTTTATGCCTGGTGATGCTGGGATTGTTTTTTACTGCTTGTCATTCAAATGATGATACTTGGGGAGATTGGTCCCGTTCATTTTCATTTGGAGGAAAGCCCAGAACAGGTGCTGTAACTTTTACGCTAAACAAAGTTGTGTACGTTGGATTGGGTAGAAATAATGATGTAGAAGAGCAAGATAAGAATCTGAAAGATTTTTGGAAATTTGAAAACAATGCTTGGACGCCAGTTGCAAGTTTCCCGGGTGCTGGAAGATACGGAGCTGTTGCTTTTGTAGTAAATGTCGGTGGAAAAGAAATGGCTTATGTGGGTACCGGATATCGGGAATATCAGGGAAATGAAACATATTACGATGATTTCTATACATTCGATGGAACAACTTGGAGTACCACTCCTGTGACGAAACTGCCAAAGCCTGCGGATCGTGTGGATGGCGGACGACGGGATGCAGTAGCTTTCTCTTTAAACGGTAAGGGATATATAGGAACGGGTATGACCAGTGGCGCTCAGGTTTTAAATGATTTTTATTCTTTTGATCCGACGAAGGCAGAAGGCAGTCAATGGACTGTTTCCGGTTTTAATGGCGATCCTCGCAGTGGTGCTGTTGCTTTTGTTGTAAAAGGGAAAGCTGTCGTTTGTTTAGGTGCCAGTGGAAATGCTTATCGCTATGATGTAAATGTTTTTGATGGTACATCGTGGGTACAGAAAGCACCTTTGAGAGATTTGGACGGTCGAAGCTGGGATAATGATTATGCGAGAATCCCGCGTACCAATGCAGTTGCTTTTATCTCTTCTAAAAATGGAGGAATTGAAAAAGGTTACATTGCAACTGGTAGTGGTAGCTATAATAGAACCTGTTGGGAATATAACGTAGACACGGATCGTTGGGATGAAGTAACCGAACTACCTGCTGCGATGTCTACACGTGTATTTGCCATTGCTTTCACATTAAATGATTACGGTTATGTAACGACAGGAGGATCTAATGTTGGTTACCCCGGAGATGTGGATACTTGGAAGTTTACTCCGGGTATTGATGAGGATGACAACAACGATTATTCTCCCAATGAATAGTTTATTATCTATAATGATATATGAAATGGGATGCGTAAGCATCCCATTTTTTATTTATCTTTAACCCGTCAAATAAGTAACGGAGAACGACAAACGATTCGTGAAATTTATGAAAAAACAACTTCTAATAATAGGAATCTGTCTATTGTTTTCAGGTGTAGGCTATGCACAATGGAACACCAGCAATATGCTTCGTATGGGACAGAATGCGATCTATTTCGATGATTATGTCAGTGCCATAGATAATTTTAATAACATTATTCGGATAAAGCCCTACCTTTCTGAACCTTATTTCTTTCGGGGATTGGCTAAATTGAATTTGGACGACTATGAGGGAGCCATTCAGGATTACACGAAGGCGATAGAATTAAATCCGAATTATTTTCACGCCTATATGTATCGGGGAGTAGCCTGGCAGAATCTAAAAAAATATGAAGAGGCACTGAAAGATTTTAGTGAAGCGATTGCGCTGGATCCGACAGATGCCTACGTCTATGCTAATCGTGGTATTGCGGAAGCTGAAATAGGCGATTATAAAGCGGCGGAAAAAGACTATTCAAAAGCTCTACTGATCGACAACAAATTGATTGCTGCTTATCTGAATCGGGCAATTATGCGAGAAAAACTGGAAGATACAGATGGGGCAATGGCAGATTGTAATGCAGCGATCCGATTGAATATGTTTTCTGATGATGCTTACGGATTGAGGGGATATATTTGGTTCCAGCAGAAAAACTACTATAATGCGATAGATGATTTCAATAGGGCTTTAAAAGCGAACCCACAAAACAAAAGAATTTTAATGAGCCGGGCGATGGTGTGGTACGAAATAAAAAAATATTCAGAATCATTGGCAGATTACAGTGAGGTTATCCGTATGGATAGCAGTTACATTTATGCTTATTACAATCGGGCGATGTTGCGGGCTGAAGTGGGTGAAACCAATGCAGCGATTGCTGATCTCAATCGGGTAGTGGATATGAATCCGGATAACATACTCATTTACTTTAATCGAGGATTGCTAAAGATGGAAATAAAAGATTGGTATGGTGCTTATGATGATTTCACAGAGAGCATACATCTCTATCCTGATTTTGTAAAAGCATATTTAGCAAGAGCTGCTGCCAGTTCACAAATGCAGAATTTCACAGATGCCGATCGCGATCGCTATGCAGCGATGCAAGTGATGGATCGTTATAAAAAAATGAAGGAAGGCGATCGGAATGCCCTCGTGGATACAACAGCAAACTTTCAAAAACTGATTGATATCAATGCCCGACACGATGAAGTCAGGGACGTGATCAATGGTAGAGTACAGGATAAAAATGTGATTATCGAATTACAAGATGTTTTTTATGTGCAATATTTAAGTCTTGATTCGCTGCGAAACGGTAAAGTGCAATATTATAACAAACACATTATGGATTATAATCAGGCGCACAACTACAATCCGGCAATCACCATTTGTAACAAAGATTTGAAATATCCGGATCATTTTTCGAAAGAATATATGGAAAAATTATCCAAACAAATCACAGAAAAAGGGGATGTCGATAGCTATTTACTGCGAGGAAGTTTTTATATCAATCAACGAGAATACCCGAAAGCAATCGAAGATTTTACAACAATCCTCCATAAAGATCCGCATAATTTATTGGCTCTCTTCAATCGTGCAAATGCACGAATGTTGATGTATGATTACATTGAATCGGTAGAAGACAAAACGGATCGGGTGATTGGCGAAAAAGAAAATAAAAACAGAAAAATTGATTACTCTTTAGTATTGGAAGGATACAATAAATGCCTTGAAATTGATCCGAATTTTACATTTGCACTCTTTAATACTGCTAATGTATATGCAAAAAATGGAGAAATTGACAAAGCTATTACTGCCTACACCAAAGTTTTATATCAGGATAAAGACATTGCGGAAGCCTATTTTAACCGGGGACTTCTCTATATTTATACCGGTCAGAAAGCATTGGCAAATGCTGATTTAAGTAAAGCAGGAGAATTAGGTATTGTGAGTGCATATAATATCATTAAAAGATATTGCAAAGAAGAATAACCGAAACACAAACCATTTCTCGGTTGTCAAAAAGCAATTCAATTTCTCCTGTCGATTATTTTATGACGTTTGGATTTGATGTTTAAGTTTTGATGAAAAGGCTCATCTGTTTTCTATGAGGCTATACCTAATTATTTGTATTCTTTCCGAATGGAGTACTATCTTTTTCCCGTATACTTTTTTCGCCTATTAACAACTCATAGCGTGCGATACGTTCCTCCAGTTTTCCTAATTCACGGTAACTTTCTTTGACTTCTTGTTCCTTCTTTTCCAAGGAGGCTCTTAACATCTTAATCTCTTTTTCTTTCTCTACACATTCATCACAAAATCCAAATTCATTTCTATTGATCTGGCGTAAAGATTTTTGATCAACAATCGGATCGCCGACATCCCGTATCAACCAATTGGAATTTAATTCCGGAAACAACCGAATGATTCCGATGATGTGTTTATCTGGAATCGGATCCTGACAATTCACCCAATTACTAACCTGTTGTCTGGTTTTTAGACCTAATTTGATCCGTAATTCCTCTTGCGAAATTTTTTTCTCGAATAGAAATTTACCAAGTCTTTGATTTATTGACATATCCATAAGGGTGCAATCTGAATTTATTTACTTGTAAAGATTTTTGCGTTGTTTATATTGTAATTTTATTTACATTTGTGCCAATCTTCGTTTATAAGTTATAATAAATGTAGGAGATTACGTCGCAGAGAATTAAAAACTAAGAGAAGAAAATTTTAAAATTAAGAGATAAAGTATTTTTGGTTGGAGAGAAAGTCGTTTGGTGAGGGTAGCCGGGAAAATTCCCGGCTATTTTTTATTTATTTACTAATTGATTGGCTAATTCTTTCAGATTGATACCGGAAAAATCGCCCGAAGTCATAATTAAAAGAACACTATTTGAATAATCTTCAGTTGATAGACGGGCAAGTAATTCCCGATTGTCTGTGTAAACTTTTAGATCTTTATTATTGAATCCACGTTTCACATCGTCCGGGCTGATTGCCGGTAGTCGCTTGTGTATCACCACTTCGGGATTGAAGAAGACGATGGCTTCATCTGCCTGATCCATTGTGTTTTTATACTGTGGTAAAAAATCAGCATTTAAACTACTGAAAGTATGTAATTCCATACAGGCAATTAACTTACGGTTTGAATATTGCTCTCTGACAGCCTGAATAGTGGCTTGTAATTTGGAGGGTGAATGTGCAAAATCAAGATACACCGTAGTCTTTTTATTTTCTGCAATTTTCTGTAAACGTTTAGCAGCTCCTTTATAAGTGGAGATACCGCGTAAAAAATCAGCATCACTAATTCCTAATTCTTTACACGCCAAATAGGCAGCAGAAATATTCTGTAAATTGTGCAGACCAAAAATTTCTATCGGTGTTTCTCCGTTTAAATTTAAATAAGTCTGATCTCCTTTGATGATATGGGGGAAAGTATCATAGGCGACTTGTTTCACAGAAGGAAGAGCTCGGTTTGTGATAGAGCGGATATTCTCATCCTTTCCAAAATAGATAAGAGTTCCATTTTCTTTGATCTTTTCAATAAAGATGGCAAATTGCTCTACATAATTATCGAAGGTAGGGAAGACATTCATGTGATCCCAAGCAATGCCCGTCAAGATGGCAATATTAGGATGATAATGGTGAAATTTCGGACGCATATCAATCGGGGAAGAGAGATATTCGTCCCCTTCAAAAACAGCAATTTTGCTTTCGTGACTCAAATGAGTCATCGTGTCAAAGCCCTCCAATAGCGCACCGACCATATAGTCAAATTCCATTCCGCAGGTTCTTAGAACGTGCATAATCATAGAAGTGGTAGTCGTTTTCCCGTGACTTCCGCCGACAATCACTCTTTTTTTATCTTTTGTTTGTTCATATAGATATTCGGGATAACTGAATATCTGAAGACCTAATTCCCGTGCTTTTTGCAATTCCGGATTATCTTCCCGTGCGTGCATTCCTAAGATGACAGCATCTAATTGTCGGGTGATCTTTTCGGGATACCAGCCCCATTTTTCGGGTAATAATCCGGCATTTTGAAGCCTTGATTTTGACGGTTCAAATATTTCATCGTCTGAACCGGTGATATGATAACCTTTTTTATACAGTTCCAATGCCAAATTGTGCATTGCACTTCCGCCGATAGCAATAAAATGTATATTCATATAAATGTTTTTTATAGTTTTTATGAATTGTCGAGCAAAGGTAGTTTTTTTAGGCAAATTGTAAACTTTTTTTTATTCCCGTCGTAAAACCTTTTTATAATCTTTAAATAAAAACGAGGAAATGAAAACAAAAGGCTCTTCAGTAGGAATGTACACAATGCTTGTTGCAATCATATTATTTATGGCTTCTTGTGGCAATTCACAGAAGAAAAAAGAACAAGCGGCACAGCAACAAACAACTCAACAAGCGATGGACTCCGTAACGGTAATCGAATCGGAAACAGTCGTTATCGCCGTTGATAGTATTACTCCTGATTCTGCTGCAAATCAAACAAAGCCAGCGACCCCTAAAAAAACTAAGTAAGTAAAAAAGAAAAAGTAAAAAGTAAGAAATGCTGATTTTAGCCTATTTATAAGCTGACATTTCACTTCCTGTTTTTTACTTTTCCCTTTTCCTTGCTAAAGAATCATTTGAGGCATAAATTCAAAACTGTTATATTCAGGTCGCAAGCGATCTACATTATAGAATTTATGAATATCCACCAATTTTTTACTGCTGGTGATAATATCAATGGGTGCATTATCATAACGTCCGTTGCGAAGAATCACAAGCCTGCCGTGCATACCTTTTGAAATCAAATCCAAAGCAAGATTCCCGAAAGCCATCGGCACAATCGAATCCAATGCGTCCGGATTGCCGCATCTAACCAGATAGCCCAATTTCTGATTAATGACATTGATTGTTTCGCCTTTATTAAATTGCGGAGATAAAGCTTTTAATTCATTTGAAACATAATCGCCGATCCCGCCTAACTTTTTATGTCCGAACATATCGGTCTCATCACTCTCAAACATCATTTGTCCACCGCTGTAACTGGCTCCCTCGGATACCAATACGACTGAATATTTACTTGGATTCGTGAACCTATCCTGACAAAGTAATTCAGCCAAGCGTTGAATGTCGAATTGATACTCTGGAATCACACAACGATTGGCGGCTCCGGCAAGAGTCGGCAACATAGCTGAAAAACCCGCATAACGTCCGAAAACCTCCAGCACTAAAAGACGTTCGTGTGAACCCGCACAAGTTCTGAGATCGTGAGTTAATTCGATGGTTCGGGTAATACACGTACTAAAACCGATGCAATAATCCGTACCGGGAACATCGTTATCCATTGTCTTAGGGATGGCAACTACTTTGATTCCTTCTTGGCTCAAACGTACAGCGTAGCTCAGCGTATCGTCACCTCCGATGGGGATCAAATAGTCAATACCGATAAATTCTAAATTCTTGAGAACCTCCGATGTTAAATCATTGACATCTGCCTTATATTTATCCTTTAAGTGATCCGGAACCGCTTCTTTGGGGAGATGAGATGCTCGAGTTCGGGAGCTATGTAAAAAGGTGCCGCCTGTACGTCCTGCTTTATTTACGATTTCTTCTGTCAATTCAAAAAAGTTATTTGAATTATCAACCTTCTTATCTCTGACCGTATCTACCAATCCTTTCCATCCTCGTCGAATGCCAATTACTTTATACCCTTCTCTCAAAGCGCGAATTGTGACCGCTCTGATCGCCGGGTTCAATCCGGGAACATCGCCACCTCCCGTTAAAATACCAATAATCCCTTTTGTTTTCTGATTCATAGCGCTTAAAATTAATGTGAGTAAATCCACTTTAAAAATGGTAAAATATATCCTGAAATGCAAAAAAAATCGTCAATAAGTAACTATATTTGTGCGTTTTTCTAACGTGGAATAGAATTGCTTGTAACAAAGTATTTTATCCTTTGTGTCGTATAAAGTATTTTTAATAACTATGGACAATATCACTGAATTTTGGAATAATCTGGGGTACAACAGATTTCTTTTAATCTTACTTCTAATTTTATTCTTTGCTCATATCTTTTCAATGATCTGCAGAAGTATGATCTTATTATCAAAGAAAAAGGCGACCTCTTCCGTGAAAGAAGAAGGCGTTTCGGTGATCATCACCTGTGCCAATAAGGCTGAATTGTTAAAAAAGAACTTAGAGGCTTTTTTGACTCAAGACTATCCACAATATGAAATAGTCGTGGTCGATGAATGTTCTGAAGACGAAACGCAGGATGTCCTGTCTGATTTGCAACAAGAATATCCTCACTTAAAGACTTCGCGTATCTTTCCGGACACTAAATTTCGGCGGACTAAAAAAATAGCTATTAACATAGGTGTTTTAGCGGCACAATATGATGTATTACTATTTTCGGAGATCAATTGCGTACCGGAAGGAAAAAATTGGATCAAGACAATGCAATCCTATTTCGATCCCAATACGGCTGCCGTGATCGGCTATTCAAATTATGAGGTCGGTAATCATAACATCAACATTCGTCATTATTTCCGATTCCTTTGGTTCTGGAAAGCGGTCGTATTATTAAAATACGGGATGAACGTTGTCGGAAATGGATATAATATGGGCTATCGGAAAAAATATTATCTGGAAAAAAGAGGCTTCACCGGGAATACGCAAGAATATATAGGTTTTGATACCGAAATGGTCAGGGAACTTTCAAAGAAAGGGAGCGTTAAAATAGCCAAAGAAACAGAGGCAAATATAATTATGACGGATGACAGTCAAAAAGCGTGGAAAGATGACTATTCTTATTACTACACCACAATGCAGCGATGGCCACTATATGTCAGAATCATAAGTAATATGGATTTTTGGGTGGAATTTTTGTTTTACATATTATCATTTTATTTTATTTTTGTGGGTATACTATATGAATATATGGCTATCCCAATCATATTAACATTTTTAATAGATTTTATTGTAATAAATATTTGCTTAAAACGCATCGGGCAAAAAAAATTATTCATAACTTCGTTCACTGTAAACACCCTCGGGTTTATTTATAAAGGGTATTATAGTATTTATTCAATCTTTACGAGTAAAAAATGGAGATAACTAATAATTTGTCCGAAAAAGCTTTATACGACTATAAGATTGTTCAAAATGCAATCGCCGGAGATGAAAAAGCTTACGGTGAACTTTTTAAAAGGTATAAAGATTCAGTCTATTTTATGATCTTGAAAATGGTAAATAACCGCACTGATGCCGAAGACTTGATGTTTGAAGCATTTGAAAAGGCTTTTGCCAGTTTAAACTACTACTCTCCTCAATTTGCATTCAGCACTTGGTTATTTAAAATCGCGTCCAACAACACGATTGATTTTATCCGAAAAAAGAAAGCACAGACCGTTTCCTTAGATGTTGATGACATCAATCCCGATGATCGGGGCTACATTAACAGCATCCCTGCCGATGTTAGAACTCCTGAAGAAGAGACCATTCGGCATCAACGGGCTGATTTTATGAGGGAAAAAGTGGCTCTTCTCAAAGGCCGATACCGCCGATTGATAGAGTTGCGTTACTTTGATGAATTTTCATACGAAGAAATAGCGAACACATTGGCTATTCCTTTGGGAACAGTAAAAGCGCAACTATTCCGTGCCCGTGAATTACTTTTAAACATCTTACAACAAACAGAAATAGCAAAAGAGAATGGTAAAAATTAGTTTTACCATTATACTTTTATGCTGGGTATGTGGAGGACTTTTCGGACAAATGACAATTGTTTCCGATAGTATCACCCTTTCTGGGGTTGTCATTCATACCGAAGACTTACAAACACTCCCGAACGTGACTTGTCGCTACGGGCATCAAAAAGCTATGCTGTCGGATGAAAACGGACGGTTTGTCTTAAATACATTTCGGGGAGATACCGTTCGTTTCACATACGTGGGCTTGAAACCATTTGTAATGATTATTCCCGATTCACTGATCGACAAAGAATATATGGTGGGCATATTTATGTCCCCCGACACCTTAATGCTGTCTGAGGTATTGATTATTAGCCGTCTGGGGCAAGATAAAAAGCAAAACACCATCAATGCCAGAAACAATATGTCCGGCATACTACAACAAGCTCTAAGCCCTGTCCGTGAAATGGATGCGGATATGAACCAACGTCGGATGATTCACGAATACGCTCGTCGTGTCGAAATGAAAGGACACGTAGAAGTGGGAGCAGGGATTGGCACACAATCATTAGAAGCTTATAAACTCCTTCGGATTCAGAAAAAAATGAAAGATGAAAAAGCACGCTTGAACGAAGAAGAAATAGATTTGTTAAAGAAACTTTATTATGTAGAAAAAAGAGAAAAGCAATACAAATAAGTCAAGATAAATATATCTTTGCACTACAATATGTTCATTGATCCATTCCTATGGGCTCAATCGTCTTTTTATTGAAAGGGCGAACTTGAAAAAATAAACAAATAGGAAATAGAACAAAACATACTGTGATTTGTATTCATCAATTATTAACGAAGTTGTAAATCTATGAAGAATCTTTCTATCGTATTGAATGTGGTGTTATTCGTTGCAGTGATTACACTTTACGTTTTGTATTTCTCTGGTCATAAATCAGCAGGATCAGTAACATCCGGTAATAACCAAGTGGAAAATGCGCAGGCAACAAAGATTGTATATATCAATACCGACACGTTGATGAATAATTATCTGCTTGCCGTAGAACTGAATGAGGCATTCCTGAAAAAACAAGAAGAACGTAGGACAGAACTAAATGTCAAAGCAAAATCATTGGATCAGGAAGCAAACGAATTTCAACGCAAACTGCAAAATAGCGGATTCCTTTCAGAAGCCCGTGCCGTAGATGCCAGAGATCAGCTTTTAGTAAAACAAGAAAACCTGAGAAGATTACAGCAAGAAATGATTGACAAATCGGCTCGGGAACAAAGCGAATTGAACAGACAGCTTTTTGATGAGATCACCACTTTTCTGAAAGAATACAATCAGGAAAAAGGATTCAACATCGTATTGAGCACCCAGTTAGGAGGAAATGTTCTCTATGCGGAAAACGGCTTTGATATAACGAGAGACATCGTGAACCGTTTAAACAAAAATTACAAAAAGAATAGCGGAACGACCAAAGAATAGTTCCTGAAAAATACAAAGGGACCTATCCAACATCCGGTCGGTTCATCCGATCTTTAAGTCCCTCAACAAGATGAACGTTTTGTTTATTCGTACAATCGGTTGAAAACCTCAACAAATACACGATCCAACGAATAAACAAAACGTTGGTTTTTACTGCCACTTCTTCTTTCCGTTTGTGAGAGCCTGATCTGTTTTATACCTATGAAAGTATTCGAACGTTATTTTCAGCGAAACCCGCTTGAAGGAGCACTTAATTTTCAAAACAATCCGGAGGTGATGGTCATCATTCCGGTATTTAACGACCGGGAGATATTCGCAACCATTGATTCGCTATCTGCTTGTTCTACAACCGAAGGACAGGCGGGCATCATTATTGTCGTCAACTATGGTGAAAAATGCGAAGAAAACCTTAAAGCAATCAACCGAAACTTAGCAGAAGAAATAAAACGATACGTGGCAGCGAAGGAAAAAATGCCGCATCTCTGTTTTTCTGTGATAGAGGCATTCGACTTACCTGACAGACAGGCAGGTGTCGGGCTGGCGCGTAAAATTGCAATGGATGCGGCAGCCTACTACTTTTATCAGACGGGTAAAATCGAATCTCCTATACTTTCATTGGATGCAGACACCTTAGTCGAAACAAACTATCTGGATGAAACCATCCGCTTCTTTCGTCTTCATCCGGTTGCGGGAGTATCCATAGCCTACGAACATCGGCTGGAAGACCTGCGGAATGATCCATTCAACCGGACTGCAATGATCAAATACGAACTATATCTTCACTATTACCGTGCTGCCTTAGCATATACCGGACATCCCTATGCTTTCCATTGCATCGGTTCTGCTTTTGCCGTTCGTGCCATCGACTACGTAGCGGAGGGAGGAATGAACAAACGGCAAGCAGGGGAAGACTTCTATTTCCTACAAAAACTAATCGCTACGGGGCGTTACGCTACGTTGCATACCACAAAAGTCTATCCCTCTGCCCGTTTCTCCGATCGGACCCCCTTCGGTACGGGGCAAGCAGTTCGGCAAATCGTCGAAAACGGAGGAGCATACTCCGTCTACCATTTTGGAGCATTCCGGGAATTAAAATCCTTTTTCTCCGGATTGCCAACTTTATTCCGGGCAGACGAGCAAACAGTAAAAGCATATTTCGACCGCCAGCCCTTGGCGATCCATCGCTTCCTTGACGAAATAACAGGCGAAGCGATCTTAGAGGAAGTCAATGCAAATTGTGCTTCCGAAAAGCAATTCCGAAAACGCTTCTTTGATCGTTTCAATGCTTTCCGTGTCTTGAAATACTTAAACTATGCGCACTCGGAAATCTACCGAAAAGAAGAGGTGATGACGGGAGTCAAAGCACTATTCATAGAGTTGAATCTTCCCTTTTCAGATGATCCTTTTGAAAATCTTCAACTTTTAAGAAACCATAGATCGGACCTGCAATAAAAAAATAAAGAGATACATTTTCAAGTCGGATTTCTCAAAGAAACTTTTACCTTTGTAGCAAGCTGTACACAAAAAATAAAAATCTTCGGCAGGAAGATAAATACAAAAAACAAATAAATTAAAACGGATGGATTTTCAATACAAACTCGAAATGGCAGCCGATGCAGAAGAAGTATTTGCCGCATTAACAAATCCTTTTCAAATAGAATTGTGGAGTGGTTATCCTGCCGATATGAAAGCAGAAGTAGGCTATGTATTCTCGCTTTGGGAAGGAGATATAACGGGCGTAAACCTACAAATAACACCTAATTGCCTCTTAGTGCAGGAATGGTTCTTTGGAGAACAAAAAGAACCCTCCATCGTTCGGCTGACCTTAAAGAAAAACGGAGGTAGAACAGCGGTAGAATTAACACATACAAATATTCCGGAAGAAGTCTACGAGGAAATCACAGAAGGTTGGAGAGAATACTACTTAGGGTCTATCCAATCAATGCTCGAAAGTTATTAAACATTCCGATCGGTAAGAAATCCTCTTCTGTGTCATTATACAATCGAAACATTCATTTCGGCTGTCGTGTGAAAAATGACAGTCGAACCGAATGAAAAGAGGGGAGATACTCAAACGATCCGGATCACTTCTCCTAAAACTTCAATGCTTTCCCCTTTGCGGATTTTTGCCCGTTTCCGTGTTTCCACTTCCCCGTTTCTCACAACCTCCTCATTTTCAACGAGTACTTTTGCCATCGCGCCGCTTTCTGCGACCTGTGTGGCTTTTAATAATTTAATCAATTCAATAAATTCGTCTGCTATTTCAAATTCAATCATAATCCTTAACAAAAAGATGAAACCTCTTGAATACACTTCTGCGTATATCCTTCAGCAAAGATATAAATATCCGGATTTTATTTCTCACTTTTCGGCATTCATTTTAGAATAGACACTTTTGTTACTCTTCCATACCGCAAAGTAGAAACAAGCGGGGAAGAAAGTATTTACTTTTGCCGTTCTGAAAATTTAATGGCTGTTTACAAACAATTACGTAACAACCTTTTATAAATGTAAAAAGTATTTTATGAAGAAATTTTTCTTATCGTTGTTGATTAGTGTGGCAATATTGCCACTATTTGCAGAGGGCTATCAGGTGAATGTTTTAAGTACAAAACAGACAGGAATGGGACACGTGGGGACAGGTATGAAACTGGGCGCTGAAAATATGCATTTCAATCCGGCTGGATTAGTATTTATGAAAAACACATTCGACTTTTCAGTTGGTATCTCAGCCGTATCACCTCGCGCGAAATATATAAGTGGAGATTATTCGGAAGAAACAGACAATCCGGTTAGCACGCCTATATATGCTTACGCGGGCTTTAAAATCTATGATAACTTTGCTGCCGGTATTGCATTTACAACACCTTATGGTAGTACCCTTAAATGGCCTAAAAATTGGAAAGGTTCTAATTTAATACAAGATATTGCCCTGAAATCCTACGTGATTCAGCCCACCTTTTCATATAAAATCACAGATAAATTGAGTATTGGAGCCGGATTGGACTTAGCGATAGGCAAGGTAACGCTCTCTCGCGCTCTTTTCAGTCCGTCGGAATTTCAGCTGTTAAAAGCAGTTGTTGGTCAGGTAGACCCAAATAAACTCCCTGATGTGGCGAAACAAGAAATCATCAAAACAATCTCTGAAATCGACGGAGCTGTTCCCGTTTCGGCTACTTTGGACGGTAAAGCCAATATCCGCGCCGGATTTAATGTCGGCATAATGTATGACGTTTGCGACAAAGTGACCCTTGGATTATCTTATCGCTCTCGCATTAAAATGAAAGTAAAAGAAGGCGATGCACAATTGGATTATGCCAGTTTGAAAATAGAAAAACTATTTGCACAATTGGGTGAACTAAACCCTAAATTGCAGGTTCCTCCGATGAATGAGGGTACTTTTAAAGCGGAACTACCTCTCCCTTCCAATACAACACTGGGTGTAAGCTATCGTCCGACCAAACGTTGGGAAGTAGCACTCGATTTGCAATACGTAGGCTGGAGTGCTTACGATTCGCTGAACGTTCAATTCACGCCCAACGTCCTGAACGGTTATACCATAAAAGCAGAAAAAAACTACAAAAATACGATCATCGCACGGATCGGCGCACAATATGAAATGACCGAACGTTTAGACCTCCGCGCGGGTATTTATTACGATCAAAGCCCGATCCGCAGCAATAATTACAATCCGGAAACTCCCGGAATGAACAAACTGGGAATGTCGGCAGGTTTCACCTTTGAACCCGTCAACCACCTGCAAATTGATTTCGCATTTCTTTATATTCAAGGATTCAGTCAAGATGGTTCCTACAATCTGAAAAATGTCATCACCCAACAGAATGAAGTTTTCTCCGGAAAATATGAATCCAATGCAATTACTGCCTCGTTGGGTTTGGCTTACAGATTCTGATGACACCGATTGACACGCGGATAGCTATTCCGGGTTTTAGGATAGAATCGTTCGGATAGCATTTGAAAGCCGACGTTTTGTTTATTCGTTTATTGGTTGAGATTTTTCAACAATGAAACAAAAAAACAAAACGTCGGCTTTTGTGTGAAATAGATTTACCTCCGGGCAATCGCTACATTTTCTCTAAAATCTCTCCCCATTATCGCTCACTCAAAATCAATACAAATTCGGATCAAATTCGGATTAAACTCATATCAAATTCGCTTGCAAATGAATTTAAGGCGACTTTCATCCGATTTTACCTCGTGATAAATTCCTTTTTGAGTGAGCGATAATGGGGAGGGATATTTAAGTTTCTTTAGAGGGATGAAAAATAGGTCTTCAATTTTTTATATGCTTCTCCGAATACTTCCAGATTTCGCTCGCGTAGAGGAAAATCTTTTGCAGGCAGGATGGGCACCACTTTGGCTGTTTGTTCCTTCGCCTCATACATAGAGCCGCAGATTTGAGAAAATGCTTTCCCATCCACCGGTTGATAATAAGGTTCCCCGTTATTCATTCCTGTTCTACGTGGTTCGGCTGCGGTGAGAAACGATGGATCTGTCGTATAAAAATCCAGCTTTTGCAGCCAATAATTCACTTGTAGTGACATCGGCACAATCCATTCGATGCTTGGATTGGCGATCAATATCCATTGAATATGCTCCAATCCCTCTTGTGCTCTCTCTTCCGGTATCAACACCCTTTTCCCTTTCGGTGCGTGTGGCAACGGTTCCCGGCAAAGATTAGTCACATATACCTCGTCCGGTTTAAACTTTCCGGCGGTCACTTCTCGAAGGTGAGCGAATAAATTCTGAGCTTCAACGTGACGGCTGCGTTCTCCGTGATCTGTCGGAAATTCACGAAAATAATAGTTGGCAAACATTACGAATTCCGGTACATCATCCGACCATTGCAGGTTAGAATCTTCACCGATTAATAGAACTTTTGCCGTTTTTACGGACTTCCAATCTTTTGCTCTCATTTTTATAGCGTCTAATTTTACCCTGACCTAAAATAAGCATCAGTAGCTGTTCAGGGCATTCCCCGACAAAAGTAATCTATAATATGAATCTATAATACTTTTTTATTCCTAATTTTTA